>JAJDVM010000085.1 GCA_022826125.1 Defluviicoccus sp.
CGGGGTCGGGCGGGGCGGAGTTCCACGATATTGCCGTCTGGATTTCGCCCGTCGGGTAAGGGCAAACTGCTGGATACGGGGAGGCGCGTACATTATCTCTCCGGTGAGAACGGGTGAGGCCGATGTCGAAGGATGTGACCCGCAGAACCGGCAGAGAGGCCGCCAGGTCGACCAGCGGCGACGTGGCGAACTTTCTCGACCGGCTGGCGCAGACTCCGAACCTGAAGGCCGCGGGAGGAAAAGGGCGGCTCGTCTTCGCGATGGACGCGACCGCGAGCCGCGAGCCGACCTGGGACCGGGCCTGCCACATCCAGGCCGAGATGTTCCGCGAGACCGAGGTTCTCGGCGGGCTGGAGGTCCAGCTCGTCTTTTACCGCGGCTTCGGCGAGTGCAAGGCGAGCCCGTGGGTCGATTCCTCGGGCGACCTGGTGCGGCGCATGACCGCGGTCCGCTGCCTCGGCGGGCAGACCCAGATCGGCAAGGTGCTCAGACACACCCTCAAGGAAACCGAGAAGAAGAAGGTCAACGCGCTGGTTTTCGTCGGCGACTGCATGGAGGAGGACGTGGACCGGCTGTGCCACCACGCGGGCCGTCTCGGGGTCCTCGGAACGCCGGCCTTCATGTTCCAGGAGGGCGGCGAGCCGATCGCGACGCGCGCCTTCCGGCAGATCGCCAGGCTGACCGGCGGGGCCTATTGCAGCTTCGATTCCTCCTCCGCCCGGCAGCTTCGGGAACTGCTCGGCGCCGTCGCGGTCTTCGCCGCCGGCGGCCGTCTCGCGCTCAGCGATTACGGCAAGCGCACCGGCGGCGCGGCGTTGCAGATCACCAAGCAGATCGGCTGAACGCTCTCGACACCCGGCCATGTCCTATCTGATCCTCGTCGTTGCGGTCGCCATCGGCCTCTTTCTCCTGATCCGCGGGATCCAGGGCATCGACCCGAGGGTGCTGCTGCGCATCCTGAAATGGACCTTCGCGATCCTCGGCATCGGCATCGCGACCTATCTGACGGTGACCGGGCGGATCGCCTACGCGGCGATGATCGCCGCCGGTCTGCTGCCCATGCTGTTCCGCGCGCGGCGCATCGCCCAGGCGGCGCGCAGCTTCCGCGGCCCGTCGCCGGGCCAGTCATCCGACGTCGAGACCGACTATCTCCGCATGTCGCTCGACCACGACACCGGAGAGCTCAACGGCACGATACTGGAGGGTCCGTTCCGCGGCCGGCTGATCGAGGAGCTCAGCCTCGAGGAGCTGCTCGCGCTGCTGCGCGACTGCCGGGTCAACGACGCGCAGTCGGCGGAGCTCATCGAGTCCTATCTCGATCGGGTGCACGGCCCGGAATGGCGCGGCGGCGATGCCGGCGCGCATGCCGGAGACGGCGGACCGTCGGACGGACGCCCGATGACGGTCGACGAGGCCTACGAGATCCTCGGAGTCCGCCGGGGCGCCGATGCCGACGAAATCCGCGACGCCCACCGTAAGCTGATGCTCAAGATCCACCCCGACCAGGGCGGCTCGACCTACCTCGCCGCCAAGATCAACCAGGCGAAGGAAATTCTGCTCGGGAGTTGAGCCGCCGGGGCGGCGGGTCGATTGCGCGGTCCCGTAACGCGTGGCACAAAGCGCGGTCCCTGGCGGCGAATCGCCCGCCCGGCGATCCAGGAGCAAGGGTTCGAGCGATGCGCATCGGAATGATCGGTGCGGGTTATGTCGGTCTTGTGTCCGGCGCCTGCTTTTCGGAGTTCGGCATCGACGTGGTCTGCGTCGACAAGGACGCGTCGAAGATCGACATGCTGCGCGACGGTGAGATTCCGATCTACGAGCCCGGCCTCGAAGCCCTGGTCCGATCGAATGTCGGCGCCGGCCGGCTTTCCTTCACCACCGAGACCGAAGAAGCCGTGGCGGGCTCGGAGGCCGTATTCGTCGCGGTCGGAACCCCCGGCCGTCACGGCGACGGCCAGGCCGATCTTCGCAGCGTTCGCGAGGCCGCCGAGGAGGTCGCACGGTGCATGGACGACGGCTACAAGGTCGTCGTCATGAAGTCGACCGTCCCGGTCGGCACCGGCCGGGAGATCCAAAGGCTCATATCGAAGCATCGCCCGCCGGAGACGTTCGACGTCGCCTCCAACCCCGAGTTCCTTCGCGAGGGTTCGGCGATCGGCGACTTCATGCGCCCCGACCGGGTGGTGATCGGGGTCGAGAGCGAGCGCGCCGCCCGGATTTTGCAGGCCGTCTACCGGCCGCTTTACCTGTTGGAGACCCCGATCGTTCTGACCGGGCTGGAGACCGCGGAGATGATCAAGTACGCGGCCAACGCCTTCCTCGCGACCAAGATCACCTTCATCAACGAAATCGCCGATCTCTGCGAGAAAGTGGGCGCCGACGTGCAGGACGTCGCCCGCGGGATCGGGCTCGACGGGCGTATCGGATCGAAATTCCTGCATGCCGGGCCGGGTTATGGCGGTTCCTGCCTGCCCAAGGACACCCGCGCGCTGGTTTCGACGGCGCGTGAGGCCGGTGTCTCCGCGCGAATCGTCGAAGCCGTCATCGAGGTCAACGAGGCGCGGGTGAAGCGGATGATCGAAAAGATCGAGGCAGCCTGCGGCGGATCGGTCTCGGCCAAGCGCATCGCGGTTCTCGGGATCGCCTTCAAGCCCAATACCGACGATATCAGGGAGAGCCCCGGCCTCGGCATTCTGGCCGGGCTGAAGGAGCGCGGTGCGAGCGTGAGCGCTTTCGATCCCAAGGGCATGGACTCGGCCCGGAATCTGTTCGACGGGGTTGAATGGTGCGAGGACGCCTACGCCGCGATGGAAGACGCGGATTGCCTTGCCATCGTCACCGAATGGAACGAGTTCCGCGCCCTCGACCTCGCGCGCGCCCGCGGGCTGATGAGGACGCCGGCGATGGTCGACATGCGCAACATCTACGAGCTCGACGAGATGGAAAACGCGTCCTTCGACTACCGGAGCGTCGGGCGCAGGACGGTCGAAGGCTCCGCATGAGGCTAGATCCGTCGATCCTGCGCGCCTATGACATCCGCGGGATCGTCGGCCAGACTCTGTCGGCGGACGACGCGGAGGCGATCGGGCGCGCCTTCGGAACCGTCGTGCGCAAAGCCGGAGGCCGGTCGGTCTGCGTCGGCTATGACGGGCGGCTCCATTCGCCCGCGCTCGAGGCGGCCCTGGTGGACGGTCTGACGGGCGCCGGGGCGCGCGCGATCCGCGTCGGTCTCGGCCCGACCCCGATGCTTTATTTCGCGGTGAAGCGGTTCGAGGCCGATGCCGGCGTGATGGTCTCCGGCTCCCACAACCCGCCCGACCACAACGGCTTCAAGTTCCTGACGTCGTCCGGCCCGTTCCACGGCGAGGACATCGTGGAACTCGGCCGGATCGTCGCCCGCGGGGCGTTCGAATCCGGTCGTGGGACGAGGGAGGACAGGTCGGTTTTCGATGCCTATGTCGAGCGGATTGCCCTGGACTACGACGGCGAGCGTCCGCTCGAGGTCGCCTGGGATGCCGGCAACGGCTCGGCCGGCGAAGCGATGCGGATGTTGTGCGCGCGCCTGCCCGGCACGCACGTCCTGCTCAACGAGGAGATCGACGGAACGTTCCCCTCGCACCACCCCGATCCCACCGTGGAGGACAATCTCCGGCAGCTGATCGACGCGGTGACCGCCCGGGGATGCGAGCTCGGTATCGCGTTCGACGGCGACGGCGACCGGATCGGCGTCGTCGACGGCGTCGGCCGTATCCTGTGGGGCGATCAGATCCTGATGTTGCTGGCGCGCGACGTGCTCGCCCGCCACCCCGGCGCGACGGTGATCGCCGACGTGAAGGCGAGCCAGTCCTTGTTCGACGAAATCGCCCGGCTCGGCGGGGTTCCGATGATGTGGAGCACCGGACATTCGCTGATCAAGGCGAGGATGGCGGAGACCGGCGCGCTGCTCGCCGGCGAGATGAGCGGGCACATCTTCATCGCCGACCGCTATTTCGGTTACGACGACGCGATCTATGCCGCGGTCCGGCTTCTCGGCTTTCTGTCGCGCTCCGGGCAGACCCTTGCGGAGATCCGCGACCGTCTGCCGGCGGCAATCGCCACGCCCGAGCTCCGGTTCCGGTGCGACGGTTCTCGCAAGTTCGCGGCGGTCGAGGAAATCCGCGGCCGGTTGCGCGAAGAGGGCGCCGAGATGAGCGAGGTCGACGGAGTCCGGGTTCGCACCGGAGACGGGTGGTGGCTGCTCAGGGCGTCAAACACCGAGGAGGCCCTGGTCGCGCGCTGCGAGGCGGCGGACGAGGACGGGCTCGACCGCCTCAAGGCGTCGCTCCGCCGGCAGCTCGACGAATCTGGCGTCGACGCTCCCGACATGTAGACTTTCCTCCTCGCATACCGATCGCGGAGGCCGGGGATGAGCGCGGACATCGACACCCTCTTGCAGGGGCTTCGGACGCATATGCCGATCGCGACGGCGCCGTTCGACGCGGCGGCGCAGCGCACCGGTCTCGTCATCGTGGACGAGGTGAACGGTTTCGCGACCGTCGGCTCCGGGCCTCTCGCGCCGCCCGTTCCCAACCCCCAGGTCAGCCGGATGGTCGAGGAGACCGACCGCCTCGCGCGCCGCTTCGCCGCCGCGGGCTGGCCGATCGCGGCCTTCCTCGACACCCACACGCCGGGCAAGCCCGAGCCGCCCTATCCGCCCCACTGCGAGCGCGGCACGGGGCAGGAGGAGCTGGTGGCCGAGCTCGCCTGGCTGCACGGCTGCGAGCACGCGACGCTGATCGAGAAGGACTGCATCAACGGTTTCGTCGGCGCGATCGACGCCGATGCCGGGACCAACCGGATCGTCGACTGGGCGCGCGCCGGCCGTATCGAGACCGCGCTGGTGGTCGGTATCTGCACCGATATCTGCGTGATGGACTTCGTGCTGACCATGCTGTCGGCGCGCAACCACGGGCTGATGCCGGACCTCGTCGAGATCGTGGTCTACGAGCCCGGCTGCGCCACCTACGGCCTCGACCTGGAGACCGCGGCCCAGCTGGGACTGCCGGAGACCGCGTCCCACCCGCAGGCGCTCGCCCATCATCTCGGGCTCTACTTCATGGCATCGCGCGGCGCGCGGCTGGCGGCCGAGATCCACTGAGTCCGGATCTCCGTTGCGTTATTTCTTCTACGGCACGCTGCTCGACCCCGACGTTCGGGCTCACATCCTCGGTTCATGGATAAATCGGCGGCCGCTCCCGAAGGCCCGGCTGTCGGGCTACCGGCGGGTCTATATCCGGGGCCGGCATTATCCCGTCGTGATTCCCGCCGCCGGGGACGCGGTCGAGGGCGTGCTCGCCGAAGGGCTGGATCGTCATGCGGTCCGCCTTCTTGCGGAGTTCGAGAGCGACGAATATGTAGACGCCGAGCGCACCGTCCTGGTCGGTGACGGCCGGACGGTGCGGGCGCGGGTGTTCGTTGCGAGCCCGCTGGCCCGACCGACCGATACGCCGTGGACCGTCGAGGTCTGGCAGCGTTGCCACAAGGGGGAATTCGCGCGCCGCTTACGCGCTTCGTTTCGCTGACCCAGAGAAGGAGAAGAGCATGTCCGGCCCCAAGGTGATGAAGGAAGACGTGATGAATGCCTGCGAGGGCATGCTGCAGAAGCAGCTCTATGTTGTCTTCACGACGCCGACGAACGGGCTCGGCCCGGTGATGGAGAATATCGGGCCGCATCTCGAATTCCAGGTCTCGCTGGAGGAGCGCGGCATCATGTTCGGCGCCGGGCCCTTCTGGAGCGACGACGAGACCCAATGGCTGGGCGAGGGGATGGTCATCATCCGCGCCGGCAGCCTGGAGGAGGCGAAGGAGATTGCCGCCTCCGACCCGATGCATTCCTCCGGCGCGCGGTCCTTCACGGTTCGCCCGTGGTTGATGAACGAGGGCACGGTGACGGTGAAGATCCGCTACTCCGACGGCTCCCGCGAGGTGATCTGAATCCCGTCCATTGAAGGCGCACCGCGCCTGACCTAAGTTGGGGCGGCAGTGCAGACAGGGGCGCGCCCATGACCAACGCGGCGACCGAAAGCCCGGTCACCCTCGACGAATACCGCGCCATGGACATGGCGAAGCGGCGCGAGGTGTGGCTCGAAATATCGGATATCACCGAGGCCGAGTTCGACGCCCACATGGAGGCCCAGAAGGCGCGCGAGGCGACGGTTCCGCGGCCCGGCGCGATGGCGCCCGACTTCGTCGCCGACCGGCTCGACCGCAACCGCAAGCAGACCGGCGAGCAGGTGCGCCTGTCCGATTACAGGGGGAAGCCGGTCGCGATCGCGTTCGGCTCGTTCACCTGACCCCCCTTTCGCGGTAAGGCCGTGCGCCTTAACGAACTCTACAAAACCTACCGGGACCGGGTCGAATTCTTCCTGATCTATATCCGGGAAGCGCATCCCGCCAACGGCTGGCAGGTGCCCAACAACCTGATCGAGGACGTCATCTACGACGAGCCGACGACCGACGAGGAACGCACCGAAGTCGCCTCGGCCTGCCAGATCGCCCTCGACATCGAGATGCCGATGCTGGTCGACCGCATCGACAACGACGTCGAGGAGAAATATGTCGGCCTGCCCATGCGCCAGTTCCTCATCGACGCCGGGGGGCGGGTGGTCTATGCGGGCGACAAGGGTCCGTTCGGCTGGGACGACGAGGCTTTCGAGGAGGCGCTGAAGGCGCTTCTCTAGCGCCGGCGCCGGGGAGGGCGAAGTGCCGACGATCGTGGTATCGGAAGAGGTGCTGAAGAAGCTCCGCGCCCTGCGCCGGCCCGGCGAGGTCACAGACGACCGGATCCTCGAACGGATCGTGGCGGAGGCCGCTGGCGAGCAGGAAAAGCGCCTGCGCGCCTACGAGGCGCAGGAGCAGGACATCCAGTCGACCAACTGAGGCTTCTTGTCACACCCCTGCGGAGGCGGCGACCAGCGTGTCGGTCTCCATGTCGTCGTCGCGCACCGCGCCGATCAGGTCGGTGATCCGCTCGATGCCGCGCGCCTCGCACCATTCCTCGAGGTCGTCGATGATGGCGGTCAGCGCGGTCGGATTGCGGAACCCGGCATAGCCGATGCCGACGCCGTGCGCGCCGGCCAGCATGTACTCGACCACGTCCTCGGCCTTGGTGACGCCGCCGATGCCGATGACCGGCACGGTGACTTCCTTCGCGACCTGATAGACCATCCTGAGCACGATCGGCTTCAGCGCCGGCGAGACCAGCCCGCCGAACTTGTTGCCGAGCGCCGGGCGGAAATTGTCGGTCCGGATCTTGAGCGACAGGAAGGTGTTGGCGATCACCAGCGCGTCCGCGCCCGCCTCCTCGGCGGCGACCGCGATCGAGACGATGTCGCCCGCGTTGGGCGACAGCTTGGCCCAGACCGGATGGTCGGTGGAGGCGCGGATGTCGCGCATCACCTTCGCCGTGTGCTCCTCGTGCAGAGAGAAATTGCCGCCCGTCGCGTTCCGCGTGGGGCAGGAGATGTTGACCTCCAGCACGTCGATCTCGGGGACGCTGAGGATCGAGCACATCTCGGCGAACTCGTCCGCCGTCTCGGCCGAGATGCTGGCGATGAAGGGCGGGGTGAACTTCTTGTACTCGGGCACGATGTTGTCGAGGAAGTAGTAGACGCCCTTCCCGGGCAGGCCGATCGATTGGATGATCCCGGCCTCGGTCTCCGCCATTCGCGGCGTCGGATTGCCGTTGCGCGGCTCCTTGCAGATGGTCTTGGCGACCAGCCCGCCCAGCCGGTTGAGGTCGATCACGTCGGCGTATTCCCAGGAAAACGCGCCCGAGGCGGGCATCACCGGGTTGGCGAGGTCGACGTCGCCGATCCTGATCGAAAGGTCTACCATCCCACGGCCTCCTGGATATCGAACACGGGCCCTTCCCGGCACACCCGCTTGAGAACCCGCTTGCCGTCCACCTCGAAGGTGCGCACGCAGATGTAGCAGGCGCCGAGCGCGCAGCACATCAGCTGCTCCATCGCCACCTGGCCGGGGATGCCGTGCGCCGCGCCGAGCCGCTTCATCAGCATCAGCAGACGGTTCGAGCCGCAGGTGAAGAACGCGTCCGCCCTGCCGTCGGCGATCAGGCTTTCGAGGATCGCCTCGACGTTCTCGACCGCGCTGGAGCCGTCGCTGTCGACGACCTCGATGACCTCCGCGCCGAGTTCGGCGAAGAACTCGCGCGACATCAGGAGCTCGGGCGTCCGCGCGCTCAGGATCGCGGTAATCCTGACGTCGTGCTCCGCGGCAAGCTGGGACAAGGGCGCGAGCGTCGCCAGCCCGACGCCCCTTCCGAGGACGACGATGTTCTTCCAGCCGGGCTCCAGGCTGAAGCCGATGCCGAGCGGACCCGCGATATTGAACTCGCCGCCGGTCTCGAGCATCGACATGCCGAGCGTGCCGCGCCCTTCGCACTTGTAGAGGAACTCGAGCCGCCCGCCGGGCCGGTCGATGCGATAGATGCTCATCGGCCGGCGCATCCAGACCTCCGCCCCGTCCGGGGTGGGGCAGAGGAGGTGGAAGAACTGGCCCGCCCTGGCGCGGAGCGCGCGTTCCGGCGCATCAAGCACCAGCAGCCGGTTGGACTCGTTCACCATGTCGTTCGAGACCACGCGGCAGACGAACTCGCCGGCCACCCGGTCCGGGTAGAGGTCCGGCTCGCCCAGGCGCACCGGGGCGGCGGTGTACTTGTCGGATGCGGTGAGGTCCTGCATCGTCCGGTTTTCGCGTTCGAGAGGCGGGCAGCCTAACTCAGGTTTGTTTCAAAATAAAGAATAATCCCAAAAGTGGCACAATGGGCGCTGGAACGGGCGCCGGCGCTCAGCGCTTCTCGCCGAACAGCAGCGTCATGTTGATCCGGTGGTTCGGGTAGCCGGGCCGGAAGCGCACGCGTCCCGATTCGTGGAACAGGTCGGAGCGGAACAGGACCGCCCGGTTTCGCCGATAGGGAACGGTGACGGACCCCGCCTCGCTCCTGTCGAGGAAAGCGCGAATCCTCGCCTTGTCCTGGTCATAGTCCCCGATCGTCCAGCTTTCCGGCGGCGGGGCGCGGTGGACCGTGAGACCGCCCGCGTCCGGTTCCAGGTTCGCCTCGTCCGGGGTAAGCCAGAAATTGAGGCTGACGGCGCCCGAATCGGCGTGGATACCGATCCCCTGGTCGCCGGTCAGGCACTTGAAAGCCCAGGCCTGCGCCAGCGGGTGCGGCCCGAGGATGTCCGGCAGCGCCGCGCGGAGCTCGTCGACGATCTGAAGCAGGACGGGCGAGACGAGCCCGTCCTCAAGATAGGCCGCGAGAAACCCCGGGATGTGCTCGCAGTCGTGCCAGATCGTGCTTTCGAGCAGATGCCGGAACAAGGCGTCGAGCGCCGCCGGGCTCAGCAGGTCGTCGATGACGGCGATGCCGGGCACGGTCGCGCGGTAGCGGGCCTGCGCGTCCGACCCGTCGAAAGAGGGGTGAAGGGCACCCGGCGCGATCTCGCGCGCCTCGGCTGTATGGATCGCGCGGTTGTAGCTCGCTTCCAGTGCGGCGCGGATGCCGTCCGGCAGCGGCGCGGGATCGGTTCCATCCGGCATTTCCGCGCCCGCCCGGCGGTAGAGCGCGGCGAGGGCGGAGAACCGCTCGACGTCCCGCCCGGCCTCCGCGAGATGACGGAACTGGCCCGCGTCGTGGGCGAGTTTCGCGCGCGACGACCGGGCGAAGGAGGGGTGGTTCGCGCCCATCGCAACGGGGTTGCGCCGGTGCGCCCGGGTCTTGCCGAAAGACTCCATCGCGCCGGCCCGGTCTCCCGCCGCGAGCAGCATCAGCGCTTCGCGCAGGCGGATCTCGTACAGCCCCGGGTCGAGCTTCAGCGCCTCGCCGTAGGCGGCCGCGGCGTCCGCGTAGTGCCCGAGCGACTGCAGTGCGCCGCCCCGGTTGGCGTGGGCGTGGAGATAGTCTGGCCGGAGCGCCAGCGCGCGGTCGAAGGCATCGAGCGCCGCGGCGGGATCGCCGGTTTCCGCCAGCGCCACGCCCATATTGTGCCAGATGCCGGCGTTATCCGGATCGTCCGCCAGCGATGACCGGTAGGCCGCGACCGCGTCGGCCGGGCGCCCGTCGCGGTGCAGTGCCGCCGCGCGGGCGAGATCGGAACCCTCAGCCACCCATCGCCTCGGCGAGCCGCGCCGAAACTTCGCGGCAGTAACGGTTGTAGGCATCCGTGGTCCTGAAACCGGTATCGCCGCGGGGGTAGGGGGCGTCGACCGCGATGTCGGCCGCGATGCGGCCCGGGCGCGGTGTCATCACCAGGATGCGGTTCGAGAGATAGACCGATTCGAACACGCTGTGGGTGACGAAGACGACCGTCCAGCCCTCGCTCTTCCACAGGGCGAGCAGGTCGTCGTTGAGCCTGAAGCGGGTGATCTCGTCGAGCGCGGCGAAAGGCTCGTCCATCAGGAGGAGGCGCGGCTTCGTCACCAGGGCGCGCGCGATCGAGGCGCGCATCCGCATCCCGCCGGAGAGCTCGCGCGGATAGGCGTCCGCGAACCCGGCGAGTCCCACGAGGTCGAGGGCGCGCTCGATGTCCTTCCCTGCCTCGGACTTGGGCCGGCCGGCGAGGCGCAACGGCAGGAAGACATTGTCCGACACCGAGGCCCAGGGCATCAGCGTCGGCTCCTGGAAGACGAAGCCGATGTCGCGCCGGGCGGTTTCGGTGGCGAGGCGGACGGCGCCGGCGGTCGCGTCGCCGAGGCCGGCGATCAGCCTGAGCGCGGTGGATTTCCCGCAGCCCGACGGACCCAGGATGCTGGTGAACGAGCCCGCCCCGATCGCGAGCGTCAGGCCCTCCAGCGCGACGGTGCCGTTGGCGAACGTCTTGGCGACGCCCTCCATCCGGACCAGCGCAGAACCGCCTGGGGCTCCGGCGTCCATCGCACTCCCGTCCGGGTTTCGCCGGGGTTCAGCCGGCGCGTGCCGAAAGCGCTTGCTCGATGCTCTCCAGCGCCTTCCCGGCCGCCGTCGCGTCGGGACCGCCGGCCTGGGCCATGTCGGGCCTGCCGCCGCCGCCCTTGCCGCCGAGCGCGGCGGCACCTTCCCGCACCAGCGCCACCGCGTCGAACCGGTCGGTGAGGTCGTCGGTCACGCCGACGACGAGTGACGCCTTGCCGTCGCCCACCGCGACCAGGGCGACCACGCCTGACCCGATCTGCTTCTTGAGGTCGTCCGCCATGCCGCGCAGCTCCTTCGCCGGGACCCCGTCGACGCGGCGTCCGGCGAAGGCGATGCCGTCGATTTTCTTGGCCGGCTCGGGCTCGCTTCCCTGGCCGCCGGTCGCGAGCCTGCGCCTCGTGTCCGACAGCTCGCGCTCCAGCCGGCGGCGCTCTTCCAGCAGCGCCTCGATCCGTTCCGGAAGCTCGGCGGGGCTCGTCCTGAGCGCGGTCGCGGCGCGCGTCAGCAGGTCCTCCTGCGCGGCGAGGTGCGCAATGGCGGCATCGCCGGCCACCGCCTCGATCCGGCGCACCCCCGCCGCGATCGCGCTTTCGCCGACGATCTTGAAGGCGCCGATATCGCCGGTGCGCGCGACATGGGTGCCGCCGCAGAGTTCCACCGACCAGGGATCGCCGCCGTCCTCGCCCATCGTCACGACCCGGACCTCGTCGCCGTATTTCTCGCCGAACAGCGCCATCGCGCCCGCGCCGATCGCCTCGTCAGGCGTCATCAGCCGCGTGGCGACCTCGGTGTTGACGCGGATCTGCCGGTTGACCGCGCTTTCGATCCCGGCGAGCGCGTCGCGCGCGATCAGCGCGTGGTGGCTGATGTCGAAACGCAGGCGGTCCGGCGCGACCAGCGAGCCCTTCTGGGTGACGTGCGCGCCGAGCTGGCGCCTGAGCGCGGAGTGCAGGAGGTGGGTCGCCGAGTGGTGCGCCCGGAGCGCCGTCCGCCGCGTCGCGTCGACGCGCATTTCCAGCACGTCGCCGACCGCGACCGCGCCGCTCCTGACCGTGCCGATATGGACGATCAGGTCTTCGGCGTAGTACCGAGTGTCCTCGACCTCCACCGCCGTTCCGTCCTCGCCTTCCAGCACCCCGCGGTCGCCGATCTGGCCGCCCGCCTCAGCGTAGAAGGGGGTCTGGTTGACGATGACCGAGACCTCGCTTCCCGCCTCGACGCGCTCGACGGGCTTGCCGTCCGCGACCAGCCCGGCCACGGCGGCGTCGGCGGCAAGCGTGGTGTAGCCGAGGAATTCGGTCGCGCCCACGCGTTCGCGCAGGTCGAACCAGATCTCGTCTTCGGCGGTCTGGCCGGAGCCCGCCCAGCTCTTTCTCGCCTCCGCGCGCTGGCGTTCCATCGCCGCCTCGAACCCCGCGGAATCGACGCCGCGGCCTTCGCCCCGCAGCACGTCCTCCGTGAGGTCGAGCGGGAAGCCGTAGGTGTCGTAGAGGCGGAACGCGACCTCGCCCGGCAGCTTTTCGCTTTCGCCGAGCCGGGCGGTCTCGTCGGCGAGCAGCCGGAGGCCGCGTTCGAGCATCTCCTTGAACCGGGTTTCCTCGTGGCGCAGCGTCTCGGTGATCAGCGCCTCGGCGCGCGCGATCTCGGGGAACGCGGCGCCCATGCCGGCGACCAGCGTCGCCACGAGCTTCCACAGCAGGGGCTCCTCGGCGCCCATGATGTGGGCGTGGCGCATCGCGCGCCGCATGATGCGCCGCAGCACGTAGCCCCTTCCCTCGTTCGACGGCAGCACCCCGTCGGCGATCAGGAAGCTCGACGCGCGCAGGTGATCGGCGATCACCCGGTGCGCCACCGCGTGCTCGCCGTCCGCGTCCGTGCCGGACCGGTCGGCGGACGCCTCGATCAGCGTCCTGAGCGCATCGATCGCGTAGTTGTCGTTGGTGCCCTGCATGAGGGCCGTGATGCGTTCGAGCCCCATCCCGGTGTCGACGCTCGGCTTGGGCAGCAGAACGCGCTCGCCCGGCCGCGGCTGGTCGAACTGCATGAAGACCAGATTCCAGATCTCGACGAAGCGGTCGCCGTCCTCGTCCGGGCTGCCCGGCGGGCCGCCCGGAATATGCTCGCCATGGTCGTAGAAAATCTCCGAGCACGGCCCGCACGGCCCGGTCTCGCCCATCGACCAGAAATTGTCGCTGGTGGCGATCCTGAGGATGCGGTCCTCGCCGAGCCCGGCGATCCTGCGCCACAAATCGAACGCCTCGTCGTCGTCGGCATAGACGGTGACGAGCAGCCTCTCCTCCGGCACCTCGAAATCGCGCGTAATCAGCGACCAGGCGAGCTCGATCGCGGTCTCCTTGAAGTAGTCGCCGAAGGAGAAATTTCCCAGCATCTCGAAGAACGTGTGGTGGCGCGCGGTGTAGCCCACGTTCTCCAGGTCGTTGTGCTTGCCGCCGGCGCGGACGCATTTCTGCGAGGTGACCGCGCGCGAATAGTCCCGCGTCTCGATGCCGGTGAAGACGTTCTTGAACTGCACCATGCCGGCATTGGTGAACAGCAGCGTCGGGTCGTTCTCCGGAACCAGCGGCGAAGAGGACACGATCTCGTGTCCGTTGGCGGCGAAATAGTCGAGAAACGCCGTCCGCAAGTCGTTTGTGCCGAGCATGATCCCCGCCGCCGTCCGCCTTTGCCGCGCCTGCCGTGCCCGGATTGAGTATAGCGCGGGCTTGCGTCTGTCCAGCGCGGCGGGGCGGTTCTCGGCCGGTCCTTCGATACGGCGCTGGCGCGCCTACTCAGGATGAGGGCGGGTGTCGGCCGCCCGGAACCCGGCCCTCACCCCGAGTAGCGACGAAGCCGCGTATCGAAGGGTGGCCCGTCGGGCCGGATACCCGCCGCTAGATCGCGCGCTGCTCGCCCTCGTCGCTGTCGTCCTCGCGGTCGATGACGATGGCCTCGGCCAGCAGCCCGGCGTTCTCGCGCACCGCGCGTTCGATGGCGTCGGCGATCTCCGGGTTGTCGTGCAGGAACTGCTTGGTGTTCTCGCGCCCCTGGCCGATGCGCTGGTCGCCGTAGGAGAACCACGAGCCCGACTTCTCGACGATGTTCGCCTTGACGCCGAGATCGATCAGCTCGCCGGTCTTGGAGATGCCCTCGCCGTACATGATGTCGAACTCGACCGCCTTGAAGGGCGGCGCGAGCTTGTTCTTGACCACCTTGACCCGGGTCTGGTTGCCGACCACCTCGTCGCGGTCCTTGATCGCGCCGATCCGGCGGATGTCGAGCCTGACCGAGGCGTAGAACTTGAGCGCGTTGCCGCCGGTCGTGGTCTCGGGGCTGCCGAACATCACGCCGATCTTCATCCGGATCTGGTTGATGAAGACGATCAGGCAGCGCGACCGCGCGATCGAGCCGGTCAGCTTGCGCAGCGCCTGGCTCATCAGACGCGCCTGCAGCCCGACATGGGTGTCGCCCATCTCGCCCTCGAGCTCGGCGCGCGGCACCAGGGCGGCGACGCTGTCGATAACGATGACGTCGATCGCGCCCGAGCGCACCAGCGTGTCGGCGATCTCGAGCGCCTGCTCGCCGGCATCCGGCTGGCTGATCAGCAATTCGCCCACGTCGACGCCGAGCTTGGCGGCGTAGACCGGATCGAGCGCGTGCTCGGCGTCGATGAAGGCGCAGGTCCCGCCGGAACGCTGCGCCTCGGCGACGGCATGGAGCGCGAGCGTGGTCTTGCCCGAGCTCTCGGGTCCGTAGATCTCGACGATCCTTCCGCGCGGCAGCCCGCCGACGCCGAGCGCGATGTCGAGCCCGAGCGAGCCGGTGGAGATCGTCTCGGTATCGGTCGGCATGTTGTTCTCGCCGAGCTTCATGATCGAGCCCTTGCCGTAGGCGCGCTCGATCTGGCCCAGCGCGGCGTCCAGTGCCTTGTTGCGATCCATGGCGTCCTTCTCGACCAGCCTGAGACTGCCGTTGTTCATCGAACCCTCCGCTTCTTATTCCATAGCCGCTCTTGCCGTGCAACGAAGGCTGAATGTACATGTTTTGTTCCCTAATGCAAGCGAAAAGAACAAAACCCGTACAAAAAAATTTTTGTCAGTGGAAACAGGGCCTTAGTCGCGCCGCAGGTAGAACGTCGCCATTCCCGCCGCGACCGCCCGTCCCCCGGGCTCGGAGACGTCGACGCGGACGGTGCCGAGACTGCGCCCGGCGCGGACGATCTCGGCGCGGGCCAGCAGATCGGCTCCGGTCGAGGCGCGCAGATAGTCGACCCGGAGGTCGACCGTGGGCGTCGGGCCGCGCGTCCTGATGACGATCGCGGCGTGGGCGGCGATGTCGACCGCGCCCGCCACGATGGCGCCGTGGAAGCCGGGCTCGCCCGGGATGCGGGCGAATTCGGGCCGCGCCGGTATCCGCACCGTGAGCGCGTCCGCTTCGGCCTCGACCGATTCGAGCACCGGTCCGAGCCAGCGGTGGAAGGGCGGCTTGGCGAGCTCGGCTTCGAGACAGGCTCTGAGGTCGTCGGCCATAGCGGCGTCTCCCCGAAATCTGCGCTGCGGCCGGGACGATAGGCGATGCCGGGGCCGTCCGGTAGACTGCGCCCGGCCAACCGGGGGAGGACGCGGTGATCGATCTCTATTTCTGGACCACCGACAACGGCTACAAGGCGCGGCAGGCGGTCGAGGAGACCGGGCTCGACTACAGGGTCGTGCCGGTCAACATCCGTCAAAAGGAGCAGTTCGACCCGGAATTCCTGAAGATCAGCCCGGGCCACAAGATCCCGGCGATCGTCGATCCGGACGGCCCCGGCGGGCGCAGGGTCACGCTCTGCGAATCGGGCGCGATCCTCAAATACCTCGCGCGGAAGGCGGGCGGCGCGCTCTACCCCGACGATCCGGCGGTCGACCAGTGGTTCTTCTTCGGCACCTCGACCTTCACGCCGCTCGCCCAGCAGTTCGGCCTGTTCTTCCAACGCTTCGGCTCGGACGTGCCGCCCGCGAAGGCGCATTACGACGCCGTGCTGCGCGATCTGCTCGGCGTCTTCGACCGGCACCTCGCGGACAACGAGTACTTCGCCGGCGGCTACTCGATCGCCGACATCTCGTCCTATCCCGACGTCCACATCCACGGCGCGAACGGCATCGGGCTCGACGCCTGGCCCAACGTCAAACGCTGGCACGACGCGATCGAGGCGCGGCCCGCGGTGCAACGCGCCTGGGGGGACTACTAGGGGGCGTCCCTCGATACGGCGCCGGCGCGCCTACTCGGGATGAGGATCTTGTTTAACTTTTCCTCACCCTGAGTAGCCGCGAAGCGGCGTATCGAAGGGCCGCCTCACCAGGTCCGGCCGGCGGGGTTGGCGATGCGTTCCCTGGCGATCCGGTCGGCGACGGCGGCGGGCGAGGAGCCTTCGCGGTCGGCGCGCTCGAATATCTCGGCGAGCGTCCAGCCGATCGCGGCGGTCCGCTCGCCGGCGCGTCCGGGCGAGAACCCGTCCGGGTGGAGCTGGAGGGTGAGCGCGATCATCCCGCCCGCGTTGATGACGTAATCGGGGGCGTAGAGCACGTTGCGCGCGCGGAGCGCCTCGCCGTGGCGTGCCTCGCGCAGCTGGTTGTTGGCCGATCCCGCGACCACGGCGCAGCGCAGGCGCCCGACCGTGTCGTCGTCGATCGCCGCGCCGAGCGCGCAGGGCGCGAAGACGTCCGCCTGCACGCCGTGGATTTCGTCCGGCGCGACCACGTCCGCGTCGAACGCCGCGCCGGCGCGCATCGCCGCCTCGGGCGAGATGTCGGCGACGATCAGCTTCGCGCCCCGGAAGGCGAGGCGGTCGCACAGCTTGTAACCGACGCTGCCCGCGCCCTGCACGGCGACCGTCGCGCCGGCGAGCGAGTCGCGTCCCAGCCGGTGCCTGACCGCCGCCTCGATGCCGACGGAGACGCCGTAGGCGGTCCAGGGCGAGGGGTCGCCGCCGCGCTCTCCGGTGCCGAGGATGTGGCTTGTCTCCTCGGCCGCCCGGTTCATGTCGTCCACGGTGACGCCGACGTCCTCGCCCGAGATATAGGTCCCGGCGAGGGTTTCGACCGCCCGGCCGAAGGCGCGGAACAGCGCGCCGGACTTGCCGGTCCGGGGATCGCCCAGGATCACCGCCTTGCCGCCGCCGAAGGGGACGCCGGCCATGGCGCTCTTGTAGGTCATGCCGCGCGACAGCCTGAGCGCGTCGGTCAGCGCCGCGTCCTCGCTCTCGTAAGGCCACATGCGGCAGCCGCCGATGGCGGGGCCGAGCGTCCGGTCGTGGATCGCGACGATCGCGTGCAGGCCGGCGTCCGCGTCCACCGCCCGGACGATCCGCTCGTGGCCGTCGAAGGCGGCGTTGCCGCGCGCCTCCGCGGTGATGTCGGTTATCTCGACGTTGCCCGGCATTTCCGGGGTCTCCCGAACGGCCAGCGCTTCCATGACGATCTCTTTCCTCGGTGGGAAGGATTGGGACATGGGTGGCGGTGCTCCGGGCACAAGGCCGCGGCCGCGAAATCGCAGCATCGTGACCCGGAGGGCCGCGCGGGCGACACATTGTTGCGCGCGCCCTTCGATACGCGGCCGCGCCGCTACTCAGGGTGAGAGGCCGGTTGGGGTGCCCGTGAAAAACCCCTCATCCCGAGAAGGCCCGAAGGGCCGTATCGAGGGACGCCGGTTAGTCAGTTCAGATGCGGCTCCAGCCGATCCAGAGCCCGCGACAGCGTGTCGGCGCCCGCCGCGAAGCAGAGCCTAAGCCGTCCTTCCCCCGCCTCGCCGAAGGCGCGGCCCGGCGCGAGGCCGACGCCGGCGGTCTCGATCAGCCGGTGGGCCAGCGCGAGGCTGTCAGAGACGCCGTCGACCGCGAAGAAGGCGTAGAACGCGCCGTCCGGGCGCGGCAGACGGACGCGCCGCATCGCGCCCAGGCGCTGGACCACGAGGTCGCGGTTGCGGCGGTATCGTTCGAGCAGCGATTCGACGAACGGCTCGCCCTCCTCGATCGCCGTGATGCCGGCGTGCTGGACGAAGGTGACGGGCGAGGCGAGGTTGTATTCGTTGAGCTTGGCGAAGGCGTCCCCCAGCCTGGGCGCGTGGGTGAGCCAGCCAAGCCGCCAGCCCGTCATCGACCACGATTTCGAGAAGCTGTTGACCACCAGGACCCGGTCGTCCTCCTCCGCGATGTCGAGGAACGAGGGCGCGCGCGGGGCGTTGTAGGCGAGCCGGATATAGACCTCGTCGGCGATCACGTAGATGCCGCGCTCGCGGCACGATTCCAGCAGCGTTCGCTGGTCTTCCGCGGTCATCACCCAGCCCGTCGGGTTGGCCGGGGAGTTGACCAGCACCCCGACCGTCCGGTCGTCGCAGGCGTCCAACAGCCGGTCGAGATCGAGGCGCCAGCCGCCGTCCTCGCCGGCGATCAGGGGGACGATGCGCGTCTCGCCGCCCATCACGTGAACCGTCTCAGCGCAGTTGGGCCAGAGCGGGCCGACCGCGACCATGTTGTCGCCCGGCGAGACGATGAGCTGCGAACACAGCATCAGCGCGCTCATCCCCGACGCGGTGACGGTGATCCGGTCGGTCCCGATCCCGCGGGCGTGCAGGTCGGACGCATAGGCCGAGACGGCCTCGCGCAGCGGCGGGATCCCGCGGTTCTGGGTGTAGAACACGTGGTCGGCCTCGAGCGCGCGGACCGCGGCCTGCTTGATAAAGTCGGGCGTCGCCTCGTCGGGCTCGCCGAACCAGAGCGGGATCACGTCGTCGCGGCCGATATTCGCCTCGGCGACGTGGCGGATCAGTGACTCGCCGAGACGCTCTATTTCGGGCCGCATCGGGCGCGGCGGCGCGGCGTCTAGCATCGGCGCCGGCCGCGCCCCGGCACTTGCGCGGGTCTCAAAACTCGCCTGGGACGAACAGGTTGTCGGTGCCCGGGCCCTGGTTCCCCTCGGGCTCGTCGGCGACGGTGAAGTTGAGCTCGATGATGACCCCGTTCGGGTCGCGCACGAAGAGCTGCCACAGCCCGAAAGTGGGGATGGCGAATTCGCGGTGCGGCATGTCGAGGTCGACCACCGTCTTCTTCATCGCGTCGAAGTCGTGCGCCTTGACCGCGACATGGTCGACCGACGCGCTGCCGTGCGTCGGGTTGCCGTCGTTGTCGAGCCCGGCGTCGCCCGCCATGATGTGGAACATCGTGCTGCCGAGATCGAACCACGTGCCCGGGAAGTCGAAATCGGGCCGGTCGATCTTCTCCAGGCCGAGCACTTCTTCGTAGAACCGGTCGGTGGCTTCGAGGTCCTGCGTCTTGATCGCGACGTGATGGATATCGAGGAGGGGCATGGGTATCTTCGCTCCCGGCGATAAGGACATCGTTCGAGGGCGTAATCTAGGGCGTGTCCCTTTCGGTTGGAAGCGCCGTCGTGGCGGAGGGACTTGTCCCGGGGACACAACATCTCACACTTGAGACGAATTTGGTCTGCAAGAGGCATCCATTGTCATCTCCTGTCGGACATCGAAGCCTTTGCTAGAGCACCCTGGCATCAATATCCTGGGGCCGTTTGGCGTCGCTCGAACCCGATTGCCGGCGACAAATCAAAGTGATGGCAGCGTTTGACGTTCGGCGAACCTCGGCGCGGTCTCGCCGATTGTCCGCCCCAATTGCGACTGGCGAAGCGAAGCTTTGCGCTGCATCGGAGGAAGGTGACGAAGACGCGTGAAGCCGCCTACCGCGCCCCCGCCGACCCATCGGGGATGCCCCGCGCCTTCCGAATGACGGGGTACGGTCCTGCCCGACGCATTTCATGGCGTCTCACCCGCGCGCGGCAGGAACTCCCGGATAACGACGATCGACGGCTTCGGATCCTGCCCGATGACCGACGGGTCGACGGTTCCGGTTCAGGAGGCGCTTCCCTTGTCGTCTTCGGGCCCGTTGACTCTTGCCTCGATGCCCGCGCTCCGCGCGATCAGGCGTTCGGAGGACTCGTCCGTAGCGAGCAGCATGCCGTCGGCGACCATCCTGGCGTAATCGTCGGCCAGTGCTTCGAGCGCCAATCCTGTCGGGACCAGCGGCGGTATACGTGGACGGCGGTGGCCTTCTCCCAGAAAGTTCTCTCGGCCACCGAGACGCCCGGCGTCCAGGTCTGCGCCTCCCCCGATGTGGACACCATCGATCTCTGGACCGACACCATCGAAAACCGACAAGGAATTGTCGATGGTCATGGAAGGCAACGCGGGGTGGCGAGGACGCCCGGGCAAGGGTGGTACAGGGGTCAGGTTCAATTCGGAAGTATGTCCCCAACGGACTGGAACTGCCTGTCTTCGTTAGGTGGCCCTTCGATGTCCTCGGAGCGCGGGGGCGTCCTGCGCCTGCAAAAATCCCGCGAGCTCCTGCGCCGCCCACTTCGTCGCCGCCTCAAGGCACCTCACAAGGGTTGACCGGCCGTCCCAAGGGTAAACCATTTAAGACCAATTCGATTCGCATTGCGGCCAAAATTATTGAAGTATTGCGTGGAAACCGCCATGCTTCATCGGGCTGGACGGTCGCCAACCGGAAGAAATTGGTTCGAAACGGTCAGGCCGTCCCGTCGGCGCCATGAGACAACCGTTCGAGCAGCCCGGGGAGCCAGAGCCATGGAAGGCAATCTCAATGCCCTGACGACGATATTCACCGAGTTCTATTACTGGGCGACCATACCCTTGATGTTTTTTATTCACATCGGGTTCTGCATGTACGAAGTCGGCGCCAGCCGGCGGCGCAACCACATGCACACGCTGATGAAGAACACGATGCTGATCCCGCTGGTGACGATCACGTTCTTCTTCTTCGGCTGGTGGCTCTACTGGGCCATGCCCAACGGGCCCTGGATTACCGGAGGTCTCGATTTAGCCGCGGGGGCGGCCAACACGCCCTGGTCGGAGACCATGGGCCCCAACGCCGGCGACCGGATTACCGGGGTGTTCTGGGCGGCCTTCCTGCTGTTCTCCTGGACGGCGGCTTCCATCGTGTCCGGATCGGTGATCGAGCGGATCAATTCCGGCGCTTTCTGGATCCTCGCGGTGGTGATCGGATCGGTCGCCTGGGTCATCGATGCGGCCTGGGGCTGGCATTACGGTGGCTGGATGGTCCAGCTGCTGGGCTATCACGATGCCTATGCATCCGGCGTGATTCACGCGATTGCCGGCGGGTTCGCGCTCGGCATTCTGGTTGTGCTGGGCCCGCGGCTCGGCAAGTTCGCCAAGGACGGTACGCCGAGGGACATCGCCCCTCACAATCCGTGGATGGTGTGTCTCGGCCTGTTCTTCATCTATGCCGGTTTCTGGGGCTTCTACGTCGCCTGCAACGTGCCGCTCATCGGTCCGGGCGGCATCGACGGCCAGATCACGGGCGATACCTGGACGGCGACCACGATCTACCTGACACCAACCACGCTCGGCGCAATCACGGTGAATTTCCTGATGTCGCTCTCGGGCGGTCTCCTGGTCGGTTATCTGGTCTCCGGGGGCAACGGCTTCTGGACCTATTCCGGCGGCCTGGCCGGCATCATCACGGCGTCTGCGGGCAACGACCTCTACCACCCGATCCAGGCCATGATCATCGCCGGCTTCGGCACCTGGTGCGCCTACAAGCTGCATTACTGGGTGGAGCGGAAATACAAGATCGACGACGCGGTCGGCGCCGTGGCGGTGCACGGATATGCCGGCTTTATCGGCCTGGTGATCTGCGGCTTCGTGCTGTGGGGTCACCCGAGCTCGCCCTATGAAGGCTACGCCGCGATCAATCCGCTCGGCCAGTTCGTCGGCGCGATCATCATGTTCTTCGTGCTCGGTTTTCTGCCCGGCTGGATCGTCGCCAAGATCCTGGCAGCGGCGGGCATGCTGCGAATCCCCAAGCAGGTCGAGCTGCTGGGGCTCGACTTCAGGACCAACCAGGAAGAACAGGCGGCCGCGGCCGAAGTTCGTGCCACCGAGAAAGAAGCGGCGGCCTGACCGGCCGGCCGGAAGCGAGACAAGGAGACTGAACCATGTCCACGACAGGTATCGAAAGCTGGGCGGTCGATCTGAAAGACGTCGGCGCCCTCTATCCGTTCCAGGGCCTGGAGGGCCTCTTCGTGATCGTCGGCATTGCCCTGTGGCTCGGCTGGCACGTCCTGCAAATGAGGGCGGAGAAGCGGGAGTACGAGGACATCGTCCGCGAGCACGGCGACGACGCCACCATCGCGCGGGCCCTCGAAGGCGAGTGACCGCCGGCGGGTGGGCATACACTCGCCTGCCGGATCGGCTGAAGCGCGGAACCCCCGCCAGGAGACCGGCGGGGGTTTTCCGTTTTCGGCTCAACTCCAGGGGAACGGGCTGTTGCTCAACGGGTGGAGCTTCCCCTCCGCATAGCGGCTGAAGCGGAAGGGTTCGAGCAGCGCCTGCTTTTCGCCCATCATCTCGTCCGCGATCAGGTGGCCGACGCCGATCATTTTGAAGCCGTGGTTGCTGTCCGCGATGATGTGGACGTTCTCGCAGAACGTGTCGAATACCGGGAAGCTGTCCGGTGTGAAGCAGCCGAGACCGCCCGATGGCTCCTTCCGGAATTTTTCGATCTGTCCGGAAAAGCGTTCCTGGCAGAAGGCCAGCGCCGAGCACCACATGTGGGCGAAGTCGTCGCCCACGATGAATTCCGGCGATTCGGGGCCGTAGGGATCGATCGCCACCTCGTCGGCGGGGGTCTTCACCTCATACGGCATGGCGCCGCCCTGGACGCCGTCGAAGTGGAAGTCCGGCTTGTAGTAGATGCCCCAGGGTTCCTCGGTGATGACCGACCCGTCGACGTCCGAATGCAGCGGCGCGTCGGTGTCGACATGGATCACCGGTGGCATGCCGCCATCGTTGAGCCGTTGCAGGTCGGGATCGACGCCGATGACGCCCTCCTCCAGGCACCAGTAACGCCAGGTCGGGATGCCGTCATGCATCCTGCCGTCGGGTCCCTTGATCGACACTTCGCGCGGCAGGTCGAGCATGTCCCAGATCGTCTTGACCCACGGACCGACGGCGACGACGACCCGGTCGCACTTGATGACTCCCCGATCGGTGACGACGCCGGTGACGGCGTCGGAATTGCTGCCGCGCTCGAATCCGGTCACCGTCACGCCGGTCATGATGCGGACGCCCTGGGCCTCCGCCTTGTCGGCAAGGCCGTAGATGGCGGCGGTATTGTTGGCATAACCGCCCTTCTTCTCGTGCAGGACGGAGGTGATGCCTTCCGCCCGCCAGTCGGACAGCAGACCCTTCATGTAGGTCATGCAGTCCTTCTCGCCCTCGATGAATTCGGAGGCGTAGCCGATCTCCTTCTGCTGCTCGTAGATGCTGGTCACGTCTTCTCGCATGGCCTCGTGACTGACCTGCATGTAGCCGACGGGATGGTAGCTGAAGCCCTTCGGGTCGGTTTCCCAGACCTCCACGCTGTGCGCCATAAGCTCGCGCATCGCGGGCTGGAAATAGTTGTTGCGCACCACGCCGCAGGCGATGCCGCTGGCGCCGGCGGCGATGGCGGTCTTGTCGAGCACCAGGATGTCGGCGCCGTCGCCCTTGCCGGCGGCCCGAAGGCGTTCGGCCAGCCGCCAGGCGGTCGACAGGCCGTGGATGCCGGCGCCGATAACGACATGGCGGGCATGTGTCGGGAAACTCATCGAGGCACTCCCTCAGACAGGTTCGTACGAGCGAACGCGGTTCTTCCCGCACCTGCCGAATTGACGAAACCGGCGTTCAGGTCGGGAAAAGTCATTGTTCCGGCGGTCTCCAGGGGGTATGCGATCCGGACGGATTCCTTTCCGCCATCGGCAGCCGACGAGCGCCCCCAACCATGACTCCGGAAAGCCTGCGCGAACGATTTCTCATCTGGCAGTGCCGGATTCGACAGATCGCCATGCGGGAGGATGGGGGCCGGCCTTCGGAAGGTATGCGGCCGAGAATCGAAGCACCCGACGGGGAGACTGTTTCGGAAGGCGTGATCGTCCTGCTGGTCCGGAGCGACCCGGCGGAGAGCACGGACTTCTTCGAATTTCAGGTCAGGAAGAACCATGATCCGAACGAGGTCTACCAAAAGGGCCTGACATTCCTGCAGGCGACCCACTATCACCGCGCCAACCGGTTTTCCGACCAAATGACGGCGTTGTTTCTCCCCGGGTCGCGGCTCGCCGCGGAGCTGGCGGGGCTGGAAACCTGCCGGCTCGAATTCCGCCAATTCGGCCAAGCCTACCGGCTGCCCTGCGCGGTGCGCGAAATGCGGGCCGACGAGCCGGCTTATCGGAACACGTTGTGGCATAACCGATTGTTCAATACGCAGCTCTCGGACGATGTCAGGATTTTCGGTTTCAAGCCGGACTGGACGGCGGCAGCCCTGCTGCTCGAGCCGAGCTGACCGCCTCCTTTCCATGCCCGCCGACGAGCCAAAGGGGGACGTCAGAATTTCCGATAGGCCTTGTATAGGTCCACCATGGGGTGGTCGGGCGACATCTGGAACTTGATCAGCATTTCCCGGGCGATCATGTCCCGGTCCTGCTGGTTGTCCGGCAGTTCCATGTCCTCGGGGATCGCCACCCAGCCATTGATGTTCCGGTCGAACACGGCGGCCTGACCGTCGTCGTAGCCCATATGGACGTCTTCCAGCCAGTTCAGGTCATCCCAGCCCATGAACTCCATATAGGCCTTCAGGAACGGAGTCAGCCGGTCGTAGTCGGGCAGCAGGTTGACGTCATAGCGATAGCCGATGTGCTGCCCGATGGCCTGTTCGCGCTCGGAGTCTATGCCGCCGCCCTTCAGGAAATGGTCGACGTCTTCGATCTTGGCGCCCTTGTATCCGGATCCGGCCATTGTGCCTCTCCGCCTAGATGTGGTGATAGTCCTCGACGCCGACCGTGTAGTCGGTGCCGGCGAGCGGGACCTGTGCAATGGCGGACGCCTCCATCGTCAGCGCGGCAAGGTCTTCCGGCTCGAGGCTGTGGATGTCGGTCTTGCCGCAGGCGCGGGCCATCATCTGCGCTTCCATGGTCAGCGTGTGCAGGAAGTTGTAAACGCGCTCCGCCGCTTCGTCTGGGTTGAGGCGCTTGCGCAATTCCGGGTCCTGGGTGGCGACCCCGACCGGACAGCGGCCGGTATGGCAGTGATAGCAGGCGCCGGCCGGCACCCCCATCTCCGACGGGTAGTCCGCCTCCGGGATGTCCTTGTTGCAGTTGAGCGCCATCATCGCCGAATGGCCTATGGCGATGGCGTCCGCGCCGAGCGCCAGAGCCTTGGCGACGTCGCCGCCGTTGCGGATGCCGCCGGCATAGACCAGCGAAATCTCGCCCCGCTTGCCGAGGTCGTCGATCGCCCGGCGGGCCTGGCGGATCGCGGCCATGCCCGGCACCCCGGTCTCCTCGGTCGCGAGATGCGGGCCGGCGCCGGTGCCGCCTTCCATGCCGTCGATATAGATCGAATCCGGATCGCATTTCACCGCCATGCGGACATCGTCGTAGACGCGCGCCGCGCCGAGCTTGAGCTGGATCGGAATCTGCCAGTCGGTCGCTTCCCTGATTTCCAGGATCTTCAACGCCAGGTCGTCCGGCCCCAGCCAGTCGGGATGCCGGGCCGGCGAGCGCTGGTCGATGCCGGCCGGCAGCGAACGCATCTCGGCGACCTGGTCGGTCACCTTCTGGCCCATCAGATGCCCGCCCAGCCCGACCTTGCAGCCCTGGCCGATGAAGAACTCGCAGCCATCCGCCAGCAGCAAGTGGTGCGGGTTGAAGCCGTAGCGCGACTGGATGCACTGGTAGAACCATTTGGACGAATAGCGCCGCTCGTCGGGAATCATCCCGCCTTCGCCGGAACAGGTAGCGGTGCCCGCCATGGTGGCGCCGCGCGCGAGCGCGGTCTTGGCCTCGAACGAGAGCGCACCGAAACTCATGCCGGTGATGTAGATCGGGATGTCCAGTTCCACCGGCCGCTTGGCGCGCGGTCCGATCACTGTCCTGGTCTCGCATTTCTCGCGGTAGCCCTCGATCACGAACCGGGTCAGCGTGCCGGGCAGGAAGGTCAGGTCGTCCCAGTGCGGAATCTTCTTGAACAGCGAGAAGCCGCGCATCCGGTAACGGCCGAGCTCCGACTTCACGTGGATGTCGTTGATGACTTCCGGCGTGAAGATCTGGCTTCTGCCGAGGATGTACTTCTCTTCGATTTCCAGATTGGAGCGGGCGCTGCCGCCCGGGATCGAATCGTCCGGCATGTCGGTCTCTTCCTGGGGTTCAACGGCGCCGGTCAAAGGACCAGCTTCTTCTCCGTCGGTTCGAGATTGTCGTAGCTCCAGAGCTGCTTGCCGGCGACGATCTTGGTGAAGTGCTCCACTCCTTCTTCCGGCAGCAATTCGTACATTTTCAGCTTTCGGGCGAGCCATGCGCGGTCGAGATCGGTCAGCTCCGCCGGGACCGCGTCGACGCCCAGATCCTGGATCTCGCCACCGATATAGATGGTGCCGTCATACATGGAATCGCCGAGATTCTTGCCAGCGTTCCCGCACACGACGATGCGGCCGCGCTGCATCATGAACCCGGAAAACGCGCCGGTATCGCCGCCGACGATGATGGTGCCGCCCTTTTGGTCGATCCCGGTGCGCGAGCCGACCGAGCCCTTGCACACCAGGTCGCCGCCGCGTAGCGCGGCGCCGAAGGTGGAGCCAGCGTTTTTCTCGACCACGCAGACCCCGGCCATCATGTTCTCGCCGAACGACCAGCCGACCCGGCCGGATATCCGGACGTTGGGGCCGTCGAGCAGGCCGCAACCGAAATAGCCCAGGCTGCCTTCCACGATGATGTTCATCCGATTGAGGATGCCGACGATCAGCGAATGCTTGGCGCCCGGGTTCCGGAGCACGATGCTGCCATGGCCGGTATCCATCAGGTCGCGGATTTTCCGGTTGATCTCCGTCGGCTCCAATTCGGCGCAGTCGATCTCGGCGCGGCGGTTGAAGTCGACATCCCGCGCGAAGTGGTAGGCGAAACCGCCTTCGTTCTCGAGACTGAACTTGGTCTTGATGTCCCGGCCCGTCAGGGGCTCGGTATGCATGCCCATCCGCGTGGAGGCGGAGTCGCTCACGCCTGCCATACCCGAACCTCCTCGTCATAGGGGTCGGTGGTGTCGATCTCGTGCGGAATGATCGCCCGGATCGCGACTTCTTCCGAAGCCAGCGCCACCATGTCGTCCCCTTCGTAGAGAACCATCGGCTTCGCGGCCATGGTGTCCTTGGCCATGCCGAGTTCGTTCCGCGTTGTGATCAGATAGGTGAATACCCCGTCGATCTCGTGGATCGACCTCTGGAGCGAGTCCTCCAGCGTCATGCCTCTCTCGAGGTTGACCGCGGTGTAGACCGCCAGAAGCTCCGAATCGCAGTTGCTGACAAAGCGCTGCCCGTCGCGCTCGAGCTGGCGGCGCATCAGCCAGTAATTGGTGATCTGGCCGTTGTGGACGACCGCGATGTCGTTATACGGATAGGCCCAATAAGGGTGGGCGGAACGGATATCGACGTCCGATTCGGTGGCCATCCTGGTATGGCCGATGCCGTGGGTTCCCCTGAACCCGCCCAGGTCGTAGGCGCCGGAAACGTCGGCCGCGTCGCCCAGATCCTTGATCAGTTCCAGCGCGTTTCCGATCGACAGGATTTCCGTGCCCTCGATCTCCTCGATCTGATCGGCAAGCGTCTTCAGGTCGCCGTCATAGGAGATCCGGTAGCGATTCGCGTATTCCGTCGGCTCCTCCAGGTCGAGAACCTTGACGCCGAGCTCCTTCAGCAGCTCGTCGACCGCCGCCTTGCGTTCGACGATCGCCCGATGAATCTTCGTTCCGCCGCTCAAGTCCTCCTGCTCGGCCACCTTGAAACGCATGATGTACTCGTTCGGCCCGGGCTCGCCGTAGATCGCGAACCCGGTGGAGTCCGGGCCGCGGTGCTTCAGCGCCTGCAGCATGGCGGTCATTTCCCCGCCGATATTTCGGGCGCCGTCGCGGTAAATGAGTCCAGCAATGCCGCACATGGCACGTCCCTCCTGTCGAACGCCGGCCAGGGCAGGCAGTCGAGATAGGTTTCCATGTCCCACTCGGTCGTAGTGTGCAGGAAACGCTCCCACTCGTCGCGCTTGTACTCCTCGTAGAGGCGGTACATGTCGCCAGGCATGGCGGCTTTGATGACATCGTCGGCGGCAAGCGCATCCAGCGCGGCGCCGAGCGTCATTGGCAGCTTCTTGACCAGCTTGCCGGCCTCCATCGCCTGATAGATGTTGCGGTCTTCGGGCGGACCCGGATCGATGTCGTTCCGGATACCGTCGTCGGCGGCCTTGAGGATCGCCCCCGCCATCAGATACGGGTTCACCATCGAATCCACCGACCGGTATTCGAAGCGGCCCGGCGCCGATATGCGCAAGCCCGTCGTGCGGTTCTGGTAGCCCCAGTCGGCGAAGACCGGCGCCCAGAAACCGGTATCCCAGAGCCGGCGGTACGAGTTGACCGTGGAGGCGCCGATGGCCGTGAGCGCGCCCAGATGCTTGACGATCCCGCCGACGACCTGCAGCCCGACCTTGCCGGGCATCTGCACGTCGTCGGTGTCCGGCATGAACGTGTTCTCGCCGCCCTTCAGATAGGTGAAGTTGTTCTCCATGCCAGGCAGCGGATCGTTGCCGAGCGGGTTGACCACCTCTTCTCCGCCGCGCCACAGCGAGATGTTGTGGTGGCAACCGGACGCGGAGACGCCCATGAAGGGCTTCGACATGAAGCAGGCGATCAGGTTGAACTCGCGGGCGACCTGCGCGCAGATCTGTCGATAGGTCGTCAGCCGGTCGGCGGTCCTGAGCGCGTCGTCGAAGGTGAAGTTGAGTTCCAGCTGGCCGGGCGCGTCCTCGTGATCGCCCTGGATCATGTCCAGCCCCATCGCGCGCGAATACTCGATCACCCGCATATAGACCGGGCGCAGGCTCTCGAACTGGTCGATGTGGTAGCAGTAGGGGTTGGAGAAGCCGCCGTCCGGCTTGCCGTCCTCGCCCCGCTTCAGCCACATCATCTCCGGCTCGGTGCCGTGGCGCAGATGCAGGCCGTCATGCTCCTCCCGGAATTGCGCGTGAATACGGCGCAAATTGCCGCGGCAATCGGCGGTCAGAAAGGCTCCCGGGTCCTCGCGCTCTTCCCGGTTGCGGAACAGGGTGCACCAGATCCGGGCGACCCGCTTGTCCCAGGCCAGCTGACAGAAGGTTTCGGGCTCAGGGATGCCGACCAGCTCCTTGTCCTGCGGTCCGTAACCGAGATATTCGCCATGCCTGTTGAGGAACAGGTTGACGGTCGCGCCGTAGACCAGCTGGAAGCCCCGCTCGGCCACCGTTTCCCAGTGATCCGCCGGGATGCCCTTGCCGCAAATCCGGCCGGTGATCGACACGAACTGGAGATAGAGGTACTGGATCCCCATTTCGTCGATCTTCTCGCGCACCTGTCTGACCAGATCGTCGCGGCCGTCCTGCTGTACAAAGGCTTCGATATCCATCATATCGCCGTCCCCTCCTGGCGCGCCTTCCCAAGTCTTGCCGCACTGTCCGCGCCGTTGACTTGACCAATACGAACCATTACACTCGCTCCGACCCAACAACGTTGGCTGATATAATCGTCATCGAATGACCAAGGCGTCATCGACCGTTTCTGGTCCGAAATTCGGCCCAGACCGACAACGCGGCGTGACCGGGCGATTTCCATTTTGCACTGCTTTGCGACCAATTGCAAACCAATGGTGCCAATATAAACCAATTAGCGCGAGGATGGAGTATTCGGCGAAATCGGGAGTGTGCCGTCATGGATGACGCGCGCGGATCCGCGCAGGAAGTCCGACCGGCCCCCGGCCCCATCCATGGGGAGCGCGGCCGTCATGTCGGGCACATCACGGCCCAGCTGCGAGAGGCCATTCGCAGCGGCTTCTACGTGAACGGTGACCAATTGCCAGCCGAACGCGAGCTCGCCGAGCGCTTCGAGACCGCGCGCAGTACCATCCGCAAGGTGCTGCTCAATCTGGAGGCCGACGGCCTGATAGAACGGCGGGTCGGCAGCGGCACGTTCGTCAAATGCGACGACATGACGATGAGCGCGGCACATGACATCGTCAGCCGCGTCAGCCCGCTGGAGCTGATCGAAGCGCGCCTGGCCGTCGAGCCGCACATGATCCGTCTCGCGGTGCTCAACGCGACGGCAAACGAAATCAAGATGCTGGAATCGATCCTGGACGATCTCGAGCAGTGTCGGACCGACAAGGAAGCCTTTTCCCGGCACGACAGCATGTTCCACGAGTGGCTCGCCAGGAGTTCCAAGAACCCCCTGTTGCTCCACCTCTACCAGCAGATCAACGCGGTCCGCGGCCACGACCAGTGGGGCGCCATGAAGAACAAGATCCTCTCGCCCGGGGAGATCGACGAGTACAACCGCCAGCACCGGGCGTTGTTCGAGGCGATCGAGCGTCGGGATCTGGTCTCCGCGGTCAAGCACATCAACGAGCATCTGGAGAAGGCGCGCCAGGACCTGATGGGCGCCGCGTCGGCATAGGGAAACGGCCGCCGCCCGCCTTCACTCGGCGGCGGTATCCAGCGACGTCGCCGGCGAAATCGGCCGGTCGTGATCGAGCGCGGGTATTTTCTCCCTTGCCCGGTCGACCTTCGCGAGGTCGATCTCGGCGAGGGCAATGCCCTCGCCATCGCCGCCGTCGGCGAGCACCGTTCCCCAGGGATCGACGATGAGCGAGTGGCCGAAGCAGGCGCCGCCGCCCTCGACGTCGCCGTACTGGCAGGGCGAGATCATGTAGCAGCCGTGTTCGATGGCCCGGGCGCGGTTCAGCACGTGCCAGTGCGCCGCGCCGGTCTCCTTCGTGAATGCCGCCGGGGCCGCCAGCATCGTCGCGCCGTTCCGGGCGAGCTGGCGGTAGAGCGGCGCGAAGCGCAAGTCGTAGCAAATCGACAGGCCGAGCCCGCCCCATGGCGTCCGCGCGACGACGGAACGGTCCCCCGGCACGATCGTCGCCGATTCGGTGACCGGACCGGTTTCCAGTACGGCGTCGAACAGGTGGATCTTGTCGTAGCGCGCAACGATCCCGCCATCGCTGTCGATGACATAGGCCCGGTTGGATATGCGGCCGTCCGGGTTCACCACGCCAAGCGAGCCGAGCAGAAACCAGACATTCCAGTCCCGGGCCGCCCGCGCGAAGGCCGGCAGCACAGGATGCCCGGCTTCCGGAAACGCCGTTGGAAGAAACAGGCCGTTCTCGGTGCGCAATCCGGAGAAATACTCGGGCGTACAAATCAGACTGGCACCGGCCCGCGCCGCCTCTCCCGCAAGCCGGAGTGTCGCTTCGACGTTGAAGTCGACGTCCGGCGTGGCGTTGTTCTGGATGCAGGCCGCGACGAAGTTCCTCGACATCTCCTGCCTCCGTCGGTTTCTCGCCGGCCGGCCGCTCAGGCCTTCACCCGGGACTTGGTCGGGTCGTAGAACGGAAACGGCACCACTCGCGCCGGGATACGTTTCTGGTGGCCGTCGAGCTTGCCGACTTCGACTTCGGTGCCCTCCGCCGATGCGGTCACGTCCGTTCGGCACAGGGCGATGTTCTTGCGCAGGATCGGCGAGCGCATGGCGCTGGTAACGACCCCGACCTGGGCGCGGCCGATATGGACGCAATCTCCGTGCGCCGCGGGCTCCTGCCCGTCCAGTTCCAGACCGACCAGTCGGCGCTGCGGCGAGTCCTTGCGCCGGACCAGCGCTTCCCGGCCGACGAAGTCGTCCTCCTTGGACTTCAGAGGCACCGTAAACCCGATGCCCGCCTCGAACGGGTCGGTCTGGTCGTCGAACTCGTAGCCGGCGAAGATCAGCCCCGCTTCGATCCGAACCATGTCCAGCGCCTCGAGGCCGAAGGGCGAGAGGCCGTGCGGTTCGCCAGCCTCCCAGATGGCGTCCCACACGCCCTCGGCGTCGCGCGGATGGCACCAGACTTCGAAGCCCAGCTCTCCAGTGTAGCCGGTGCGCGAGACGATGACCGGAATACCGTCGTGATCGCCGATCCGTCCGATCGAAAAGCGGAACCAGCCGAGCTCTTCCATCGAGGGCTGAACCGGCGGCGTCCAGACAATATCCTTGAGGATGTCCCGGCTCTTCGGCCCCTGGACGGCCACGTTATGGAGCTGGTCGGTCGACGATCTCACCCACGCGTTGAGGCCGAGCTTCCCGGCCTGCTCGCGCATCCACTCTCCCCCGTAATCGCAGCCGCCGACCCAACGGAAATTGTCGTCGCCGAGGCGGAAGGCGGTGCCGTCGTCGATCATGCCGCCGGTCTCGTAGCACATGGCGGAATAAACCACCTGGCCGGTCGCCAGCCGCCGCATGTTCCGGGTGAGCACCCATTGCATCAGGCGCTCGGCATCCGGTCCCAGCACCTCGAACTTGCGCAGCGGCGACAGATCCATGACGACCGCGCGCTCGCGGCAAGCCCAGTATTCGTCCAGCGCGCCGCGGTTGGTGAAACTGCTGGCCAGCCAGTAGCCGTTATATTCGGAGAAATTGCGGGTGTGCTCGGCAAACCGGCCGTGGAAGCCGGTTTCCTTCGTGAGCTTCGGATCGGCATCGGGAGTCATGCGATAGGCCACCGCTTTGGAAAACACGTTCTCGCGGGGGTAGACCCGCACATGGATGTCGGTCGGGTTCCAGCCGTTGGCGGCATCGATGTCGTCGGGGCAGGCGGAAGAGACGCAGACCAGATCGGTCAGCGCCTGCAACAGCACATAGTCGCCCGGCCTCGACCACGGGTTGTCGAATACGGCCTGGTCGGCTTCGAACCCGGTGTTGAAGAAGAAGTTGAGCGCCATCCATCCGCGGCGAGGAGCGACTCCGAACGGCTCCAGGGCGCCGTTGAAATTCTCGGTGCAGTTGACATGGCCGGGATAGCCCATGTCGTCGTAGTACTTGGCCGTGCAGGCATAGAGGAAACTGTCGTGCCGGCCGCAGGTGTCGCGCACCACCTCGATCATCGGCTGAAGGTTCTGGTCGTAGCATTTCGACAGCAATCCGGGCGCCGGGTACGCGCTGCCCATCAGCGTGCGGGTCGCTGTCGCGTCCAGGCAGAATTCTCGTCCGGCGTCGAGGCCGGCCAGGGTGAACGCCTGGAAGTCCGAGCATTCCCGGCCCTGCACGTCGATGACCTGGATGAACTCGCCGGCCTTGACCTCGTAGGCTTCGGCCGTACGGGCCGCGACGCGCCTGTCGATGCGGGGATCGGCCAGGGGCTCGGGCGCCGCGTGCTCGTCGGGTGCGATCGGGTTGGCGCGGGCGACGAAGACCTCGACCGATGTCGGCGGGTCCTGCCGGTCGACGCGCATCGGGCCGCCCGGCGCCGCCACGAAGCAGACCAGCGGCCGTTCGGCGGTGAAAGTCGCTTCGTCCCCCGGACACGACTCGCCGCCCAGGATGTCGATGGACCGCGCCGCCGCGATATCCAGCCCGCGCCGCCGCAGGCTGCCCGCCAGCGACCGGGATCCTTCGTCGCTGCCGCCCAGGATCGTCTTGAGGCCTTCGGCCCCGCCGTTCGCGGCGGCGCCCAGCGCTTCGGTATCCGCCGAGCCGTCCGGCGCGAATGCCGCGATCTCGGCGGGCTGGCGTCCTTCCCGGTCGCGCAGCGTGACGGCATCGCCCGGTTCCAATGAAAAAACGGTCGCCGCGCCGCCCTCGGCGACATAGCGTTCGACCCCGAAGCCCAGTGTCGGCACACCGGGAAGCAGGACCGCGCCCGCGGTCGATGGCCGTTGGCGCGGTTTCGAAGTACGGCCGTTGGGCATGGCAGATCTCCCGGTCTGCGAGGTCCAGCGTAGCGGCGCCGCCTCGCCCATACTACCCGCCGAGATAGGCGCGGCGGACATGATCGTCCTCGTGCAGATCGTTGGCCGGCCCTTCCAGCGCCACCGATCCGGTTTCCAGCACATAGGCGTATTGCGCCAATAGCAGCGCCATCTCGGCATTCTGTTCGACCAGCACGACCGGGATACCCCGGCCGGAGATGTCGGTGACGATGCGCGCGATCTCCTGGACCATGACCGGTGACAGACCCATCGACGGCTCGTCCAGCAACAGCACCCGGGGGGCGCTCATCAGCGCCCGGCCGATCGCCAGCATCTGCTGCTCGCCGCCGGACATGGATCGCGCCCATTGCCGTCGGCGCTGGGCAAGGCGCGGAAAGCGGTCGAAGACATCGGCCAGCGAGGCCTCGACCGCCGCCCGGTCCTTGCGCAGGAAGGCGCCGGTGCGCAGGTTTTCCTCGACGGTCAGGTCGGGAAACACCCGACGGCCTTCGGGAACGTGGGCGATCCCGCGGCGCACGATCTCTTCCGGCGCAAGCCCGTCGATCCTGGCATCGTCGAACCGGATCTCGCCCCGGGTCAGCGGTTCGAGTCCGGAAATGGCGCGCAGCGTCGTCGTCTTGCCGGCGCCGTTCGCGCCGATGATGGTCACGATGCCGCCGGCCGGAACCGCCATGGAGATGCCTTTGAGCGCCGCGACCTTCTGATAGCGCACCTCGATATCCCGAAGCTCAAGCAGCATGACCCGCCCTGCCCTTCGCGGCGGCACCCAGATAGGCTTCGATGACCGACGGATCGTTGCGCACCGTCTCCGGCGCGCCTTCGACCAGGAGGGCGCCGAAATTCATCACCGTGATGGTGTCGCACAGGTTCATGACCGCCTGCATGTCGTGCTCGACCAACATGACGGTGACGCCGCCGTCGCGGATGCGCCGGACCAGCGCCATCATGCGCCGGGTCTCCTGCGGGTTCATTCCGGTGAACGGCTCGTCCAGCAGCAGCACCTTGGGCTCCGCCGCCAGGGCGACCGCCATGCCGAGCATGCGCTGGTGGCCGTGCGATAGGTTGGATGCGGGCTCGTCGGCCAGCTCTTCGAGGCCGAAGAAGGCGAGCGTATCCAGTGCCTTGACGTCGGCGGCCCGCTCCGACGTCCGGTCGGTGCCGAGCAGGCGGCTGACGAACCCGGCGCGGGCGGCGAGGTGGCGGCCGATCCGGACATTGTGGAGGACCGACATCTCCTGGAACAGAGTCGAGCCCTGAAAGGTGCGCACCAGCCCCATCGCGGCAAGCGCGCTCGTCTTGCGGCCGGAAATGTCCCGGCCGCGATAGAGCACCTGCCCGTCATTCGGCGCGTAGAAGCCGCTGATCACGTTGAATGTCGTCGTCTTGCCGGCGCCGTTCGGCCCGATCAGCCCGTGGATCGCCCCCTCGCGGACGGAGAAACTGAAATTGTCCACAGCCACCAGCCCGCCAAACCGGCGGGTCAGCCCGCGCGCTTCCAGGATCGGCGGGTCGACCGGGCCGCTCATGCCGCCTGCTCCCCGGCCGGCGCCGGCCGGTCCCTCCGGGGGCGCCGCAAACGCGCCCGCAATTTCGGCCCCAGGCTTTCCAGACCGTCCGGCAGATAGAGCACCGAGAGGATCAGGATGGCGCCGTAGATCAGGGGTCGGACCGTGTCCAGGCCGAGCCCGCGTAACACGATCTCGTTGATCACGGTCAGCACGACGACGCCGAGGATCGGGCCGTGCAGGGTCGCGGTGCCGCCGACGATCGTCCAGACCAGGACGTAAACCATCTGGTCGACGCCGAACCGCGTCGGATTCACCGCCCCGACATAGTGGCCGTATAGGCCGCCGGCGATCCCGGCGAAGAAGGACGCGATGACGAATGCCAGCGTCCGGTAGTGGAACGTGTCGACGCCCACCGATTCGGCGAGCCTGTCCTGCCAGTGAATGGCGTGGAAGGTGAGGCCGATACGCGACCGCTCGATCCGGCGCAGGACGAACAGCGATACCGAGACCGCGATCAGCGCCAGGAAGTAGTAGTTGACCGGCTCGTAGAAGTCGATCTGCAGGAACCCGACGTCGATGTCCGGAAAGGCGTCGATCCGCTTCAACCCCTTGGGACCGCCGAACGGGTCGGTGAATCGCTTCCAGATCAGGCGGATGATCTCGCCGGCGGCAAACGAGCCGATCAGGAAATAGAAGCCCTTCATTCGGAACAGCGGGACGCTCAGGATCGCCGCGCCGGCCGCGGCGACCACGCCGCCCGCCAGCATGGAGACCGGCACCGGCACGCCGAGCCGTTTTGCGAGCAGCGCGCTGGCATAGGCGCCGACCCCCATCATCACCACATGGCCGAGCGACCACTCGCCGGTGAGCGTGAGCAGGCGGTAGCTGCATACCAGCAGGACGTTGATCATCAGCAGGACGGCGATCTCCTGCTGCGAATAGCTCAGCAGATAGGGCAGCACGGCCAGCGCCGCGAACAGGAAGAGCAGCCGAAGCCTCACGGCAATGCGCCATACCGGGTTGCCCTGCCGTTCAGGCACGTTCCTTCGCCCCGAACAGGCCGGTCGGTCGCACCACCAGCACGGCAAGCATCAGCGCCAGGCCGACGATGTTGGCGATCACCCCGTCGAAGAAGGTCGTCACGAAGGTGTGCACGAAGGCATAGAGCACGGCTGCGATCACCGCGCCTTCGAGGCTGCCGATGCCGCCGACGATGATGATGATGAAGGCGGTGACGATGACCGAATGGCCGATATAGGGCGTCGGGCTGACCAGCGGCGCTGTCAGCGCACCGGCGACGCCTGCTAGCGCGGCGCCGATGAACATGGCGATGCGCGCGGTCTGGGTCATCGAGATACCCTGGAGCGCGGCGGCCTCCGCATCCTGGGCGCAGGCGCGCAGCGCCCAGCCGAATTTGGTGCGTTTGAGGAAGGCCCAAAGCGCGACCAGCAGCACGATGGCTGCGACGATGACGAACAGTCGCTGATAGGTCAGGACCGCGCCGAAGACCTCAAGCTTCTCATGGGTCGTCGGCGGGACATGGCCCATCCGTCGGCCGAAGCCCAGCACGACCAGGGTCTGCAGGATCAGCAGGAAGCCAATCGACGCGATCAGCCCGCTCAGCGGGTTGTCCCGCAGAGGCCGGAACATCGCGCGTTCCATGAAGAGGCCGACGAGGCCGACGAACACCAGCCCCACGGCGGCCGCCAGCAGAAAGGGGAAATTCTCCTGGGCGTACAGGAACACGACGCAGTATGCGCCCACCATGTAGAGCTCGCCATGGGCGAAGTTGATCACGCCCATCACGCCGAAGATCATGACCAGCCCGACCGCGATCAGCGACATGTAGCTGGCGGCATACATGGCGTTGATGGCGGTCTGCCACAGCAGATCCATCAGGGAGCCTCAATCGCTGCGGCGGACAAACGGAACCGGGGCCGAGCAGAGCCCGGCCCCGGCAGCCGATACGGGCGCGACGACGATGCCGTCTGGAACGCCGTAACGTATCAGCGCTGGTTCCACATCTGACCCAGCGCGGTCATGTGCTTGATCATCAGCTTGCTGTGCTTCTCCCACCAGGCGGGGATGGATTTGAACGCCTTGATCCGGGCCTTGCCGTCCTCGATGACGACGACCGGCCAGTTACCGACCAGGGCGTTGTCGATACCGAACAGCTCCTTGCCCCACCACTTGGCTGTGCCGAAGGCGTGCTTGCCGGTGCCGCCCGCTTTCATCGCCTTTAACACGGCCGCCGGCTCCGCGCTCCCCGCCCGGGTCGCGGCGTCGGCCCACAGATCCATGATCGAGGCGTACTCCCAGGAAACGGCGCTCCATTCCTTGGCGCCGAAGCGCTTGGAATACTCGGCGTAGAACTCGTTCGGCTTGACGAAATTCACGTCCTTGCTGTTCAGCGCCGGGTCGTCGAAATCGGGGAACTGGAAGATGAAGCCTTCCATGAACTCCTTCGACGTCTTCTCGATGATCTTCTGGTAGAAGTCGGCGGTGCAGGAGATGATCTGCCCCTTGTAGCCCTGCTGGAACGCCTGCTCGCAGAGCGGGTGGACGTAATCGGCGTAGCAGGTGTCCAGGCACAGGATATCCGGCTTCTTGGCCAGCAGCTTGGTCATGACCGGCGCAAAGTCGGTGGTCGCAGGATCGAAGAATTCCGGTTTGTCGACCATCTCGATCCCGGCCGCCTCGAAGGCCGCCAGATAGGTCGCCACCGACGGCTTGCCGAGGGCATCGTCCTGCGCGCAGATCGCCGCGGTCTTCAAATCCTTCTTGTTTTCCGCCAGCCATTCGACGCCGGTCACGTTGTAGATCGGATGCACTTCGCAGGGCGCGAGAAGGGTCTTGGTCTCCGGCGACAGGTCGCTCGGCAGCAGCGTCGAGAACAGCATCCCTTCGCGTTCGGCGATCTTCTGCACGCCCGGCCAGGTGTCGCCGCCCAGCATCATGACGAACTTGACGCCGTCTTCCTTGATCAGCTTGGTGGCGCCCGTCCGCGCCTTGGCGGCGTCGTACTCGTTGTCGTAGCCGACGAATTCGATCTTATGCGCCTTGCCGCCGATCTTGACCCCGCCCTTGGCGTTGACCCAGTCGGCCCAGATCAGGCAGCCGTCCAGCCCCGGTTTGCCCCACGCGGCGACCGGACCGGTGAGCGGCGCCAGGAAGCCGATCTTGATCACCGCGTCGGCGGCGAAGGCGACGCGGGGAAGGCCGGCGCCGATGGCTGCCAGCGTCGCGCCGGATGCCGCCGAGCTGCCGAGGAATTTCCGCCGGGTGATTTTGCCGTCCAGTGATTTGCGCGACATGCTTGCCTCCCTCAAGTGATTATCCACCGCCGGTGCGCGTCGCCCGGCGGCGTTCCGAAGGGGCCAAACGGCGGCCGAGCGGCACTCCGAAAGGCCTGCGCAACCGTGACCGGGGGTCGAACCGTCGAAGCTAAAACCAATTCTGACCAATTTGCATTGCGGATCGACTGAATTGGGCGATTGCGATCGAACACCAACAGCATGTCAAACCGGGGGCTGAATGCAAGAGAAATATGCGGTATTGTTGCCATTCCACTGGATTGCGCCCGGCCTTGTCGAACCGACGACGGATGGAATTCGAAACGGCGTTGGATTATAGTGGTATACGGTGGTGCAGATTGGTGTAGATTGGATTCGGCTGCTGGGGGGAGTCCCGAGACCACGCTGGCGATTTGGAACGATTCCGGCCGCCGGCCAGGACAGAGAGCGAGATCATGGACAAACGGGTTGCGGTGATCGGCGCGGGGCCGTGCGGGCTCTCGCAGTTGAGGGCGTTCCGGTCGGCAGAGGCCGGCGGGGCGGAAATCCCGGAGATCGTCTGCTACGAGAAGCAGGCGGATTGGGGGGGGCTGTGGAACTATACTTGGCGCACCGGGCTGGACGAGTACGGCGAGCCGGTCCATTGCTCGATGTACCGTTACCTGTGGTCGAACGGTCCCAAGGAAGGGCTGGAGTTCGCCGACTACTCGTTCGAGGAACATTTCGGCAAGCAGATCGCGTCCTACCCGCCGCGCGAGGTCCTGTTCGACTACATCGCCGGCCGGGCCGAGAAGGCGGGCGCGCGCGACCGGATCCGCTTCCGCACGCCGGTCCGGCGCGTCTCCTACGATTCCGCTTCCGGCCGGTTCACGGTCATCGCGCACGACCTGGCCAATGACCGGGAAGACAGAGAGGAGTTCGACCGCGTCATCGTCGCGACGGGCCATTTCTCGACCCCGAACGTGCCGCATTTCGACGGTCTGGACCGTTTCAACGGCCGGGTCATGCACGCCCACGACTTCCGCGATGCCGTGGAATTCAAGGACAAGGACATCCTGATCGTCGGCACCAGCTACTCGGCCGAGGATATCGGCTCGCAGTGCTGGAAATACGGCTGCAAGTCGGTCACCGTCAGCCACCGCACGGCGGCGATGGGCTATGACTGGCCGGACAACTGGAAGGAAGTGCCGCTGCTCCGGAAGGTCGAGGGCAACGTCTGCACCTTCAAGGACGGCTCGACCGCCGATGTCGACGCAATCATCCTGTGCACCGGCTATCTCCACCATTTCCCGTTCATGGCGCCCGAACTGTGCCTGAAGACAGCCAACCGGCTCGCGGCCGCGAACCTCTACAAGGGCGTGGTCTGGGTCGACAACCCGAAGCTGTTCTATCTCGGCATGCAGGACCAGTGGTACACCTTCAGCATGTTCGATGCCCAGGCTTGGTATGTCCGAGATGTCGTGCTCGGCCGGATCGACGTGCCGGACCGCGAGGCCCGCGCCGCCGACGTCGCCGAGCGCGAGGCCAGGGAGGACGCGCTCGAGGACGATTACGGCGCGATACGCTACCAGGGCGACTATGTGCGCGAGCTGGTCGCCGATACCGACTACCCGAGCTTCAACGTCGACGACACCGACGAGGCGTTCTTCCAGTGGAAGAAGTTCAAGAAGCAGGGGATCATGACCTACCGTGACAGAGGTCACCGCTCGGCCATGACCGGCACCGATGCCCCGGTCCACCACACGCCCTGGGTCGAGGCGATGGACGACTCCATGGAGGACTACCTGCGCAGCGGATAACAGAGTCGGGCATGGGCACCCCTGGCGCGGAGTGGGAGTGGGATGCCCTCTCCGCCGCCGCGCTGGAGGCCTACCGGGCGGCGCGGCGCGAGGAGGCGATCCATCTGTGGCGGCGGGCAGGCGCGCTGGCGCGGGACTTTCCGGCCGGCGATCCGCGCCGCGCCGCAAGCGAGAACAACAGTGCGCTCGCTTTCCTTATCGACCAGGACCACGAGGGGGCTGTCCCGGCGCTTCGGTCGGCGCTCGCCTCGTGGGATGCGGCGCGGGAGTGGACCCGCGACATGACGGTCGCGGCGGTGGCCCGCAGTTCGCTCTTCCACCAGCGCATGGAACGGCGCCATGTCGAGACCTATGGCGATGTCCGGCGCGCGCGGCACCGCGAAATGCTCGCCGGCGCGGCCGCGCTCACCCGCTTCAACCTCGCGATCGTACATCTGTTCCTGGACCGGGACGAAGCCGCCGACGGTCTGCTCGATACCGCTCTCGGCGAACGGGAGCGGGCGTTTGGGCCGAACAACGCGGAAGTTGCCGAGATCGCGCGCGTTCTGTCGGGCCGGGCCGATGCCGCCGGGGACGACACCCGGATGGGGGCCTTTGACGCCAGGATCCGGACCGTCGCCGAGAACCGTGCCGCCGATGTGCTGGACGCATGGCGCCGGGAACTGCCGCCGGAGATGACCGACACCCGCCGGCTGCTGGCGGCGGTCCATCTGACGGCGATCGCCCACGAGAGGGATTTTCTCTAGATCCGCCTCCCGGCCGTCATTCCAGCCCCAACACCTTCTTGCGCTCCCGGGCCCAGCAGTTGATCGGCCGGTCGGCGATCGGGCCCAGGAAGGCGATGCGGAGGCCTACGACCGGCAACTTGCCCGCGTTGTTGTCCGCCTTGGACCGGAAGACCTCCTGCCCCAGATCCGTCGTGCCTATGAATGCGGCGACCACGACCACGAACGGCGCGTACATGATCGTCCGGTTGATGCCGAGCATGGCGGAGGGCGCGCGGATCGCTACCGAGCGGCTGTGGTCGCATCAGGATTCGCGCCGGAAAGGGTGAGGTCCTGTCGCTAACCCGACTTCCGCAACTGGGCGGGCATTTCAACTAATTTGACGGGTTTCCGGCCGGAGAAGTGGCGGATTTCCGGGCTTTGCGTCTCCGGATCCGCGTGTAGTGCCGACCTACCCCCTTGATCGGGATGCGGGCGCGG
>JAJDVM010000117.1 GCA_022826125.1 Defluviicoccus sp.
CGGGTGCCCAACGGGCACACCAGTGAAAATCGGGCCTCGACTCCCCGACCGCTGACACTTCACGGTGTCGCCGCCGCAGGCACAACCCCCCGTTACTCTCGCGACTAAGCCGACGCATCGCGGGGGTGACCGCTGTCATGAACGGCTACGCTGTTCGATGGCTGCGTTTTCTGGATCGCGTCGAGGAGCCTGCGCTCCCCCGCCACCCCTACGCCGTCGAGATTGAAGCGTTCACTGTCTGGATACGCGACGAGCGCGGGTTGTCGGAAGGAACGATCCACGGCCGCCGTCAGGCAGCGGCGGATTTTCTGAACAGGCTGGCGGCGCGGAATGTCCCGCTGAAAGCGGCCGAAATGGCCGATGTAGACGAGTTCCTCGCCGCGAAGACGGCCAGCGGAGCGGGCAAGCGGGCAACGATCAACAACTACGCCCGCTATCTTCGGTCCTTTCTTGCCTTCGGCGAAGATCGGGGCTTTTGCGGGTCCGGCCTGGCCGAAAGTGTCATTCCCTCGAGGATCTACAAGGACGACACGATCCCGACAGGATTGTCCCGCGATGACGTCCGGCGTCTGCTGGACAGTAGCGAGGGAGAGCAACCGGTAGACAGGCGGGATCGCGCGATCCTGATGCTCCTCATCGGATAGGATCGGGTCATCCATGCTGGCCTCCTTCACCAGTGGCCAAGTTGGAACACATTCCCTAACCAATTGGAATCAAAAAAGATTCCGTCTAAAACAGATACGCTCTAGTCGCTGGGCGAGCCGCGTGAAGTCGCTCACTCGATGTCAGACGCGTGCGCTTGCCAGATCGTAGCTGGTGCTGCGGCCGCCGGCCGGGCCGCGGACGAGGATGTCGCGGTCGATCAGATCGCGGATGTCGCGGTTGGCCGTGTCCTGGGAACAGCGGTTCATCTGCGCCCATTTCGACGAGGTGAGCTTGCCCTCGAAGCCGTCCAGCAGCCGGTTCAGGATCTTTACCTGGCGCTCGTTGAACACGTCGGAAGCATGGGCCTCCCAGAAGCCGGCCTTGGCCAGGACGGCGGCAAGAGTATCCCGGGCGCTTTCGATCGCGCGCCCGAGACACTCGAGAAACCAGACCTGCCAGTCGGTGATGTCCAGGCCGCCCTTCTGGGTGGCCTCGAGGACGTGGTAGTAGGCGTTGCGGTCCAGGCGGATTTGAGCGGACATGCTGTAGAACCGTTCCGGGCTGTCTTCCGAGCGGGCCAGTGCCATGTCGGCAATCGCCCGCGCGATGCGCCCGTTGCCGTCTTCGAACGGATGGATCGAGACGAACCAGAGATGGGCCAGGCCGGCGACAAGCACGGGTTCCATGGACCGCGCGGCCTCGAACCAGTCGAGGAACGCGGACATCTCATCCCCGAGGCGCTCGGCCGGCGGAGCGCTGTAGTGGACGCGCTGGCGGCCGATCGGGCCCGAGACGACCTGCATCGGTCCGTCCGCGTCGTCGCGCCACCGACCGACGAGGATCCGGCTCATGCCGCTATAGCCCGTCGGGAACAGGGCGGCGTGCCACGAGAACAGCCGTTCTTCGGTCAGGGGCACGGCGTAGTTCCTGGTAGCATCGAGCGTCATCTCGACGACACCGTCGACATTGCGATCCGGCGCCGGCAGTCCGCCGGCGTCCAACCCGAGGCGGCTCGCGAGGGACGAGCGCACCTGGTCGGGGGCGAGGATTTCGCCCTCGATCTCGCTGGTCTTCACGACATCCTCGGTGAGGATGCGCAAGGTGGCCTCGCTGCGCATCTCGAAACCCAGAGCTTCCATGCGGCCGAGCAGCCTCCCCTGGGCGTGGCGTGTGTCCGCGAGGAGCCGGCCGAGCCGAGCGTCATCCTGCCGGAATTGCGGCCATTCGGGGCGTTGCCAGATGAACATCACTTTACTCCGCGCATTGTGCGGTGAATGTAGCGCCCAATCTCCGCATCGGCAAGTATCTCCGCATGCACCGCGGAGATACTTGCCCTATTCTCCGCAGCCGTTCCACGGAGCCGCCGCACCGACGAGCTCAGCCACTCCATGTGGGCGATGCCGCAGGCATGGCGTTGCGCGAAGGCCTCCAATTGGTCGCCAGACTCCTCAGGCGACTGGGATCGGCTTCGACCTGGCCGCACGCTCCAAGACCTCATGCTCCGCCAGATATTCCGGCGAACGACGGCGGTTCGGTTCGCAGGGCCCGCCCCGCGAGGCTTCCCGGAGGTGGGCCGGATGGGAAAGGCGACGGACGCCCCGGAGTGCCGTCTGTCAACGGCAGGTCGGGGCCAGCTTGTGCCGCCGCCCGGCGGCGATAGACTCTCCGTCATGTCCGACAGGCCGCGCCTGACCGTCACCCTGGAACCCGCCGCGGAGCTCGAACACCGCGACCTGGCGCAACGGGTGCCGGGCTTCGAGGACGCCTACGGGGAGCTGGTCGGGATCCTCTCCGCCAGACCCCGGAGAGGCTGGCCCCTCGCCGGGGGGAGCTGGGGCTACGCGCTGGCGCGGCGGGGCAAGCCCCGGGTCCGGGTGATCTACACCTTCAACCACACCGGGATACGGGTCCGCGACGTCCAGGCGACACCGGCGGAACTCCTGCCACCGGCCTGTGACGGGCAGGCCGGGAACGAATAGGATCGAGCGCGTCGCGGCGCTGCGGACGGCACCTCGATCAACAACGTTTCGCCCGATCGGGGTGCAGCCAGCCGCGGCAACCGCCGGCCCCGGAGTGGTGTCCACCAGCCCGGGGCCGGCACCCTCCGGTTCTCGAAGGCGGCGCCGGCGGCCCGGGCGGTCCCCTCCAGCCGGGTGCGCACGATATGGTCGGCGTCCTCGGCGGCGAACAGCAGGATCGGTCCGGTCTCCTCGGCGGCGAGGCAGCGCCGGTCCACGGCATCAGCCAGACCAGGCTCCGGAGCAACCGCGAGCGGAAGCTGCGGTTCCGGACGATGCGCAGCAGCCAGCACAGCGGCACCTCACCAGAGGGTCAGACACGCGGTCGCGGATCTGATTGGGTTGTAAGTCACGAGCATAGTGCTCGCACGCAAAAACGGGTATCGAGGTGCGTTTTCCGTCCTCGCCGATCGCTGGCAACGGCGTTCCTCCGGAATTCCGTTGCGGTAAGGAAGATTGCCCAGAACGCGTCGCTTTACTCGCCGCTTCGAGTTGGAATATCAATGCCCCCGGCGCAAAGACGCGCGTGCGCCGCTCGGCCCAGTTCCACTTTTCTCCGATCACGGTTGTCCCCAGATGAAGTATCTCAAGGCCGCCGTTCATGTCTGCCTGGTTCTGACGCTCGCCGCATGCGGCGGGGGAGGCCATCTTTCGGTCAAGAATTCCGGCGGGGGGGGGCAAGTGATGAGTCGCGAGCTCGTATTTCCTCCGGGAGAACCTAGGGAATACAGACTCCCGCAGGGCTCCGGCGGCATTCCGCCTTACGAATACAGTATCGACGAAGAAAACTGTCCGGACTGGGTGACGCTCTTCCCGGACCAGCGCATCCTCGCGGGCACGGCCCCCGCCGTCGCGAGCGGCCAGACGTTCTTCTGCGCCTACCACGTCACCGAGTCCGATCCGGGTTTTCGACCGCAGCGAAGCGTCACTCATGGGCTCCGGCTCCGGGTCGGACCCTTGGAAGTTCCCGGCGACCTCATCGTCTCTCCACCCGCCAAGATCGACCTCTCGGTCGGAACCTTCCGCGACGTTGAGTTTCCGGCCGCCACGGGCGGCATCGGACCCTACACTTATTCCTTAACCTGTGCCGGCGGGGCGCTGCCGTCGGGCATGAGCTTCGCGCCCGCAACCCGCAGGCTCGCCGGCACGCCGACTGCCCGGTTCCAGGATTCCTGCACCTACTCGGTAATGGACAGCGCGGCGGTTGCCGCAACGGTATCTCAGCCCGGCGAAGTCGAGGTCGCGGGCCCCGTAACGGGGACGCTGATGCTTCCCCTTCCCAACATGGTGTATCTCTGGGTCGGAACGTTCGACGACGAACTGCTTCCCGCTGCCACGGGTGGCGTTCAGCCCTATACTTATTCTCTGACCTGTGCTGGAGGGTCATTGCCTTCCGGGATGAGCTTCGCACCCGCCACGCGCAGGTTCGCGGGCACTCCCGGTGTCCGATTCCGCGACTCCTGCACCTACTCGGTGACGGACAGCGCGGCGGTTGCCGCAACGGTATCTCAGCCCGTCGAAGTCGAGGTCGCGGGCCCCGTAACGGGGACGCTGATGCTTCCCGCGTCGGTCGTGCCCGGGAATGTCCTGCGCCTCAGGGTGGGCGAGCGCGCTAGGGTAACGTTCCGGGGAGCAAACGGCGGAGTGCAGCCCTATACTTATGAGTTGATTTGCCCGGACCCCTCTCCCATCGGTCCCAATGTTCCTAGCCAGCTCCCTCCTCCCGGCCTGCCCCCTTACGACGGTTTGGGGTTCGGGCCGCAAACCCGGGTTTTGTCGGGCACCCCCAACGCCGAGTATTCGGGTCCGGACTGCACCTACCGGGTGACCGACAGCGCCATGCCTCCGGCCACCCTGGCGCGGAGCGTCGCGCTTATCGTCGAACCCGATCGGGCGAAATGGCGGTTCGCCGCGCGAAGCCTTGCGCAGCACGATCAACGTTTGAATCGCAATAACGACGCGGAACCCCAGGAAGTTTACCCACTGCCTGAGGCGATGCTCGAAGAGGATCCGCAACCGCAAGCCACCGATCCGGTCTACCGGCTCCTGGGCATTGGCCCGCCGCTGGGTTTCGATCCGGCTCCGGCCTCGCGTGAGCTACAATACGAACATCCCGACGCGGACGAATGCGATCCGGAAGTCCGCGATCCAGAAAACGGCGATCCGAAAGTCTGCGATCCCGATTACGGTAGAACCTCCACGTACCTGTACCAAGTCCTCTTCGGCGATACGGTCGACGACACGCTGTGCGTCGACGTCAGTTTCCGTGACGAAGATGAAAACGATCCTGGCGACCAGCTGATCGCCTCCGTCCGGATTCACGACAATGCATATTTCGACGGCACGGAGTTTCAATGCCCATCCGCGCCCCTGCAACCGGCTTCCGCGTCATTCACCGGGCTGTCCAACCCGGTGCACGAGGCGCTCGGGCCGGTTCACGCGCGGCGCGCGCTTGATGCCGCCCACGGCGCCGTTCGAGATCGCGTGCGCGCCTGGCGGCCCGGGGCCCCGCGCGTGCTGACCGCGATCACCCCCACCGTCGGCGCCGGCTCGCTTGCCGGCGAGAGCGAGGGGTTCGAGTATTCCGGCTCCAGCGAGTCCGCAAGCGCGGGCGCTGAGCTGGGATCGGGTTCGTGGCAGGCGGGGCTGATCGCCTCCTTCACCCGGACTGATCTCCGATACCGCGCGCGCGCACGCCTCGCCGGGCAAGGCTATCGCGCCGGCGATCACGACACGGAAATCTTCTCGCTCCACCCCTTCGCCGCATGGCACATGCCGTCGGGCGGAGATGTCTGGGCGTCGCTAGGCGCAGGAACCGGCCAGTTGCGCCACCGCGACGATCACGGCTTCCCGTCATGGTCGCGCTCGGACGTGCGCCTGCGCGCATACGCCGCCGGGGCTTCGGTCCCCGTGGCGGAGGTGCTGTCCGGAGAGGTCGAGGCCGAGGCCGGCGTCGAGGCGTTCGCCTTCGAAATCGAGGGCGGTGGCCGAATTTCTTCATCCCTGCCCACCCTGCGCGGGCGCGACTGGCGCGCCGGCGTGGCGTGGAGCGCGCCGGTTCGCGGCGCTCCCTCCCTGTCGGTGGCCTACAGGCACCTGACGGGCGATGGACCCGAAGGCGGGCAGCTGGAGACGAAGGGGTCGGTTTCCGTCGACGGCATTCTCGATCCTCGCCTGAGCCTGATCGCGAACATCGATGGCGCCCTCGGGCTCGGCGACCATGACCATGATTCCTGGGGGCTCTCCGGCGGCATCCGCTTTGCCCCGGGCGAGTCCCGGCGGGGCTTCGGACTGGACCTCGACACGCGTCTGGTGTCCCCGGACGGCGGCGGATCGGCCGATGTCGGCATTCAGGGCGAGGCGGGATACGGCCTGCGAGGCTGGCCGCCCTTCCCGACGGTTCGCCCCTATGTCGGGGTCATGCGGCATTCGGGCGACGGCTCGCTGCGGCGAAGCCTCGGGATCGACCTTCGCGACACGCCGGGCTCGCGGATCGGGGTGGAGGCCTACGACCGGCCCCGCGACCGCCTGCGCGCCATCCGATTCTCCCTTCGCCACCGCTTCTGATCGTACCGTGGGTACCGTGGACACGGGGCCTTGCGCGCCGCCTTCCCATCTATGAAACCCGCGTGCCCTTCTCCGACTTTGCCTCGCTGTGCGCCGTACCGCCGAGCGGGAGCTGGCTCGTGCAGAAATCGAAGAGATGAGCGCCCGGCCGGACCCCGTCGGGCAGGTCAAGGATCGCTTGCTCGTCATCCTCCCGACGGCGGAGGGTGACGAGATGACGCCGACCATGAAAACGAGGTGCCGGAAAGCCCGACAAAAACACAACACAAGGTGCCGACGGACGAGACGTATTGAAGACAGGGAGAAAAAATCGAAAATGAAATTCACGAGACTGGTTGCCCTTGCGGCGTTCGCCGCGACCCCCGCGCTGGCGGGTCAGGGCGTCGGCGACACCGAGGTCGTGGTCGGTTCGGTCAGCGACCTGTCCGGACCCTTCGCCGCCTTCGGAGCGCCGTCCATCGAAGCCGCGCAGATGCATTTCAACGCGGTGAACGCGGCCGGCGGGATCCACGGCCGGAAGATTCGTTTCGTCGTGGAAGACAGCAACTACCAGATGCCGAAGGCGCTGCAGGGCTACAACAAGCTCGTCAACCGGGACAAGGTGTTCGCGATGCTGCTGTCGCTGGGCACGCCGATGAACATCGCCGGGTTCAGGCTGACGACCCCGAAGAACATCCCGAACGTCTTTCCGATGTCGTCGGCGCGGCAGATCCTCAGCGAACCGATCCGGTTGAGCTTTGCTGGCGGTCCCTTCTATTACGACGAGCTCCGGCAAGCGGCGCGCTACATGGCGACGAACCAAGGCGTCTCGAAGATCTGCGCGATGTACATCCCGACCGATTTCGGCAAGGAGATAAAGGCCGGCTTGGTCGACGAGGCCGGCGCGAACGCCGCCCTGAACTACGTCGCGGATACCGCGCACAAGCCGGACGAGGCGGATTTCGTCGGCTCCCTGCAAAAGCTGAAGGCTGCGGGGTGCGAGATGGTGGGTCTGGCGCTCACCGTCCGTCAGACCATTGCGGTCCTGGGAACCGCGAAGAAGCTGGGTCTGGCCAGGCTGAAGTTCGTGGGCTCTTCCGCTGCGTTCCACACCGTGATCGCCAAGGTGCCGGGAGGCGTGACAGAGGGTCTGTTCGCGGCTTCCGGCTGGTCCGATATCGCCGCCAGGGCCACTCGCAAGGAGCCGGCCGCCTTTATCGCCGCCTACAAGAGCGAGACCGGGGAATTCCCGGGCACGGGAGCGCTGCTGGGCTATGCCGGCGCGGTCGCTTTCACCACGGCGCTGGAAAAGGCCGGGCGCGATCTCACCGTCGACAGTTTCCTCAAGGCGATCGAGAGCCTGAACTACTACGACCCAATCCTGGACAACCATGTTTCCTTTTCGCCCGCCGATCACCAGGGCGCCGACGAGATCGTGTTTTCCGTCGTCAAGGACGGCAGCTGGAAGGAGCTCGCAAGGTTCAGATAACGTCCGTCGCGCGCCCGGGCCAAGTCATGGACGTTCGGCCACCTCAGCGCATAGGAAATGTTCACCAACGTTCCAAGCCGTGTCCTACCCTTATGCGCGCATGCTTCGAGGCCGATGCAGAGTGGCGATCGATGCTCCGGCTCGACCCCGGACCTGAGAACAGATATCCGGGCGGAGCATTCGCCCACCCCAATGGCTGGAATGGGTCCCCTGAGCCGATAAGACACGGGTACAAGCGAGAACATGTATCGACAAGGCCCATGATCGAAAACCGAGCCGGGACTGGCCGTCTATCGGGGGTGGTGCTTGACGGCAAAAGTGCAGTGGAGTGGACGCCTGTCCTCGCCATGGACACGGACCATCATCCGGCAC
>JAJDVM010000149.1 GCA_022826125.1 Defluviicoccus sp.
GCGGCTTTCGCTGTCGGTTTTCGGGCTTCTGAGCCGATTCAGCGAGGACTTCGTTTCGCGTTGCCGTCCCGCACTCTTGTCCGCCGCAGGCGAAATCGGCAGACGACTGTAGCCTGGGACTTCCGAGAAGCAGCGAGCGACCCCGGCGTATTGGCAGGTTTCAATCCGGCCCCTGGAGCACCCACCTGAAGTTGCGGTCAAGGCGCCGGGGGGACCACCTTGACCTCGTCGGCAATCTCGAACCGCATCAGGTCTTCCCCCATGACCAGCTCGCCGGAGTAGCCTGCCTTCGTCCGTTCGACGATCTCGCTGCGCTCTATGCCGTAGGAGACCACGTGGGTGAAGGCGGCGACCTTGGGCTTCACCTGCGAGAAGACCGAGGCCGCTTCCTCGGGCGAGGTGTGATGGCCCATGACGTGTGCGAGCCGCTCGGACCGTTGCAGCTCCGCGGGAGGCGCCGCGGCCACCTCGTGCACCAGCAGGTCCACGCCGCGTGAGAACTCTATGAGGTTCTTGCTGTAGCGGGTGTCGCCGGAGAGGACCGCCGACCGGCCCCGGTAGTCGATGCGGTAGCCGAAAGCGGGCCTGATGGGCGCGTGGTCCACGTCGAAGACGGTGATCCTCAACCCGTCCTCCTCGTAGACGAACCCCTGCTCCACGTCCTCGGCGACGACCTCGACGCCGCCCGGATCGAGCTTCTCGTCCACGTCGCGGCGCAGGTGAATGTCGAACTCAAAGGCTTCCGCCAGCTTGGACATCATCCGGCGGGTCCCTTCCGGTCCCCACACGTGCAACGGACGGTCGCCACGACCGAAGATCCACGGGGTCAGCCAGAAATCGGGGATGCCGACGATGTGGTCGGAGTGAAGGTGGGTGAGGAACAGAAACCGGAGTTCGCCCATGGGGACCCCGGCTTCCTCCAGGCGCTGCAACGTGCAGCGGCCGCAGTCGAAGACGAAATACTTTCCGGCGGCCTCCACCATCGCCGCCGGCCCCGTGCGCCCCGGCTGGGGCTTGGGGCGGCCGGTCCCCAGAAGCGTCACCCGGAGCGCGTCCGTTCCTTTCCGCGCACGCTCCATGTTCACGACTTCGCGGCGTCTTCCAGGAGCAGCAGGCCCATGCCCGTCAGCATGGGAGCGTAGTAGTTCTGGTGCACCAGCCGCACCTCCGACGACATGGCGCCGCGCATGCCCAGCCACATGATCATCTCCACCGCCTCCGCGCCGCCCTGCACCATGTAGTCGTGGTGCGACAGCTCCACCAGCTCTTCAGGCCGGCTCACGATGCGCTCCATGAACTTCCGGTCCCACTCCTCGTTGCGGAACCCGAAACGCTCGCCGTGGAGCTGGTGCGAGAGCCCGCCGGTGCCGAGGACCGCCACGCGGATGTCCCTGGAGTAGCTCTCCACCGCCAGGCGCAACGCCTGTCCCAGCTTCCACAAGCGGCGCGCCGTGGGCAGCGGGTGCTGCACCACGTTGACCGCCACCGGCACCACCCGGATGTCCCACGCGGGGTCGTTGGCCCAGAGCATCGGCAGCGGCGTCAGCAGGCCGTGGTCCACCGCCAGCTCCTGGCACACGGTCATGTCGAACTCGTCGTAGACCAGCGATTCGGTCAGGTGCCACGAGAACGCCGCGTCGCCCGGGAAGTCGGGCAGCGGCCGGCGGCCCCAGCCCTCGTCGCCGACCGGGTAGAGGTCGGCGGCGCCGATCGCGAAGGTCGGGTACTTGTCGAAGAAGAACGAGCTGCCGTGGTCGTTGTAGACCACGATGGCGATGTCCGGCCTGGCCTCCTCGCGCAGCCAGGCCTTGACCGGCTCGTAGGCGTCGAAGAGCGGCTTCCAGGCCGGTTCCTGCGTGCGCCCCTGGTCGTAGGCGACGCCGATCGAAGGGACGTGGGAGGTGCCGATGCCGGCGACGATGCCTGCCATGGCCTAGCGCGCCCCCGAGGCGTTCCGCGTGGCGAGGAACTCCTCATAGGTCTCGCCCCGCTGATGGGCGCCGATCTGGTAGAGGCCGTGGCCGGTCACGGTCCCGATCTTGATGATCATGTAGATGTTGCCGCCCAACTCTTCCATGATCCTGCGCCAGTCGCGCTCGCGGATCGCCTCGCGCTCCTCCCCGCTCAACGACCATCGCGCCATATAGGCTTCCTCGTCGTCCGCGAACGCTTCACGGTTTTCCGCCCGCGCGAGCGACATGGCGAACTTGTTGATCCGGTAGCCCCGGCGGGACTCCCCGCCGTCGAAAATCGTCGTGTCCGCAATCGGACGGTTCCTGTCGACCTGGACCGGCATCGTTTCTCCCTCGAGGCGGCGTTCCGCGGTCAATCTAGAGCGTATCCAAGCGGGATGGAACCGCGGCCGCCCTTCGATACGCGGCTGCGCCGCTACTCAGTGTGAGGTTGTGGGGCGTAAAACCATCCTCATCCCGAGTAGGCGCGCGAGCGCCGTATCGAGGGACGCCCCGCGTCACCCGCCCGGCAGGTCGAGCACGCGCTTTGCCAGCACGTTACGCTGGATCTCGCTCGACCCGCCGTAGATCGTGGCGCGGCGCGACTGGAGGAAGATGCCCGTCGCGTCGACGGCGCCCGCCGGGGTCTCGATCCGCCCGGCATCCGCGCCCCACGGCCCAGCCGCCTCGATGAGGAGATCGGTCGCGCGCTGCAGGTTCTCCGTGGCGACGAGCTTCATCGTCGAGCCCTCGGGGCCGAGCTCCTGCCCGCTCGCCGCCAGATCCACCGCCTGCCAGAACATCGCGGCCTGCACGGTTATGCTTATTGAAAGGTCCGCCAGCCTGTCGCGGAACGCGGCATCCCCGTCGATCCCCGTATGCCGGGCGACCGCCTTGATCCGCTCCACCGCCTCCAGCGCGTATTGCGGGTTCGAGGTGAACAGCCGTTCGGTCGCGAGCAAGGCGGTCGCGATCTTCCAGCCGCCGTGCAGAGGACCGACGAGGTTCTCCTCCGGCACCTCCACCCCGTCGAGGAACACCTGGGAGAACTCCTCCTCACCGGTAATGGTCACGATGGGCCGGATCTCTATGCCGGGCGTCCCGAGGTCGATCAGGATGAAGCTGATCCCCGCCTGCCTGACCTTCGCCTCCGGGTCGGTCCGCACCAGGGTGAACATCCAGTCCGCGTGATGCGCCCAGGTCTGCCAGATCTTCCCGCCGGTGACGGTGAAGCGGCCGTCCCGCAGCTCGCCCCGCGTCGAAAGGCTCGCGAGGTCCGATCCGGCCCCCGGTTCCGAATAGCCCTGCGCCCATATCGTGTCGCCCGAGAGGATCGGCGGCAGGTGCCGCGCCTTCTGCTCCTCCGTGCCGTAGCGCATCAATATCGGGCCGATATGGTTGATCCCCTGGACCGGGAGCTGGGGCGCCGACAGCCGGGCCAGCTCCTGCGTGAGCACGATCTGCTCCGCCAGGCTCGCGCCCATGCCGCCATGTTCCCTGGGCCAGTGCGGCGCGATCCAGCCGCGGGCCGAGAGCGCGCGGTACCACGGCATGATCTCGTCCGGCGGCGGCCGGTCGGTCCGCCCCCTGAGCGCGGCCGGCAGGTTGGCCTCCAGCCATGCCCGCACCTCCGCGCGGAACGCGGCTTCGTCCGCGCTGTCTTCCCGAAACATGCCGATCCGATTCCCCAGAGCCAGCGATTACGCCCGCAAAAGGTATCCTGAACCATCGGGTGAGCCATGTCGCGGCCTCCGCGCACGACTGTCCCGCCCGCCCCCCGCCGTCATGCCCGGACTTGTTCCGGCCGTGCAAGGCCGCCGCCGTGAAGTTGGGCGGCACCGTGCGCTGACCCGGACGTGGATGCCCGGAACAAGTCCGAGCATGATGGAGGGAGGAGGCAGCGGAGTCTCAAGGACGGGGAGGCAAGAAATAACCCCGCCGGGGCCTTTCGGCGAGTCCGGCGGGGAGCAACTGACCGCATCGTATGTGCGAAGGCTCGCAATCGTCAATACACCGTACATCCGGCGCCCGTTATGGACGCCGTAGCCGACATCGTTCAAGATACCGTCACACGGACCCGTGGCCGAACGGGCCCGAAAAGGGAGGGGAGAAGCGACATGAAGAGGACGGTTTCGCGCAGACGGTTTCTCGAAAGCGCGGGCGGCGGTGGGCTCGCCCTCGGCGCCGGCCTGATCGCCGCGCCCAACCTTGCGTTCGGCGCCCAGCCGACGATGCTCAAGACGGCGACGCTCGCGGGCGGCTGGTCGAACCTGCAGAACCAGGTTCTCTTCAACAACAAGTTCGACGAGAAGCACGACCTCAAGTTCGATTCGTTCCGGGTCTATAACCGGCTCGGCACCTACTACGCCGACATGCTCAAGGGCAATTTCCAGATCGGCGTCGGCACCTGGGACGCGTTCGCCAAGATGCACATGAAGGGCGCGCCGATGCAGATCATCGGCATCGTCTCGACGGGGACGCTCGCCGGTTATTTCGCGCGCAAGGACGGGCCGGATTCGCTCGACGGGCTCAAGGGCAAGACACTCGCCGCGATGCAGGCTTCGGGCACTTTCCGGATGGCCAAGACGTGGGCCAGGGTGTTCGGCAAGGTCGACTTCGACAAGGACGTGCGCATCCAGAACGCGCCCAACCCGCCGGCGACGATCAACATCGTTGCGGCCGACCGGGCCGACGCGGCGATCGTCTGGGAGCACGCGCTCTCTGTCGGCCTGCATAAGATCCCGGGCTCCAAGGTGTTTCTCAACGTCAACGATTTCTACCGGAGCCACACCGGGCGCGATCAGCCCTATTTCTGCATCGCGATCAACCGCAAGGCGCTGGGCGACGTACCGCCCGACACCGTCGCGCGGGCCGTGAAGGTCTACGACGACTGCTTCGAGTGGATCATGGGCAACCCGGAGAAATTCCAGGCGCTCGGCCCGTCGGTGAAGATCAAGCCCGAGGTGCTCAAGACGGCGATGGAATCGGGCCGCATGCAGTACAAGATGCGCCCGATGTCGGTCGAGAAGAACCGCGAGGACATCCTCTTCGCGGCCGAAATCATGCACAAGGCGGGCGCGCTGCCCCAGAAGGTGCCCGAAACCTATTTCGCCACCTGATCGTCCGCGCGGCGTGGTCCCGGGTCTCCGCGGCACGCCCTTCGATACGCGGCTTCGCCGCTACTCAGGGTGAGGGACAGGTTATGGGTGGCCAAAGATCTCCCTCATCCCGAGCAGGCGCGAAGCGCCGTATCGAGGGATGTGCCGCCGTGGAGGTGCCCGGCCGATGAGCACCCGGATCGATCCGGAGACCGCGGCCGGGCTCGAGCCTCCCGCGCCGGCCGGGGCCGGCGAGCGCAACTATTTCAAGCGCGACCTGTTCGCCAGCATCGTGGTCATCGCCCTGATCGCCTTCGCCATGGAGGCGTGGAGCTGGGTCGCGCCGGTCTACATCATGCCGTCCGTCGTGCTGACCGGGGACGAGATCCTGACGATCCTCGGCGAGGACTACATCCACATCGTCACGACGATCCTGCGCCTCCTCTTCGCGGTCGCGTTCTCGTTGGTCGCGGGATCGCTGATCGGCGTGATCATGGGCATCGTCCGTCCCGCCGAGCCCTTCATCAAGGCGCTGGTGGTGATCTTCACCGGCGTGCCGGCGCTCTCCTGGATGCTGTTCGCGATCTTCTGGTTCCGCGGAACCGAGGAGCGGGTGTTTTTCATCCTCGCCGTCATCCTGATCCCGTTCTACGCGCTCAACGTCTATGACGGTATCAGGGCGCTTTCGACCGACCTGGTCGAGGTGGTGGAGACCTTCCGGCCGAGCCGCTGGCAGGTCTTCCGGCTGCTGATCCTGCCGCATATCGTCCCCTACATCCTGATGACGACGAAATCGATCATCGGCTACGCCGCGCGGATGACCGCCTTCGCGGAGCTGGTCAGCGTCAACACCGGCATGGGCGCCAGGATGGGGCTCGCCCAGGACGAGCTCAACATGCAGGGGGTGATCGGCTGGACCATCCTGCTGGTGATCGTCAATCTCGGCGTGCAGGCGATCGTCGCCTGGGCCGAGAAGCGCCTCCTCAAGTGGCGGCCGGAGGTCTCGGTCCGGTGACGGCGGTCGAGACCCGGACGGTCATCGAGCTGGACCGTGTCGACCGCTATTTCGGCGCCCATCCTGCGGTCCTCGACCTCTCGTTCAGGGTCATGGAAGGCGAGATCGTCGCGCTGCTGGGCCGCACCGGGGCGGGCAAGTCGACCGCGCTCCACATGATCATGGGCGTGCTGGAGCCGACCCGGGGCACCGTCCGGGTGGAGGGGCTCGATCCCTACCGGCAGTTCAAGGAATTGCGCGGGAAGCTCGCGGTGAGCTTCCAGAACGACCGGCTGCTGCCCTGGCGCGCGGCTTGGGAGAACGTGGCGCTCGGCCTCGAAATCCTCGGTTTCGACAGGGAGACCCAGCGCAGCCGCGCGATCGAGTGGCTGGAAAACGTCAAGATCGTCGGCGAGGAGAACGTCCGGAAGTATCCGCACGAGCTCTCCGGCGGAATGCGCCAGCGCGTCTCGCTCGCTCGCGCGCTCTGCGTCGACCCGGCGCTGGTCCTGCTCGACGAGAGCTTCAGCCAGCTCGACCACGTGACCTCGAAGGCGCTGCGCGGCGACTTCACCGAGCTCGTCCGCCGCCTCGGCAAGACCTGCGTCCTGATTACCCACCGGATCGACGACGCGCTGGAGATGGCCGACCGGATCCTGGTCCTCGCCGCGCCGGCGAGGCTCGCGCTGGAAGTCCGGGTGACGCCAGAGCGCCGCGCCGATCCCGGCTGGCTCGAAGCGCAACACGCCGCCATCGCCGCCGCGATGGGCGGCGAGGACGAGGACGAGGCCGCGTAGAGAAACCCCAGGGGCAAGGAGGGATAGCGCCGGATGGCAAAGAATTTCCTTGAGTCGCAGGATGTCTGCATCGTCGCCTATGGCGAAACGAAGATCGACCGAAGAACCGGCAAGACGGCCTACGAGCTGGCCGCCGAGGTCGCCGAGGAGCTGTTCGCCAAGACCGATCTCGCGCCCGGGGACATCGACGGCGTCTCCTTTACCGTTCCGCTCAGCGAGTGCGCAAACCCGTTCTGGTCCAACTACTGCACCGACTATCTCGGCATTACGCCGCGCTGGCTGCAGACCACCGATATCGGCGGCGCGTCCGCCATCGGCAACGTCGCGCGCGCCGCGATGGCGCTGCAGAACGAGCTCTGCGAGACAGCGATGCTGATCGGCGCCGACGCGCCGTCGTCGAAATGGTCGGCGGTCTACGGCTCCTACCGCAACGAGTTCTGGGAGCCCACCGGCATCCAAGGCCCGCCCGGCGCCTTCGGCCTCTTGATGAACCGCTACATGGCGCAGTATGAGCTCGACTTCGCCGGGCTCGGCGCGCTCGCCGTGGCGCAGCGGAACGGCGCCACGGTCAACGAGAACGCCTACGAGCGGTTCCGCAAGCGGATCACGGTCGACGACTATCTCACCTCGCGCGAGGTCTCGACGCCGCTCCGGCTGCTCGATTCGGTGATGTTCTGCGACGGCGCCAACGGGCTGGTCATGATGAAGACCGACCGGGCGCGGGAGCTCGGCTTCGAGAGCCGGGTCTACCCCTTCGCCTATTCGGAAATCACCAACTTCGCCGGCGCCGACCAGACGCCCGACATCACCGAGACCGGGTTCTCGGTGTCCGGACCGGACGCTCTGGCCAAGGCGGGGATGACGCCCGCCGACATCGCCATGTTCCACCCCTATGACGACTTCCTGATCGCGGTGATGCTGAAGCTTGAGCAGATCGGGTTCTGCGAGCGCGGACGGGGCTCGCAGTTCCTGCGCGGCACCGACCTCTCGCCGACCGGCGCGCTGCCCATCAACACGGGCGGCGGGCAGATCGGCTGCGGCCAGCCCGGGCTCGCCGGCGGCGGGGTCAACCTGGTCGAGGCGGTCCGCCAGCTGATGGGCGAGGCGGGAGAGCGCCAGGTGCCCGACCCGGCCAACGCGCTGGTCACCGGGATCGGCGTGATCCCCTACGGCCGGAACTGGGGGACCAGCAACGCCATGGTCCTGGTCAAGTAGCGATCCCAGGAAGGAAGAACGGTATGAACAAGCCAGCCCCCAAGCCGCGCCCGGTGCCGCGCCCGACCGCCAACACGCAATTCTTCTGGGACGCCGCCAAGCGCGGCAGGCTCGCCTTGCAATACGATCCCGACGCGGACCGCTACCAGTTCTGGCCGCGCGCGATCTCGACCGCGACCGGCAAGCGCAACCTCGAATGGCGCGAGACGTCGGGCAGGGGCGAAGTCTATTCCTACACCGTCACCCACGTGCCGACCGCCGGGTTCGAGGAGCGCACGCCCTATGTCGTCGGGCTGATCGAGCTCGACGAGAAGGTCCGCATCATCGGCAACATCGTCGGCGTCGACCCCGGCGAGGTGGAGATCGGGATGCGGGTCCGCGCGACGTTCGAGACCCTGACGGACGACATCGACTATTTCGCTTTCGAGCCCGACGACGGATGAAGCTCGCCACCCTGCTCGCGCAGAACGCGCGGCGCTACCCGGACAAGGTCGCGCTGGTCTGCGAGGACCGCCGGTCGACCTTCGCCGAGCTCGACGCGCGCGGCGACCGTCTCGCCAACGCGCTCGCCGCGCGGGGGATCGGCTGCGGCGACCGGGTCGCGATCGCCATGCCGAACGGGATCGAGCTGGTCGAGGCGATGGCGGCGACGCTCAAGCTCGGCGCGCTGATCGTGCCGCTGTCGACACGGCTCGCCGCGCGGGAGATCGCCTACATCGTCGGCCACTGCGAACCCGGGGCGGTGCTCTACGGCGAGGGCATGCGGCAGGCCGTCGCCGCCGCGCTCGACGGGCTTCCGGGCGTGCCCCGGATCGTCGTCGGCGCCCCGGAGGCGGGAGAGGAGGCGTTTTCCGCGGTCCTAGACTCCGGCGCGCCCGGACCGCCGCCGGCCCCGCCCGCCGCCGCGGACGACTGCATGATCGCCTATACCTCGGGGACTACGGGCCGGCCCAAGGGCGCGGTCGGGACCAACGCGAACCTTGTCGTCGCGTCGTTCGCCAACGTGGCGGAGTGGGGGCTGAACGAGCGCGACGTGGTGCTGGCGACCACGGCGATGGCGCACCGGACCGGATTGAGCCGGCTTGCCAACGCGGTCACCGTCGGCTGCCGCCTCGTCATGCAGCCGCGCTTCGACGCGGCCGGCGCGCTGTCGGCGATCGAGCGCGAGAAGGTGACCGTCGCGGGCGGCGTGCCGACCGTCTTCCGCATGATGACGCCGGAGTTCGAGAAGCGGCCGGAGGCGGCTTCATCGCTCCGCCTGATCGTCGCCACCGGCGAGGTGTTCCCGGTGCCGGTCAAGGAGCGCCTGCGGGCGGCGATCCCGCATGTCGGGCTCTACACCTTCCTCGCCCAGACCGAGGCCGGGTACATCGCCGCGCTGCGGCCCGAGGAGCAGGAGGCGCGGCCGCACGCGACGGGCCGGCCCATCATGGGCGTCGAGACCCGCGTTGTCGGCGCGGACGGGAACGACGTGCCCCGGGGCGAGCCGGGCGAGCTGCTGGTGCGCTGCGGCGCGCCCGGCCGCGCGGTCGTCATGCGCGAGTATTTCCGCGACCCCAAGGCGACCGAAGCGGCCTTCGACGGAGACTGGTTCCGCACCGGCGACGTGGGCTATTTCGACGCCGACGGGTACCTCTACTTCGTCGACCGCGCCAAGGACATGATCGTGACCGGCGGGCTCAACGTCTATTCCAAGGAGGTCGAGATCGCCCTGATCGACCACGCGGCGGTGGCCGACGCGGCGGTCGTCGGCGTGCCGGACGAGGAATTCGGCGAGGCGGTCGCGGCCTGCGTCATCCTGGAGGACGGCGGCGCGGCGAGCGCGGACGAGCTGATCGAGCACTGCCGCGCGCGGATCGCGAGCTACAAGAAGCCCCGGCACGTCCACTTCTTCGACGACCTGCCCCGCACCGGCACCGGCAAGGTGATGAAGCAGGAGTTGAAGAAACGGCTGGCGGGGATGGGGTGAGGGGCCATGTACGCGGACCACACCCCGCTCGAAGCCGCCGGTCAGGCGCTGATCGCGTTCCTGTTCCTCGGGACGGCGCTGATCAACTCGACGATGAAGGTCAAGCAGCACGCCGACCGGATCGCGGCGCAGGGGATTCCCGCCCCCTATACGGTGCTCTGGATCGGCTTCGCGATACAGTACGCGGGCGGGATCATGATCGCGCTCGACGTCTGGACCGATACCGGCGCCGCGATCCTGATCGTCTTCACCGTGCTGGCGACGGCGATCTTCCACCGCTTCTGGGAGGTCGAGGACCCGCTCAGGCGGCACCTCCACCAGGCGTTCCTGTTCTCCAACTGCGCGATCTGTGGCGGGCTGCTGCTGCTGATCTGAGCCCTATTCCGGCACCGGGATGTCCTGCACCTTGTTGGGGACGTCGTAGCCCTTCTGCACCGCCGGGCGGGCGGCGATCCCGGCGTACCAGCGCTTGAGGTCGGGGAAGTCGGCCCAGTCGATCCGGTGCCACTCGTAGCGCGAGATCCACGGCCAGGTGGCGATGTCGGCGATGGTGTAGTCGTCCCCCGCGAGGTATTTCGTCTCGCCGAGGCGCTTGTTCAGCACGCCGTAGATCCGCTTGGTCTCGTTCAGGAAGCGCTCCTCGGCATAGGGCGCCTTGCCCTCGTTGAAGCGGGCGAAATGGTGGGTCTGGCCGAGCATCGGGCCGACCGAGCCCATCTGCATCATCAGCCACTCCATCACCTTCCAGCGGCCCTTCGCGTCGCCCGGCATCAGCATGCCGGTCTTGTCGGCGAGGTAGAGCAGGATCGCGCCCGATTCCATCAGCGAGGTCCCGGTGTCGCGGTCGACGATGGCGGGGATCTTGTTGTTCGGGCTGATCGCGAGGAAGTCCGGCGCGAACTGCTCGTCCTTGCCGATGTTCACCGGGTGGGTCTCGTAGTCGAGCCCGAACTCCTCGAGCCCGATCGAGACCTTGCGGCCGTTCGGCGTCTGCCATGTGTAGAGGTCGATCATCGCCTGTCCCCCGGATCGTGCTATGAATGGTCGGAGCGCAACATAGTGCGCGGAGCCCGCGAGAGCGACTCCGCCGCCCCACCAAGGAGACCCGAATGCCCGCCTACTGGATCGCCCACGGCAACATCTTCAAGCCCGACCGCTACGGCAAATACGCCGAACGGGTGCCGGAAATCCTCGCCATGTACGACGGCAAGGTGCTGGCGAGGGGCGGCGAGCACAAGACCCTCGAAGGGCCCGACGAGTTCGCCCGCCACGTGGTGATCGAGTTCCCGTCGCTGGAGCGGGCCGAGGCCTGCTTCCACTCCGAGGAGTACCAGAGCGCCGCCGCCCACCGCCGCGACGAGGACGCGGGCGAGGTGCGGATCGTCATCGTCGACGGCCAGTAGGAGGAGGGCGGGCAATGGCCGACCGGGTGCTCGAAGGGAAAGTCGTGCTGATGACCGGCGCGGGGCGCGGCATGGGGCGCGAGATGTCGCTCGCGCTCGCCGAGGCCGGCGCGAAGGTGGCGATGATCGACATCGACGAGGACGTGCTGATGGCCGCCGCGCGCGACGCGGAAGCGGCCGGCGGGCAGGGCTGCGCGCTTCCCATCGTCTGCGACGTGACCGACGCGGACCGGGCGGCGGCGACGCGGGACGAGATCCTCGCCCGCTTCGGCCGGCTCGACATGCTGGTCAACGACGCGGTCGTCGGGCCCGAGCGGATCGGCGACAACTTCTTCCACGACCCGCCCAAATTCTGGGAGCTCGGCGACGCGCTGTGGCGCCAGATGCTGGAGGTCAACGTCTACGGCCCGCAGCTGATGGCGCGCACCGTCGTCCCCACCATGCTGGAAGCCGGGCGCGGGCGGATCGTCAACGTCACCACCAGCCTGAATACCATGTACCGCGCCGGCGCCGGCTGCTACGGCCCGTCCAAGGCGGCGCTGGAGGCGCACACCCACATCATGGCGCACGACCTCGAAGGGACGGGGGTGACCGCCAACGTGCTGATCCCGGGCGGGCCGGTGAACACGCGGATGATCCCCGTCGCGTCGGGCGTCGACCGCGACGAGCTGATCCAGCCGACGGTGATGCGCGAGCCCATCGTCTGGCTGTGCTCGGACGATTCCGACGGCGTCAACGGCATGCGCTTCATCGCCCTCCGCTGGGACCCCGCGCTGCCGCGCGAGGAACGCATCGAGGCCGCCGGCGCCCCCGTCGCCTGGACCCAGCTCGGCGCGCAGTCGGTCCAGCCGGATTAGGCCCTTCGATACGCCGCCTGCGGCGGCTACTCAGGGTGAGGATCTTTCCTTTATTCCCTCATCCTGAGTAGCGGCGAAGCCGCGTATCGAAGGACCTCACCCGACCAGGTGCTTCGCCAGGAAATCCGCCATCGGCATCCGCGTCGTGTGGTAGAGGTTGTGGCAGCAGTGGATGCCGTCGGGCTCGTACTGGGTGACGATCTCGGACGCGTTGACCGCCTCCGCCTCCAGCCGGGTCGCCTGGGCGAACGGGATCAGATCGTCCTTCATCCCGTGCTGGAGGTAGAGCGCGCACTCGATCCTGGGGGCGCTCTCCGCGAGGTCGATGAATTTCAGCCGCTCCTTCCCCTTCGCCGGGTCGGTCTCGCCGGCGCAGTAGGTGAAGCCGTTCCGCGTGATGTCGTGCATGTCCCACCAGTAGGTCTGGAGCTCATACAGCACGCCCCAGCAGACGCAGGCGGCGATCCGCGCATCGTGCGCCGCGCTCTTGGGCGCGTAGTGCCCGCCGAAGCTCCGCCCGATGATGCCGAAGCGCGACGGGTCGATGTCGTCGCGGGTCTCGAGCGCGTCGAGCACGGCGGAGGTGAAGCGCTCGAAATCCGGCCGGATCGGGGTCTGGAAGTACATCTCGCCCTGGCCCGGCCCGTCGAAGGCGAAGGTCGCCATGCCGCGGTCGTGGCACATGCGCTCGAACAGGTAGCTCTCCTCCTTGGTGCTCTCCAGCCCGCCGATCAGGATCGCGCAGCGCGGCCGCTCCACGCCGGGCGGCTTGCGCAGGAAGCCCGGGATCGAGAACCCCTCGAACGGCACGTCGATGCGCTCGGCCGGGGGGAAGAACAGCGGCGCCGCGCGGTCGTAGAGCGCGACCTTCCGCTTCTGCCCGGCCTCGCGCAGGTCGGGGCGCTCGAACATGTAGAACTGGGCGTAGTGGTAGTACATGCACGCCCGCCACAGGCAGACCCCAGCGGTGATCGCGCTCCCGCCGGCCAGCGCCTCCTCCGCCATCGCCTCGTAGCGGTCGCCGATCGAGGTCACCACCTCGTACCAGTCGCCCCAGCCGGTGCAGCGCTCCAGGATCTCGTCGATGTCGGCGGCCTCCAGCCCGTCCCCGATCATCCGCCCCTTGCTGCTCTCCATCACCTCGGCGATGACGTCGGCATGCTCGCTCATGGGTCTCCTCCCTTTCTTGCCGTCATGGTCGGCGGAGGCCGACCATGACGGGACGGGGGCAGTCTACACCCGCCCCCTAAGCTGCGGCGCGTCGGGGGGGTAGCGGTAGGCGCGGAAGATCCAGTTGAGCTCGGTCTCCAGCAGCCGCGAATACGCCGTGTAGGGCGAAAGATACTCCCACACCGTCTCGCCGTCGGGCGTGACCTCGAACAGGCACCCGCGCGCGCCCTCGCAGATCAGCGTGTTGCCGGACCGCAGCCGTTGCGCGCCCGAGATGTTGGCCGAGAAGAAGCTCTGCGGCGGCGCGCCGTCGTAGCGCCAGACGATCTCCTTCGTCGCCGGGTCGATCTCGAAGACGTGCGAGAACATGTCGTCGGTCCGGCCGTGGAAGCCGTTGGCGAAGACCAGGATGTTGCCGTTGTCGATGAAGTGGCAGTCGTGCTGGTGGGCCAGCACCGGATCGCACATCTCCCAGACGATCCGCCCGGTCCCGCGCTCGACGATGCAGATCAGGTTGAGCACCCGGAAGCTCAGCATCACGCCGCCGTCCGGGAGCGGCGAGCAGGTGTTGGCGTGGCCGAACTCCTCGCGCTGGCAGATGCCGCAGATCGGGTATCTCTCGATCTCGGCGTCGCGGATGCGCCACTCCCAGACGGTCTCGCCCGCCGGGTCGATCTCGCGCACCAGGTCGCCGTAGACGATGCCGTCCTTCTCGGTGCCCGGCAGCCCGCCCTTGACGCGGGCGGCGGTCGCCTCGTCGAACGGGTCCCAGGCGATGTAGAGCGTGTTGCCGTTGGCGAGCCGGCGCGCGTCGTGGTGCTGGTTCTCGTCGTAATGCTCCCAGACGATATTGCCGTCCCAGTCGTACTCGCGGATCAGCCCGCCCTTGCCGGCCAGCAGCGGCGGGCCGTCGAGCGTCGCCTGGGCGACGAACAGCGTGCCGTCGGCGGTGATCTCGCAGCGGTTGGTGCCGCCGAGCCCCTGGAGCGCCCACTCGTGCACCGGGTTCCCCTCCATGTCGATCAGGTAGACCCGGTCGCCGCGCACCGGCGAGAACAGCGTATAGCCCGGCGTCGCGCGCTCCCTGTCGTAGGTCCGGAGTCCCGGCTCGGGCATCTTCATGGGCGCTGCTCCCCGCGTGTCCCGCCGCGACGGGACCATAGCCGGGCGCGCGCCGCGCGGGAACCGCAGGGCCGTATCGAAGCCTCATCCTGAGTAGGCCCGGAGGGCCGTATCGAAGGACGCCATCCCCCACCCCGCGCCGGCGCCGAGCAGCACGACCAGCCAGGGCGGCGCCTTCCACGCGGCCAGCATGACGAAGGCGGCGAGCGCGAGGACGAAATCGCCGGCCGAGCGCACGCCCGCGGTCCATACCGGGTCGTAGAGCGCGGCGAGCAGCAGCCCCACCACGGCGGCGTTGATGCCGGGCATCGCGCGCCGCGTCGCCTCCAGCCGGCCGAGCGCGGTCCACCACGGCAGCGTCCCCGCGACCAGCAGGAAGGAGGGGAGGAAGATCGCGCCAAGGCAGATCGCGGCCCCCCGCCAGCCCGAGGGCGGGACCTCCATCACCGTGCCGAGATAGGCGGCAAAGGTGAACAGCGGGCCCGGCAGCGCCTGGGCCGCGCCGTAGCCGGCGAGGAAGGCGTCGCGCGTCACCCAGCCGGGCGGCAGCACCTCGGCCTCCAGCAGCGGCAGGACGACGTGCCCGCCGCCGAACGTGAGCGCGCCCGAGCGGTAGAAGGAATCGGCCAGCGCGAGCCCCTGCGACGGCCAGTTGGCGGCGGCGACCGGGAGGAGGACCAGGGCCGCGAAGAACAACGCGAGCGCGACCGCCGGGACCGCCCCGGCCGGCGCGGCGCCGCGCGCGCCCGCCGGGACCG
>JAJDVM010000137.1 GCA_022826125.1 Defluviicoccus sp.
CCGCGCCCGCATCCCGATCAAGGGGGTAGGTCGGCACTACACGCGGATCCGGAGACGCAAAGCCCGGAAATCCGCCATTTCTCCGGCCGGAAACCCGTCAAATTAGTTGAAATGCCCGCTCAGTTGCGGAAGTCGGGCTAACCGCGCCGGGGTTTCGGGCCAGAAGTCAGGACTCGTCAGGTTCCGGCGAATTCCCGGGCGTCCGTCACGACGCCGGCGACGGCGCTCGCCGCGGCGGTGGCGGGGCTGCACAGCATGATCTCCGCCTTCCGGTTGCCCATCCGGCCGGGGGCGTTCCGGTTGCTGGTCGAAAGGCACAGTTCGCCGTCGCCCAGTACTCCCTGATGAACGCCCGCGCAGACCGCGCAACCGCTTGGCATGAAGGTCGCTCCCGCCTCTAAGAGCGTTTCCAGGTCGCCCGACCGTGCTGCTTCCGCCATCACCGCGCGCGAGGCGGGGACGACGATCAGACGCACCCCGCCATCGACCCGGCGGCCGCGCAGGATGTCGGCGGCGATCGCCAGATCGTCGGCCCGCGCATTGGTGCATGAGCCGATAAAGACCTGGTGGATCTTCCGCCCGGCCGCTTCGCCGACCGGTACGCCGCGGTCCTCGCGTCCCGGCAGGGCCACCATTGGATGAAGCGCGTTCAGGTCGATCGTCAATTCCCGCGAAAACGTGGCATCGGGATCGGAATGGACAGGTCGGTACTCGAACTGGGCTCGCTCTCTCAGGAAGTCCGCGGTGCCTTGGTCGAACGGGAAGACGCCGGTCTTCGCGCCTAACTCCGCGCTCATGTTGCACAGAGTGAAGCGTTCGGAAGGCGAGAAGGCACGTGCTGCGGGTCCGGCATATTCCAGCACCTCGTACACCGCCCCCAGGACGCCCAGCTGGGCGATCAGATGGAGCATCAGGTCCTTGGCGTGGACGCCGGGGGGAAACCGCCCTTCAAGCAAAATTCGAATTGTGTCCGGCACCTTTATCCACAATCGTCCCGTCGCCCAGGCGAAGCCGAGCTCGGTCTCGCCCACGCCGAGCGCAAGGGCGCCCAGCGCGCCTCCCGACGGTGTGTGGGAGTCGCTCGCGATCACCAGGCTGCCCGGGGTCACCAGCCCCTGCTCGAACATGACCTGGTGGGAGATTCCTGTGCCGCCTTCGAAGAATCGGCGCAGACCTTGGACTCTGGAGAACTCGCGTATGCGGGCGTGGTTATTCGCATCGCGAATGTTGTCGGCCGGAATGATGTGGTCGAGGCACACCGCGACCCGGTCCGGCCTCGCAACTCGGCGCGCTCCCAGGCGTTCGAACGCGTCGATCGCGTAGACGGCGAAATCGTGCGAGTAGGAGAAGTCGGGCTCCGCCTCGACGATTTGCCCCGGTTGCGGTCCCGCAACGCCGGATGTCCGGGCGAGAACCTTCTGCGCGAGCGTTAACCCCGCTTCAGCCATTCGCGCGGTCCTTCTCCCCGGAGCAAATGAGGCGCCGGCCGTACTCGACGAGGTCTCCGGCGTCCACGATACGGCTCACCAGTTCCGGCACCGGCGGGACATCGTAAATGCGTCCGGCGCAGCAGACCGTTCCGGTCCCGGTGTCGATTTCGATGTCGCAGCCGTCTTCCACGCCGTCCCGGACCAACGCCGGGCAATCCAGTACCAGCAGCCCGTTGTTGATCGCGTTGCGGTAGAACATGCGCGCGAACGGGCCGCCGATCGCCACCCTGACGCCTGCGGCGCGAAGGGCGCGAGCCGAGGATTCACGCCCCGTCCCGTAGCCGAAGGCCACGCCCACGACGAGAATCGGGGCGTTCCGCACGCGCGCGTTCGCCGTCTCGTCGAGCTCTTCGAGCACATGTTCGGCCATCGCTTCGCGGTCGAGAAAGGCGAAGCGGGCGGGCAGGATCACATCGCCGGAGACGTAGTCGCCGACAACCGCGGTTTTTCCGCGATAGATCATCCCGACCGATCCCTTCCGGAGTGTTCGATCCGTATGACAGTAGCCAAACCGGGAGGCGGCGGAAAGGAAGGCCGTTTGTACGCTCGGCGTTCGACCCGACCGTGATCCTCGCAGAATTCCTTTACTCCGGCAGGACCGCGTTGACGATGTAGCTGCGGCCCGCCCGGGTTTCCTGCAACGCCCGGTCGAGCGCCGCCGCAAGCTCGTCCGCGGTTTCCGCGCGGACGCCTTCGATGCCGAACGGCGCCCCCATCTCTTCGTAGGCCGGCGGGTCGATCCGGTAGCCCAGCGTCAGCTCGGTCCGCCGCGCCATGCCGTCGGCGTAGTAGAGGCGCTGGCCGTTCAGCATCGCCTGGTAGCCCCGGTTGTTCATGATCAGGACGATTATCGGCAGGCCGTAATCCCGCGAGGCGCCGAACGCCTGGGGGATCGGGTTGTAGAGAAAGCTGCCGTCGCCCACGACCGCCACGACCGGGCGCTCGGGCGCCCCCAGCTTCATGCCCAGCGCAAGCCCGAGCCCCTGACCGAGCCCGCTCACCGTCAGCTTGTAGAGCGAGCGCGCCCGGGTCAGCGGCAGATGGTGCCGCATGGTGAGGAAATGGGTGATGGTCTCGTCGACATAGACGGTATCGGCCGGCATCGCCCGTTCGAGGGCATGGCACACCGGGAGCGTATCGAGCGCGCCGCCAGTGGACGCCTCGCGGTCGGCCCGCAGCGTCGCCGTCAGCGCGGCGTGCTCGGCGGCCCACCTGTCCCGCCGCGCCCGCCTGACCTCGTCCGCGGGGCCCCTTTCGTGGAGCAGCGCGGCGAGCGCGGCAAGGGTCGCCGCGATATCGCCTTCCAGATACGCGTCCGCGTGCATCACCTGGTAGACCAGCCATTCCTTGTGGGGATGGTCGCCGATGGAGACGATCCGGCCGCTCGAGGGCCGGTCGGTCGGTGGGTACCAGGGCGTCCGCGTGCCGACCAGGAGAACGAGGTCGGCATCCTCCAGATGGCCGTAGGTTTCCACCCCCAGCCACAGCTCGTGGTCGGTCGGGAAGTTGCCGTAGAACGCGGTGCGGCCGCCGATCACCGGAATCGCGCCGGCCTCGGCGAAATCGACCAGCGCCTCGAAGGCGCCGGGCTCGCGGCCGGCGAACTCGGTGACGATGACGGGGTTCTGCGCCGCAGCGATCTCCTGGACCAGCGCGTCCAGCTCCGCCGTCACCGGCAGGGTCGTGGAGGCGGGCGGCACGCGGCGGAGATCGTCCTCCGGGCTCCAGTCCTCCAGCATGTATTCGAGCGGCACGTCGAGAAACACCGGCCCGCGCGGGGCGCGCTGTGCCATCTCGCCGGCGCGCACCACGCTGCGGTAGAGGGTGGGGGCGCTCGGGACCAGACCCGACCATTTCACCGCAGGGGAAATCAGCTTGTCGATGCCGCCCGGGCTCACCCCGCCATACCACTGCGCCTCCATTTTGAGGTCGGGGTCGGCGCCGAGCGTGACCGACTCGCCGGCGAGCACCAGCATCGGGATCTCCGACTGCAGGGCGGCGTTGATTGCCATCATCCCCTGCATCGGACCCACGCCGGCGTGCAGCAGCACCGCCTGGGGCAGGCCGGTCATGAAGGTGTAGCCGGTGGCGATATTGACGGCGAGGGTTTCGTGCCAGATCTGCATGTAGGCGGGGCCCGGGAGGTTCTCCACCCGCTGCCGGGTGAGCGCTTCCCAGACCGGCGACCATTCCGAGCCCGGAGCCATAATCACGTGCTCGATGCCGAGATTTCGGATCGCCTCGACCAGCGCCTCGCCGCCGTCCAGGTTGTTCTTCATCGCCCGGTCTCCCGCTCCGGATCCGACAACGCTTACTCTAACCCGATATCCGTTCGTTCCGCCGCCCGAAGGCGAGCTGGTGCCAGGCGATCAGGGCGAGGGCGGCGAGGGTCGCCGGCCAGTGAATGGCCGGAAGGGTCGCCATGGCGGCGACGGCGAGGGCCAGCCTGAGCGCGGTCTCCCAGACCGGCAAGCGGCGCTGATCGAAGGCGATCACCGCGCTGGAGACCAGATAGATGAAGAGCAGCAGCCGGAACAGGACGGAGAGGAAATCCGTCCAGGCAAAGCTCTCGCCCTCGGGAAAGACGATCGGCACCAGCAGCAGCACCGGGTAATAGGCGAAGATGAACGGGACCGCGAATTTCACCAGCCCGACGCGGAGCGCCATCATCGCCGTCCGGATCGGCGGCGCTTCGGCGATCGAGGCGGCGGCGTAGGCCGCGACGGCGACCGGCGGGGTGATCGACGAGGCCACCGCGTAGTAGAGCACGAAGAGATGGGCGGCCAGCACCGTCAGCCCGAGGTTCTGGATTGCCGGTCCCAGGATCAGCACGATGGTGAGGTAGGCCGGCAAGGTGGGCATGCCCATGCCCAGCATCAGCGCCGCGATCCCGGTGACGGCCAGGGTCACGAACAGGCTGCCGCCCGAGACGTCGTCGATCAGGGTGACGAAATCCTGGGGCAGTCCGGTCGCGCCGAGAACGGCGACGACGATTCCGACGACGGCGATCGCCATCAGGAGCCGGCCGAAGGTGAGCCCCGCCTGGGCCAGCGCCTCGACGACGATGAGGGGCCGCCTGCGGACCTCCGGGTTGAAGAAGCTGAGCGGGACGATCGAGAAGAAGGCCGTCATCCCGGCGCCCGCCGCGGACAGGCCGTGCAGCAGCGCCGCCACCACCACGCCGATCGGAATCACGACCATGACGAGGTTGATGTAGTCTTGCCGGTCGACCCGGAGGTCCGGACGGTCGAGGTCCTCGCCGCCGACCTCGACGCCGAGACGGCGCGCTTCGAAAACCACGCTGGTGAAAAGGCTGACATAGTAGGCCAGCGCCGGCACCAGCGCGGCGATGATGATGGTCAGATAGGAGATGCCGGTCAGGTCCGCCATCACGATGGCGGCCGCGCCCATGATCGGCGGCATAATCTGCCCGGCGCTCGACGCGGTCGCCTCGACGCCGCCCGCGAAGGAAGGCGAGAACCCGCGCTGCTTGATCATCGGGATCGTGATCACCCCGGTCGCCACCACGTTGGTGACCGCGCCGCCCGACATGGTGCCGAACAGGCCGGAGGCGAGGATCGCCGCGTGGGCCGGACCGCCGCGAAACTCCCTGGTGACATGCACCGCGAGCTTGATCAGCGACCGTCCGCCGCCGGTCCGCTCGAGCATCGTCCCCAGCATGATGAACGGGAACACCGTGAAGATGATGATGCCCATGATCGTGCCGAGGATGCCGTCGCCCTGGTTGAACCAGAGGTCCTCCGAGGTGTCGGCGAGGTCGACCCGGGCGGTCTCGAAGATCCACGGCCAGTGTTCGCCGGTGTAGAAATAGACCAGCGCGATGACGCCGACGATCGAGAGCGGCGCGCCCCACACCTTCCAGCTGAGGACGATGAACACGCCGGCGGCGAGCAGGGAAATCCAGAAATGGAACAGCCCGATCTCGCCGAAGCCCAGCGTCTGCGCCTCGATCTGCACCGTGTAGTAGACCCAGAGCACGTACCAGGTGAGGGCGAGCAGCCCGATGTCGATGGCGAGGCCGAGCCATTTGAGGTCCGGCCGCCTGCGGGCGATGCTTTCGGTGAAGGGGTGGCTCGCCAGCACCAGGAAGACGGCGGCGCCGAGGAACAGCGGGCGGAGGATGATCGCCGGGTAGGGGCCGAGCCGCGGAAACACCCCGTAGGTCGGCATCGAGTTGGTCACCCCGACCACGGCCAGCGCCGCCGCGACCGCGAAGACCGCGTAGCCGATCGCGCGCCTGGCCCCTGAAGCCTGTTCGCTCACCCCTGTCACCGGTCGCTCGGCGGCGGTGCCCGGGCTTTACCGCGTCGCGGAACGCCTTGCGGTCCGGGCGGCGGCGTCAGCCCGGCGGCATCAGCTTCGCGGGAACCTTCTTGCCGATTTCCTTGTAGTATTTGAGCGCGCCCGGATGAACCGGCACGTTGGCCAGCGAGAAGGTGTCCTCAAGCGAGACGTCGCTCAGGATCGCCGCCGTCTTGTGCATCTCCGGCAGGTTCTCGAACAGCGTCCTGGTGATCCGGTAGACCAGATCGTCGCTCAGATTCTTGTTCACGACGAGCTGATGCCGGAAGCCGTCGGTCGCGACGTCCTTGTCGTTGTTGGCCTGGTTCTTGTAGGTGCCCGCCGGCACCTTGCGGAGCACCCGGCCGCCGCCGCCGAGATATTTCTTGAAGGCGGGTTTGTCGACATAGGGCGCGACACTCAACAGGCGGAACTTCCGTTTCGCGCCGAGCTGTTCGATGGACGCCGCGCCGATCCCCGCCGGGCGAATGAAGACGTCGATCTTGCCGTCCTGCATGGCCTGAATGCCGCCGTTCCAGGGCAGGCGCACCTGGGTATAGTCCTTGTCCGCCTTGAGGCCGACGGTGATCCGCAGCACCGCCATCGCCACCGTCGATGCGCCGCCGACCGGCGGGCCGACGAAGACCCGCTTGCCATTCAGGTCCTCGAAGGTCTCGATCCCAGAATCGGCCCATACCAGGTAATGCCGCACGCCCGCCCCGTAGGAGGCGATGAGCCGGATGTTGGCGGCGGCCTTCTTGGCGACGTCGGGCGCCTTCTTGTACATGCGGGTGCCGGTGCGCAGCCATGGCGTGATCACCGGCGGCAGCGGCTGGAGGTCGATCTTGCCCCGGCCAAGCTTGAGGGCCGAGCGCGTCAGCGTCTGCCCTTCGTTGACCTGCATGTTTATCCCGGCCTTCTTCTTCAGGATATTGGCCAGCACCACGAACAGCGCGTGGTTGACCCCGCCCACGCCGGTGGTGTCGGCCTTCAGGATGCCCTGTGCCGATGCCGTGTGGGCACCCGAGGCAACGGCCGCCGCAACCGCTCCCGCTGCAACTTTCGCGATGACTCGACTACGCATGCTGGCTCTCCCCGTGCCTGTCTACGGACTATGGGACATCATGTCTGCACGGCGCCGCCGCGGTCAACGCGCCGGCCCGCGCGTCCTACCGCTTGAAAAACACCCGGTCGAGCGAGATCCGTCCCGGGCCGAGGACCATGACGGCGAACAGGATCGCCGCCCAGAACATGTGGACCGGCCAAGCGTCCGGGAAGACGAAGAACTGGATCACCAGGGTCATGACGAACATGCCGAGCGCGCTGAGCCGGGTCAGGAGGCCGAGCACCAGCAGGATCGGCAAAATGTGCTCGGCGATCGCGGTCACGTGCGCCGTGAGCTCCGGCATCGGCATGCCGAATTCCTCGCGGAACAGAAAGTACTGCGAGTCGCTGACGGAGAAGATGTTCCACCCCTCCACTTTGGCGCGGCCGGAGCGCCAGAACACGATCGCGACGGGCAGCCGGAGCGCAAACAACGCGACCGGCCCCAGCCCGCTTGTCACGGGTTCCGCGATACGGTGGCCGAGATCGGCCAGTTGCCGCACCATATTCGACACGCCGCCCATCGCTATCCTCCATCGCCCGGTTTGCTTGCCACGCCCGCGAAGACGCCGGCGGTGAGCAGGTCCCTGAACGCCGGTATAACGTCGAAATCCTCTTCGAGCGAGGCTGCGGCCGCGTGCGCGGCAGCCAGATCGCCGCCGTCCAGCAGGGTTTCCGCGAAAGCGCAACGGCCCGGCGCGAGGGCCTCCACCGAAACGGATAGGGCGGGCCGCGACACCAGCGCGCCGGCCGCCCCCGCGGTCAACACCAGATCGTCCGCCGTCGGCGCGTCGGCCGCGTTGGCGTGCCAGATTTCGGCGACAGGGTATTCGGATTTCACCAGGCGGGTCGTCGGGTGCGGTTTCAGCCGCGCGGAGGAGAGCCCGGGTCCGAGCGCGGCCGCCGCGCCCGGGTCGAGCGCCGGAGCGTCGGCCGCATGGCGCGCTTCCAGCACCGCGCGCTCGAGTCGGGCGACATCGGCGAGATAAGGCAAGTCCCGGGCCGGAGCGAAGCCGGCGACGAAATCCGCGAAGTTTTCGCCGTAGAGGTTGAGCGTGCGCCTGCGCGAAGGTTCCTCCGCCGCGTAGACGCCGGCCATGCGGTGGAAGAACGGCTCGCCGACGATCCTGAGCACCGCCGGATAGGCGGCCGCAAGCGCCTCGATCAGCGCGACGCGCACGTTGTTGCGGTATACGCGGAAACGCCGGGCGGCGGCGCCGGAGAAACCGTCCGGCACGGCGTCGGGCGAGGGGTCATTCAGGGCGGCCGCGAAATCCGCCTGCGCGGTGGCGAGCGACTCGTTCATCTCGTTCGCCGCCTCACGCCGGTACCGGCTCGGCAAGGCGGGCCAGGCGGCTCTCGGCCTCGACTGCCTCGGCGTACAGCACGCGCCAGTCGGGAATGTCCTTGTCCCACTCGACCAGTGTCGGGCGCGGCCCGATGCGGGCGATCAGCCGGTCGTAGAGGCGCCAGACCGCGGCGTCGACCGCCGCGCCGTGGCTGTCGATCAGCAGACGCTCGCCGGAGTCCTCGTCGACCGTGAAGCCGGCAAGATGAATTTCCCCGACCAGGTCGGCCGGGACCGCGTCGACATAGGCGTCCGCGTCCAGTTCGGTATTTTCGGCGCTGACATAGATGTTGTTGACGTCGACCAGGAGGCCGCAACCGGTCCGCCGTGCCGCTTCGACGACGAACGCGACCTCGTTCATCTCGCGGTCCGGCAACACGAGGTAGCTGGCCGGGTTCTCGATCAGGACCGGTCGACCGAGCGCTTCCTGCATCTCGTCGACATTGTCGCAAAGTCGGTCCAGGCCGGCCTTGCTGAGGCTGGGCGGCAGCAGGTCGGCGAACCATACCCCGTCATGCGCGGACCATGCGATGTGTTCGGAGACCAGGTCGGGGTCGAAGCGGTCCACCAGCTCGCGGAAGGCTCTCAAATGATCGGGATCCAGCCGTTCGGCCCCGCCGAGCGACAGGCCGACTCCGTGCAGCGACAGCGGGTAGTTGCCCCGCACTTCCTCGAGCACCGCGAGCCTCGGCCCGCCGGCAACCATGTAGTTTTCCGGATGGACCTCGAACCAGCCGATATCCGGCCGGTCCCCGCAGACCGTCTCGGCATGCTCGCCCTTGAACCCGACGCCGGCCCGCGGGGGCATTTGCGAAGCGAACGGCGTGAATGGATAAGGTGTCGCCATGGCCGGAATCGTCGACAAGGCGTCCGGTCGCCGCCGGGCCTGAAACCCGGACGGCGCCCCGGACGTTATCCGATCAGCTCGGAACGTCGCGTTCCAACTCCTTCAGGCTGCCCTTTACCGTGCGGCCGTCCTTGGTCTTGAAGCTCATCGACTCGCAGCTGCCGGCCGGGACCAGCTTCCAGGCATTGCCCTGGTAGTCGACGGTCGAGCTGCCCTGACAGCTCGTCCCCGGACCTGCCTTGCAATCGTTCTTGCCGGCCAGCGCGACCCCGTAGCACTTCTCCTGCTTGTCGGCTGCTTGCGCCACGTCCGAAGCGGCGAAATTGGCGGCGGCCAGAAGCGCGGCCGCGAGGAATACCGGGCTCTTGTTCATCGGATAGTCTCCTCGTTCATGGGATGCATGGAGCAAAAGGACATGGCGCCCCGTCGCGTCGGGTGCGGCCACGGCATCAACCTATGTGATGCCCACCATCACAACAATTCACAGTCGCGTTAGCCGGGACGGGAGAGCGCAACCGGGCCGCGACCCGGGGAGAGCTACGGAGTCTCCGTCGAATGCCGCCGGATCGCCGGTTAGCGTTCGGCGCCCCAGACCATATAGGAAATTGCCGCGCCCAGACGACCGAACACGCCCACCCGGGCGACGTCGGCACCGGCGACGAGAGGCACTTCGATCGATTTGAAATCGGGAGCCGTGACCACGAGGCTCGCAATTTTGGTGCCCTTGGCGATCGGTGCCGGGACCGGACCCTCGTAAACGACTTTCGCCTTGAGCCCGCGGCGCGAGGCACGGGGCAGGGAGATCTTTATGTCGCGCTCCGTGACCAGGGGCACCGTCTCGTCCTTGCCGAGCCAGACATCCGCGTTCTCGACGACGGCGCCGCTCTCGAAGAGGTCGTAGTTCTTGAAGGACTGATAGGCCCAGTCGAGCAGGCGGCGCGCCTCGAACGACCGGGTCCTGGCGGTCCGCAGACCGGTCAGCACCATCACCACGCGCCGCCCCTCACGCACCGCCGACGCCACCAGCCCGTAGCCCGACGCCCGCGTATGGCCGGTTTTCAAACCGTCCGCGCCGGTGTCGCGGTAGAGCAGGGGGTTGCGGTTGCCCTGCTTGATCTTGTTGTAGCGGAAGGATTTCTCCGCGAAGTAGGGGTAATACTCCGGAAATTCCTCGATGATACGCTGCGCGAGAACCGCGAGGTCGCGCGGGCTCATGGCGTGGCCCTCGTCCGGCCAGCCGGTGGAATTGACGAGGTTGGAATCGGTAAGGCCGATTTCCCGCGCCCTGCGGTTCATCGCGTCGGCGAACGCGCTCTCCGAGCCGGACATCGCCTCGGCGACAACGATGCAGGCGTCGTTGCCCGACTGGACGACGATCCCACGCACCAGGTCTTCCACGCGCACCCGCTTGTCGACCTCGACGAACATCTTGGAGCCGCCCATCTTCCAGGCCTTGCGGCTGACCACGAACTTGTCGTCGAGGGAGAGTTTTCCCTGCTTGAGCTGCTCGAAAACCATGTAGAGCGTCATCAGCTTGCTCAACGACGCCGGCGGGCTGGGGGTGGTGCTGTCCTTTTCCAGCAGCACCGTCCCCGTCTGCAAGTCGACGATGTAGGCCTGTTTCGCCGGCGTCTCCATCCCGCTGGATGCGGTCGCGGCGAAGCACGTCGCCGCGGCCAGGATGGCGCCGGAGGCGATCGACCGGATCGACGGGGTGGCTGAGCTCATTTCCGGCCCCTTGAGGTGCGAGGAGGTCGGCCGAACGGGCCGCTCAACTGATAGGACATGGCGGTTCGGCCGTCCAGCCCCGATGACGCCGGATCCGCGGTGCGCGCCCCCTCGCGGGTCAATCGGGACTTGAGCCACCGGGGAAACCGCTTCACTGTTGGCGCACTCAAACCCGAACGGAGCGTCAGGCCATGCAACACGACATTCCCGTCTTCGATGGAGACGGCCACGTCCTCGAGCCGGACCGCGAGCTGGCGGAGCACTATGAAGGCAAATGGACGGGCAACCGCCGTCTGGAAGGCATGACCATCTTCCCGAGCCTCGACGGCTGGTCGCGGAGCTCGATCGTCGCGGAGGGAGACGAAGGCGCGAGGTACTGGTCGACCGACGCCGATATCTGGGCCGAGATCCTCGACAAGATCGGACTCGAGGGCAGCGTCCTCTACCCGACGTCCGGACTCGCCTACGGGCTGATGCAGAGCGAGGAATTCCAGACCGCCACCGCGATCGCTTACAACAACTGGCTGGAAGAGCACTACACCAAGAAGGACAGCCGGCTCTGGGGCGTCGGGCTGATCCCCTACAGCGACGTCGAAGCGGCGAAGAAGGAAGTGGCCCGCTGCGCCACCGAGCGGACCAATTTCGGCGCCATGCTGCTTCCCACGGTGACCGTCAACGGCAAGTATTTCGGGGACGAGTGCTACTGGCCGATCTACGAGGAGGCCGAGCGCCAGGGGATGACCATCGCGTTTCACGGCGCGGTGAGCCGGGGTTTCGGGCTCGACAATCTGAAGCCGTTCTGCAAGGTCCACACCCTCGAACACCCGGTCCCGCTGATGATCCAGATGACCGACATGATGTTCAACGGCGTGTTCGAGACCTTTCCGAACCTCAAATTCGCGTTCCTGGAAGGCGGCTGCGCCTGGATCACCTTTATGATGGATCGGCTGGACTACGAGTACGATTCGGTGTTCGGCGCGCCGGTCCGTCCGAAGATGAAGAAGAAGCCGTCCGAAATCATCCGCGATACGGAAAGCATCTGGCTGTCCTGCGAGATGGGCGAGAAGAGCCTCAAATACGTCATCGACGCGATGGGGTCGGACCGGATCATCTACGCGTCCGATTTCCCGCACGAGCCGACGGAAGAGGATTTGACGGCCGACGTGCCCGACTTCCTCGCCGACAACGAGTACTCGATGGAGGTCAAGGAGAAGATCCTCTATCACAACACCAAGGCGCTCTACGGCATTCAGTAGCCGCGGACGCTCCGTTCGTGCGCGCCCGGCCGGGCCTTCGCGCCGGCCGGGCGCGCCGCGACACCCCACACGTCATTTCGATTGAGCGAAGCGAGCGGAGAAATCTCGCGCCCCGGGCAGGGAGATATCTCCGCTCCGGTCGATATGACGAGAGGAGCGGCTGGCTAAGGGAGGCGATGGATGCGGCTTCTGTCACGCAAGAAGCGGCCGATGCATCTGGGCCGCTACCCGATGGAGAAGATCAGGCGCGTCGATCGTCCGACGACGTTGATCACGGACGACGTGAAACAGGTGCCCAAGCGCGCCGGCTTCTTCGTCCGCGCCTTCTATGGCGACCTCGGTCCCAAGCCGGCCAGGGAAATCCGCCGCTTCATCACCAAGAACCCGCTGAACGCGGCGATCGGGCACCTGCACTGGAAGCACGTGCCTGCCCACAAGGGCGATCCGGCGGATGAAAAGGCGCCGCTCCCCGACGACCCGGAAGAGCTGACCAAACACGTCAAGTCGCTCTGTTACTTCCTCGATGCCGACATGGTCGGGATCTGCGAGGTTCCCGAATACGCATGGTTTTCGCATGAGAGCGACGGCACGCCGATCGAGACCCGGCACAAATACGCCGTCGTGATCGTGATCGACCAGGGCTGGGACACGTTCGAAGCCTCGTCCGGCGACGATTGGGTATCCGGCGCGCAGAGCTATCGCGCCTATCTCAACGGCTCCACCACCGCCACCATCGTCGCCGATTACATCCGCCGCCTCGGCTACCCGGCCCAGGCGCACTCCAACGCCCACGGCGACGTGATGCAGATCCCGCTGATGCTGCTCGCCGGGCTCGGCGAGATGAGCCGGATCGGCGAGCTCGTCCTCAACCCGTTCATCGGGCCGCGCCACAAGACCGCCATCGTCACCACCGACCTGCCGCTGATCCCCGACAAGCCGATCGATTTCGGGCTCCAGGATTTCTGCGACAAGTGCCGCAAATGCGCCCGCGAGTGCCCGGCCCAGGCCATCCCGTTCGGCGACAAGGTGCTCTACAACGGCTACGAGATCTGGAAGCCCGACGTCGAGAAATGCACCAAGTACCGGGTGACCAACCTGAAGGGCTCGGCCTGCGGGCGCTGCATGAAGATGTGTCCGTGGAACAAGGAGGGGCTTCTGGCGCACCGGCTCGCCATGTGGGCGGCGATCAAGCTGCCGTTCTCGCGCCGCTTCCTGATCTGGCTCGACGACGCGCTCGGCTACGGCAAGCGCAACCCGATCAAGCGCTGGTGGCTCGACCTGGTGAAGGAGGACGGCCGGGTCGTCGCCGCATCCGGAACCAACGAGCGCGACCTTTCTCTCGAACGCGACGTCTCGGGCGGCAACGAACGGGTCGCGACCTATCCGGTGGACAAGCTGCCCACGTCCGAAGACAAGGAGACCGTGCCGCTGGACCGCAAGGCGGGGCTCGACGATACGAGGCGGGCGGAGGAAGAGCTGGCCGCGCTCAAGGAGGCGGCGGCGCCGATGCGCTGAGCTCGCTCAGCCTTTCGCCGACCCTCCGAGCACGCCCTCCGCCTCGATCTCGACATTCATTTCGGGCGCCGCGAGTGCGCTCACCTCGACCAGCGTGGACACCGGAAAATCGCCCGAGAAGAACTCCCGTCGGGCGCGCCATACCTCTTCCCGGTTCCGGATGTTCGTGACGAAAATGTTGACCCTCACGATATCCGCCATCGATCCGCCCGCCGCCTCGATCAGGTGCTTTATCTTGGTCAGGCAGACTCTGGCCTGTTCGTATTCGTCCATGTCGGCGAGCGGCTTGAAGTCGGCGCCCCGGGCGGTCATGCCCGCGATGTAGACGTGTTTGTCGGCGACCAGGCAGTTGGACCAGGTCTCGGGAGGCGGCTCGGACACCTTTTCCGACTGAACGCGTTCGATCGACATTTCGCACCTCCCGCTACGATTTTTCTCCGCTATCCCGGCCCAGTTTCCGCCCGACTTCGGCCGCGCGCAAGCCGGGCGCGCGCTTGTCGCGGATCGGTCGGCCCCCTAGGTTGCCGTGGCGGCACGCGCGCCGGACCCCGCGACACAAGGCATTCGGATGGCAGGGAACCCGCTTCGAGGCAGTTCCGACGGGGCAGGCCGCGCGATGCGCATCCTGACCTCGCCCTATCTCGCGGTCACCGTGGCGATGCTGTGCTGGGCCGCAAGCACGGTCGTCGTGCGCGGGTTGCGCGAGGAGGTCCCGCCGCTCGGCTTGTCGTTCTGGCGCACCATGCTCGGCGCCATGATCGTGCTGCCCTTCGCCTGGCGTCCGTTGATGCAGCAGATCCACCTTGTCCGACGGCATTTCTGGATCATCCTGCTGCTGTCCTTCCTCCTGTTCGTCGGCGGCAACGCCGTCCTGTTCCTGTCGCTGCAATACACCATCGCCATCAATGTCGGGGTGCTCAACTCCTTCGAGCCGCTGATCATCATCGTCGCCGCCTGGGCGATCTTCCGCGACCGGGTGACCTTCAACCAGCTTGCCGGAGTTCTAGTCTCCCTGCTCGGCGTCTTCGCGTTGATCGGGCGCGGCGATCCCAGGGCGATCCTCGCCCTCGACTTCAACATCGGCGATATCCTCGTGCTGTTCGCCTATATCAGCTGGGCCCTCTATGCGGTTTACCTCAGGCTGGCCCCGCGCGGGCTGGATCCGAGCGCGATGCTCTTCCTGCTGCTGTTCCTGGGCGCCCTGCTCTTGCTCCCGTTCTACCTGATCGAATGGGCCGTCGACCGTCCGATGACCTTCGGCCTGCCGGCGCTCGGCGCGATCGTGGGGCTCGCCGTGTTTTCCTCCGTCGCGGCGGTCTATCTGTGGAACTACGCGATCGGACATCTGGGGCCGTCCCTGGCGGGAATCTTCATTCACCTCATCGTGGCGTTCACCGTGATCATGGCGATCGTGTTTCTCGGCGAAGTCTTCGTCTGGTTCCATGCGGTCGGCATCGCGCTGATCGGAGCCGGCATCTACCTGTCGGTCTATCGCGGCCGCGGCAATGGCGGCTGAACCGCGCGCGGCCTAGACTGTCGACAGAACATTCGCGAGATCGCCGCCCATGCCACATCGCCCTGCTTCGGACGCGTTGAAGCACGTTACCGTGCTCGACCTCACGCGGGTGCGCTCGGGCCCGACCTGCGTCCGGCAGCTGGCCGACTGGGGGGCCGACGTCATCAGGATCGAAACGCCGGAGGCCTTCGCGGACGACGGGGCGGTGGGCGCCGCGCGGGCGAGCGCGGATTACCAGAACCTCAACCGCAATAAACGCTCGCTGACGCTCAATCTCAAGGCCGAAGAGGGGCGGGCGCTGTTCCTCAGGCTGGTCGAGCGCGCGGACGTCGTGGTCGAGAATTTCCGCCCCGCGGTCAAGGACAGGCTCGGCATCGGCTACCAGGCGCTGCGGGCGGCGAACCCCCGCATAATCCTTGGCAGCATTTCGGGTTTCGGCCAGGACGGGCCGGATGCCGACCGGCCGGGGTTCGACCAGATCGCACAGGGGATGGCCGGCCTGATGTCGATCACCGGAGAGCCGGGCAGGGGCCCGATGCGGGCCGGCATCCCGATCGCGGACCTGACCGCCGGCCTCTTTTGCGCGCTCGGCATTTTAGTCGCGCTCTACGAGCGGGAGCGGTCCGGCGAGGGGCAGTGGGTCACGACCTCGCTGATCGAGGCGCAGGCGTTCATGCTCGATTTCCAGGCCGCGCGCTATCTGATCGGCGGCGAGGTGCCGGGGCAGGCCGGCAACGATCACCCGACCTCGATGCCGACCAGCGTCTACCCGACCGCAGACGGCCACATCAACATAGGCGTTTCCGGACAGCGCATCTGGGAACGATTCTGCGCCGCCATCGGTCGAAAAGACTGGTTCCGCGATCCGCGTTTCGCTACCGGTGGCAAGCGATCCGACAATCGCGCGGCGCTGAACGCGCTGATATCCGAAGTCACGCGAACCGATACGAGCGACCGCTGGATCGCGCTGTTCAACGACGCCGGCGTACCGGCGGGACGGATCAACGATATCCGCCAGATGTTCGACGAGCCCCAGTTCGCGCATCTGGAGATCGCGCAGCCGGTCGAGACGCGCCCGTTCGGCGATACCCGCATGGTGCGCCAGCCCATGCGGCTCAGCCGTACCCCCAGCCGGATCGCCGCGCCCGCGCCGGAACCCGGCGAGCACGCGGAGGAAATCCTGGCCTCGATCGGGATCGGCGCGGAGGACATCGCCGGTCTCCGCGAGCGCGGTGTGATCTGAACGAACGTTTTGCAAGCGAAGGACGACGCGCATGACCACCGACAAGATGCTGTCCGCGATCGACGATGGTATCGGCCGGATGATCTTCAACAATCCGGAACGACGGAACGCGGTCTCGCTCGAAATGTGGGAGGCCGCCGAGGAGATCCTGCGCGGGTTTGCCGATAATCCCGAGGTTCGCGTCGTGGTGTTGAGCGGCGCCGGCGGAAAGGCGTTCGTGTCCGGTGCCGACATCTCGAAATTCGAGTCCGAGCGCTCGTCGGAGGAAGGCATCCGGAACTACAATGCCAAGGTCGCTTCCGCCAACGCGATGGTGGCGACGCTCCCGAAGCCCACCATCGCCGAGATCGACGGCTATTGCGTCGGCGGCGGGCTCGGGCTCGCGCTCTGCTGCGATCTGCGCTTCTGTTCCGAGAAATCCCGCTTCGCGCTGCCGGCGGCGAAGCTCGGCCTCGGCTACGGGTTCGGCGGGCTCAAGCGCCTGGTCGACGCGGTGGGCCCCGGGGCGGCGCGAGACATCGTCTTTTCCGCCCGCATGGTCCCCGCCGACGAAGCCCGTGGAATCGGACTCGTCCAGCGAGTCGTGTCCGACGGAACGCTCGCCGCAACCGTGACCGAATATGCGCGAGCCGTCGCCGCCAACGCTCCCCTCACGGTCAAGGGCATGAAGCTGATCGTCAACGAGGTGCTGAAACCCGACGGCGAACGCGACCTGGCGGCGTGCCAGGCGCTCGTCGACGCCTGCTTTGCCAGCGAGGACTACATAGAAGGCCGCACCGCCTTCATGGAAAAACGCCCGCCCGCCTTCAAGGGACGGTAAGGCGCAGCGCCGCAAGGTCCCTGTTGTAGCGTATCCGCTATAAATGGAACCGTATCGACGTGGCGTCCCTCGATACGGCGCTGACGCGCCTACTCGGGATGAGGGAGATTTTCGGCGGCCACAACATCCCCCTCATCCTGAGTAGCGGCGAAGCTGCGTATCGAAGGATGTGCCTCGCCCGGCTACAGCAAATGCCCGCTCTTGTCGGCCTTGGTCGACAGGTAGAAGGCGTTGTGGTCGTTGGAGGGGAAGCTGTGCGGCACCCGTTCGGCGACCTCGATTCCGAAGCGGGAGAGCGCCTCTACCTTGTCCGGATTGTTGGTCATCAGCCGCACCGACGAATAGCCCAGCCTGCGGAGCATCTCCGCGGCGGGCAGGAACACCCGCTCGTCCGCGTCGAACCCCAGCCGTTCGTTCGCCTCCACCGTATCGAAGCCGAGATCCTGTAGGGCGTACGCCCGTAGCTTGTTGATCAGCCCGATGCCGCGGCCTTCTTGGGCGAGGTAGAGAAGAATGCCGGCCCCGTCGGTCGAGATCTGTTCGATGGCGCCGCGCAACTGCTGTCCGCAATCGCATTTGAGCGAACCCAGCAGATCGCCGGTGAAGCATTCCGAATGGAGCCGGGCCAGCACCGGGCCGGGCGGGGGAGGGTCGTTGATCGCGATCGCGAAGTGCTCGGTTCCGCCGTCGCGCGGGCGAAAGGCGAAAATGCGCGCGCCCTCCGCGCCTTCGAGCGGCACTTTCGCCGCGGTCACCTGCTCGAGCCGGTGCGATGCGGCAACGTCGTAGGACATGACCTGGGACGGTCCGACCCGAAGCATGTCCGCCTTTTCGGCCCCCAGCGCGGCGGAGACGTCTTCCACCTCGACGGCAACCGTCGCCGGCAGCAGGCGCGCGATCTTGGCGAGCCGCACCGACGCCACCACGCCGGCCGGCACCGGATCGCGCCGCGCCTCGAACGGGCCGCGCAGAGGCTGGGCGAGGTCGGTCGCCGGATCCGCGAGGCTCGCCAGCCCCTCGATCGAGAGCCATGCCGGGACGGGAATCCGGATCACGTCCGGCGTGTAGAGGCGGATTTTCAGGGTGGCGGCCCGGTTATGGGTAATCGCCAGGTCCGGTTCCCGCCCCGCCACCCGGCGCAACGCGTCGAGTCGCGATACCGAGATGAGCTCGGCCGCGAACGCGACGATGCCGCCGGCATCCCCGGGCTCGGCGAGAATCACGGGCAACCCGCGGCGAAGTTCGCCGGCCGCGCGGTCCACCGCGGCGGTACCGCCGGTCTCGAATCCCGTTACGTCCCAAGACGGCACGGGGCGGGCGGGGTCGGAAGTCATGGCACCTACATACGCCCCGCCCCGCCTTGCCCGCAACTGTCCCCTATGCCAGTTTGGCGCCCGTTGACGGTCCGGCGGGGAGTCGATGGACGCAACCGAAGTCAAGGCCCTGGCGAAGGATCTGGGCGCGGATCTGGCGGGGATCGCGGACGCCTCCGTCCTCAACGCGTTTCCGCCCGACCCGCTGTTTCCGCAGACGCCCGAGCGGATTTCTCCGCACGTCAAGAGCGTTGTCGTGATCGCGCAGCGCATTCCCGTCGGCGCCTTCCGGTGCAAGACCAACGTGCCGGTCCAGTACATCGACATGCTGGTGCTGAGGCGGATGGACAGGATCGCCTACCGGCTCGTCGACGCGCTCGAACAAGCCGGTCATCCGAGCTTCGTCACCGCGGCGCAGGAGACCGACTGGAGCTACAAGCGGGCGAGCTACGGGCGGCTGTCGACGCGCCATCTGGGGATCGAGGCGGGGCTCGGCACGTTCGGCCTTGAGGTGAACATCCTGACGCCCGAGTTCGGGCCGAGGATCTACCTGACCGGCGTGCTCACCGAATGCGAGCTGGAAGCTGACAAGCCGATGACCGAGCAGGTCTGCATCGGCGAGAGCTGCAGCCGCTGCCTCTATTCCTGCCCGTCCGACGCGGTCCGTCATTTCGGCATCGACAAGCGCGCCTGTGCCACCGAGGCGCAGGAGTTCGGGTTCACCACCATTCTGAAATTCTGGGAGCATTTCCTGGCCTCCGACGGGGAAACCAGGCGGCGCTTGATCGCCGACCGGGAAATCTACGGCTTCTGGCAGGGACTGCTCAGGGTGGTGGGGTCGTTCGGCGACTGTCCCCGTTGCCTCGCGGTCTGCCCGGTGGGCAACGATTACCACGCTTTCCTCGCGCCGCTTCAGAAGGTGATCCCCGAAAAGACGCCGGAGAAGGTCGACAAGGCTGCCGCGTTCAAGGAGGCCCGCAAGGCGGGTGCCGAAGTGGACGGGCTGAACGACTGGAACGTGCGCTGGGTGGGGCCGGAGGGCTACAAGGGCATCGTCGCGCGCCAGCTACAGGCCTTCAAGGCGTTGCAGCGCGAGCGCGAGACGAACGCGGCCGAGCGCTAGATGGTCGGCGTATTCCAGACCCCGCTCGACGCGGACACAATAAAGGCGAAGGCGAGGGCGCTCGGGGCCGACCTTGTCGGCATCGCCGACGGCGCGGTGATGGACGCGCATCCGCCGGACCCGCGCGACCCGCGCCGGCCGAAGGACATCACCGAGCATGACGGCGGCCGGGTGATCGTCCTCGCCAAGCGCTACTCCGCCGGCACGACCCGGATCGCGCGCTGGGACGAGCGGCACAAGTACTACAACGACGAGCTCGTCCTCACGATGCTGGAGGAGACCTCGCTCGAGCTCGTCTTCTGGCTGGAGGACAACGGTTATCCCGCGATCATCATCCCGCCGACCCATGCCGATCCGTGGCTCTACCGCGGCGACCGCAACCAGCACATGACCACGGTGCTGTCGCTCACCCATGCGGCCGTCGAGGCGGGGCTCGGGACGCTGGGCCTGAACCTGCAGCTCATCACGCCCGAGTTCGGCCCGCGCGTGCTCGTGACCGCGGTGATGTGCTCCGTCGACTGCGAGACAGACGGCCGCCGGGAGGAGGCGCTGTGTCTCGGTCCCGAATGCGGCCGTTGCCTGACCGCTTGCCCGGGAGACGTGGTGGGGCACTGGGAGCGCGACTGGCCCGCTTGCGACAGCTACCGGTCGCCGCACGGCTTCTCGCAGCTCGCGGGTCACCTGGGCGACATCCTGGAGGCGCCGGACGACGCCGCCAGGCTCGACATGATCCGGTCCGAGACCAGCTTCAACCTGTGGCAGAGCATTTTGCGCGGCGCCGGGGTTATCAGCGGATGCCGGCGCTGCCAGGACGTGTGTCCGGTGGGCGAGGACTACGCCCGGATGATCGGCGACAGCCTCGAAGAGATACCGGAGGCGACCCCGGAAAAGGCCCGGCGGCTCGCGGCCATGGCCGAAGCGGAGGCGCGGGGGGCGCTCCCCGGCTCGTATGCCGGTCAGGAGCGCTGGATCGGCGCGCTCGGCTATCTCGGGAGCGACGCCGCGGAATGAGCGCCCTGGAGACCCTGGCCCGGGGGCGTCCGGACATCTACGCGGATCTGCCGCTTTGCATCCCGGAGAGCCCGGAAGAGATCGCGGCCATCCAGAGCAGACGCAAGCGCATCGCCGTCGAGCGCGCCCGCAGATCGCCGTTCTGGCGCCCCCGCCTCGAGGGGATCGACATCGACAAGCTCGACGACCCCGAGGAATGGTCGAAGATCCCGATCCTGACCAAGGATCGGCTTCGCGCGATGTCCGACGAGCGGTTTTACGAGGATTTCTGCACGCTCGACGGTCAGGAAATCTGCGAGTACTGGCGCTCGGGCGGGAGCACCGGAAAGCCGCTCTTCTACCCGAAGACCTTCGAGGACATCCTCTTCAACATGGTCGGTTTCATCCGTACCTTCGCATCCGCCGGGATCGAGGACGGAGAGAACCACAGGGCGCACATATCGACCCCGCTCGGCGTCCATCCGGTCGGTCACATGTGGGCGCGCGCGGCGCAGATCATGGGGATGGGCGCGGTCTGGGCGGGATCCGGTGCGTCTCTTCCGTCGGTTCAGCAGCTCGCCCTCATCTCCTCGCTCAAGCCCACGGTCTGGATGGGCATGTCGAGCTACGGGCTGCACCTCGCCAACCTTGCCAATTCGCGGGGCGTCGATCTCGCCGAAAGCCCGGTCTCGACGATGCTGTGCTCCGCCGAGGCGCTTTCGGCCGCCAAGCGGGAAAAGCTCGAACGAGACTGGGGCGCCACCGTCTTCGACTGTTTCGGGATGACCGAGATCAGCATGCTGGCGGCGGAAGGACCGTCCCGCCAAGGGTTCAGGACCTGGACCGATCTCGCGATTTTCGAGGTACTCGACCCCGATACCGGCAAGCCGGTGCCGGACGGCGAGGCCGGCCACCTGGTTTCTACCGCGCTGTTCGGCAACAACGGAGCGCCGTTCCTGCGTTGGGATTCGGGCGACATCGTGATCATGAACCCCGCCGGAGGCGACGACGGGGCGTTCTCGGTCTTCCCGACGATGCGCCACGCCCACCGCACGGCGGGTTTCTTCAAGCTGCGCGGCGTCAACGTCAACCACCAGGAGTTCGAGGACATGATGTTCGGGCACCGTTCGGTGAACGACTTCAAGCTCGAACTGATCGGCGATGCCGCCGGCCTTGAGCATCTGCGGGTCTCCGTCGAGCCGCGGCGCGGCGCCGACGCCGCCGCGCTGCGCGGGGATCTGGAGCGGCGCACCAAGGAGACCTTTGAGCTCTCGCCCGACATCGTGATCCTGGAACCCGGCGTACTGGCCGGCGAATTCGAGGCCAGCGTGAAGGCGCCGCGCTTCATCGACCGGCGTCGGTAACGGTATCCAAATAATCACCGGCCGGGCGTCCATTCGACCGGGTGATTCGCTTTTTTTGATAATCCGGTATTCTCTTGTTGGCTTAGATACAATCTATAAATATTTGATTTAGAATGAATTTATCGTTTTCCCTATTGCATGGTTCTCGCGTTCCTGGCAACGCGCGGCGGCTTCATATTCCGGTAACAATCGCCAACCGCTTGTGAAATATTTTTCCCGGATTTGCGGTTTCTCCCTTCCGCAGGTCCCTTGTGGGGGGATCGGGTTGTCCTGCCAAATGCCTCCCTGTGTTTCCCCCCTGCGACTTGCGGAGCTTAAGTCGCTGGCTCGGCCTGGGCTCCGCACCTTTTTTGCATAGTGTCGATTTTGGTGGATGGGGTGGGATTCGAACCCACGAGACGTTTGCGCGCCTGCCGGTTTTCAAGACCGGTGCCTTCGACCGCTCGGCCACCCATCCGCATAGCGATTCCGCCGCAGCCCGTCGCGTAAGGGAAAACTGAACCCCTCGGGGACCGATTGCAACCCGCCGCGGCCTGTCGCCCGCGCCGGCCGTTTGGTCTAGGATGGAACGCTCGGGAGAGGTGCAGATGCAGACACTGGTGCTTGAGAATACGGCCCCGTTTCAGGGGCTGTGCGAATTGGTCGCCGACGATGAGGGGCTGTTCGAGCGGGAGGGCCTCGAAATCGAATGGGTGGACCGCGAGGCCGGGGTGGACAGGCGTACTCGCGTCGACATTCTCGGCCCGGAAGGACTCGATCCCCATTCGAGCCACGGCAAGCTCTTCGAAGAGGGAAGGGCGGACATGTACAACGCCTGCGAGTGGGGGAATTACTGCCGGGTGCAGGACTCGGGCATCCAGGGCGGACGCCAGATCGGCCGCCGCTCGATCGTCACCTACGCGGCGATCGCGGTGCGACGCGATTCCGACGTCTTCACCGTGCAACAGCTCGCCGACCGGCTGGTGGGCGTGCCGTTCTATTTCGGCACCCACTATCTCGCGCTTCACATGCTGGAGGGTTTCCTGCCGCGCGACCGCATCAGAGTGTGCAGCGCTCCGATGGGCTCCCGGTTCCGTCTCGATTCGATGATGTCGGGCGAGATCGAGGCGACCACGCTGACCGAGCCCTACATTACGCTCGCCGAGAAGAAGGGCTGCCGTATCCTGACGGCCTCGTTCTATCACGGCACCGAAGTCGCTTCCGACAAGGTCGACGCCGATACCTACGCGCGGTTCAACCGCGCCGTTCGGGAGGCCGTGCGGCGGATCGATGCCGACAAGACCGGATACCTGCGCTATTTCATCGACCGCCATGCCGGCGATCCCGAAATCGCGGCGCTGAGCGTCGACGATCTCCGGGCCAGCCGGATCGTCGTCGTCGAGCCCGAGCCCATCCCGGACGATGAGCTCGAACGGACCGCCGCATGGATCCGGAGCTGGGGCATGCTGCGCGAGACCGAAGACGCGGCATCGCTGGTCGATTTCGGGTTGCAGTCGGCGGCCCACCACGCCGCGGAGTAGGGTCCACCCGCCAACCCACGCGCCGCTTCCGTTATTCCCGACCGCGGAGCCGGACCACCGGGGAGAATATCTTGGTCCAAAGAGCGACATACGACTACGTGATCGTCGGCGCCGGGTCGGCCGGCTGCGTGCTGGCGAACCGGCTGAGCGAAGACCCGGACGTAAAGATCCTCGTCGTCGAGGCGGGCGGCCAGGACCGCGATCCGATGATCCACATCCCGCTCGGCTGGGGGAAGATCCTCGAGGAGCGGCGCCATGACTGGATGTACTTCACCGAGCCCGAGCCCAACCTTGACAACCGGTCGATCGAATGCGCGCGCGGCCGGGTGGTCGGCGGCTCGTCGTCGATCAACGCGATGGCTTACGTCCGCGGTCACGGGGGCGATTACGACCGCTGGCGCCAGAAGGGCTGTCCGGGCTGGTCCTACGCCGACGTGCTACCCTATTTCAAACGCTCCGAGGCGTGGGAAAAGGGAGGCGACGATTACCGCGGGGACGGCGGTCCGCTCACGGTGCGGGCGGGGATCTTCGACGATCCCCTGCTGCACGCTTTCATAGAGGCCGGGCGCGAAGCGGGCCACGAGTTCACCGAGGACTACAACGGGGCTCAACAGGAGGGCTTCACCTGGCTCCAGCAGACGATCCGTAACGGGCGCCGCTGCAGCGCCGCCGTGGCCTATCTCAAGCCGGCCCTGAAGCGCCCCAACGTGACGCTCGAGACCGGCGCTCTCGTGACCCGCCTGCTGATCGAGAACGGCCGCGCGGTCGGGCTCGAATTCGCCCGGAACGGGCAGTCGACGGAAATCGGCGTCGACCGGGAAGTCCTGCTCGCCGGGGGCGTGATCAACTCGCCGCAGGTGCTCATGCTCTCCGGGATCGGACCCGCCGGCGAGCTCGCCGAGCACGGGATCGACGCCGTTCACGATCTGAAGGGTGTCGGTAAGAACCTGCAGGACCATCTGTCGGCGTTGGTTTCCTACAGCCGCGACGACCGCGGGACATTCCACCGGCAAATGCGGATGGACCGGCTCGCCGTGGACGTGCCGCGGGCCTATGTGGCCGGCTCCGGGCCCGCCACCGACCTTCCCGGCGGGATCATGGCATTCCTCAAGTCCCGGCCCGAGGTCGAGCTGCCGGACATCCAGTTCCTGTTCCGCGCCCTGCCGGACGAAGCCTACCCCTGGTTTCCCGTGGTAAAGCCCGCCTGGTCGGACGGGTTCGGCTGCCGGCCGGTGCTGCTTCGCCCGCAGAGCCGGGGCGAGCTCAGGCTCGCTTCGGCCGATCCCCGAGACAAGATCCGCATCCACCAGAACTTCCTGTCGGAGGAGGCGGATGTGAGGACGATCCGCGACGGGGTGAAGCTGGTTCGAGAGGTCGGCCGGCAGGAGTCGTTGAAGAAGTTCGGCGCGGTCGAGGTCGATCCAGGTCCGGACGTGACGAGCGACGACGAGATCGACGCATTCGTGCGGCGGAACGCGGCGACCGCGCATCATCCCGCCGGCACCTGCCGCATGGGAAGCGACGAGATGGCGGTGGTCGACCCGGAATTGCGCCTGCGGGGTGTCGACGGGCTCCGGGTGGTGGACGCCTCCGTGATGCCGGACCTGGTGGGCGGCAACATCAATGCGCCGGTGATCATGATCGCCGAACGCGCGTCCGATCTGATCCGCGGCCGCGAGCCGCTGGCCCCAGCCGAGGTGTGAGCGTCGTCGGTATCCGGGCGGGCCGGGCTTCCCGGCCGCCCTGCATAACGTGAAGAGACGCTCCCGTGCGGATTTTCTGTCTCGACCTCGAAGGCGTGCTGATCCCCGAAATCTGGATCGGGCTCGCCGAACGCACGGGTATCGAAGCGCTCAGGGCGACCACGCGCGACGTTCCCGACTACGACGCGCTGATGCGTCAGCGCCTGGGGCTGCTCGAGAAGCATCGACTCGGGCTCAGGGATGTCGAGGCGGTGGTCGCGACGATGGCGCCGTTACCCGGGGCGCGCGAATTCCTCCGCTGGCTCCGCGAGCAGGGGCCGGTAATCATCCTGTCGGACACCTATCGCGAGTTTGCCGGCCCGCTGATGGCGCAACTCGATCTGCCGACGCTGCTTTGCCATTCCCTCGTCGTCGAGGAAGACGGGCGCATCGGCGATTACCGTTTGCGGCATCCCGACCACAAGCGCGCGAGCGTGGAAGCCTTCCGAAAGCTCAACTTCCACGTTACCGCGGCCGGCGATTCCTATAACGACATAGCCATGCTGAGGGCGGCACACGCCGGAATCCTGTTTCGCGCTCCGGTTGCAGTGCGAGAGGAATTCCCGGGCTTCCCGGCGGTAGAGGATTTCGAGTCCCTGAAGGGCGCGATCCGCGATTGCGGCGAACACTGAGAGCGGCGCTCCATTCCGTTCCCGGCAAGCCGACAGGATGTCGCTGGCGCCGCCCTTCTTGCCGCGAGCGGGACGTGACCGTCAGGCCGCTCCGCGCTGGGCCTGCTGGGGCCCCTGGCCCTTCTTTCGCCCCAATCCGATTCTCTTCGCGAATTCCGAGCGCTTGGCCGCGTAGTTGGGGGCGACCATCGGATAATCGGCGGGAAGGCCCCATTTCACGCGGTATTCTTCCGGAGTCATGTCGTAGACCGCGCGGAGATGCCGCTTGAGCATCTTGAGCTTCTTGCCGTCTTCGAGACAAACGATGTAGTCCGGCGTCACCGAATGACGAACGTTGATAGCCGGTTTCGGCGGTTCCGTGCCGACCCGGGATCCGTCCCGGTCGAGGACGCTGAGCGACCTGTACACCGTGTTGATCACATCCGGTATGTCGTTCGCGGCAACGGAGTTCTTGCCGACATATGCGGCGACGATCTGGACTGACATACGGAGTATTTCGGAACGGTCCGAAGCGTCCTTTGTATTCTCCACCATTGGCCAGGCCATCCTCAATTGAAAGTTGAACAAGTGGCAGATGACACACACATGTTAGATTGTCAAATGAAATCGTGACAAAAAGATACAGAACAAAATCTTATGAATACCCGAGTCAGGTCAAGTCTCAATGTATTGCCTTTGAAGATTATCAATTAACCCCAAGAATTTGCGAACGAAGGGATGTCCTTTGGCTTGCGACGGAGTGTAATGGAAATGACGAGTTTTATGCTACCACAAATGAGACAATATATCCCGTCTGTGAAGGCCTTGCCGGATTTCGGGCCGAGACCGCGATTCTTGGCAACGTCCCCGGCGGTGTGGTATCAGGCGCGGACCCGAGCCCTTGAGTCCCACCGCGATGCCCGAAAAGACGGTTGCCCTGGCTGCGGACCATGCCGGCTTCGCGCTAAAGTCGCACCTCATCGACTGGCTCTCCGGCCAGGGCATCGTCACGAGGGATCTCGGCACCGACAGCGAGGACGCGGTGGACTACCCCGACTTCGCCGGAGCGCTTGTCGATGTCCTTCGGGACGACGCCGCGGAGTGCGGAGTATTGATTTGCGGCAGCGGCGTCGGCATGTCGATTGCGGCGAACCGGCATTGCGGCATCCGCGCCGCTCTGGCGAGCGATGCGGAGGCGGCGCGGCTCGCGCGTCAGCATAACGACGCGAACGTCCTGGTTCTTCCGGGGCGTCGTATTTCCGAGGCCGAGGCGGAGCGCTGCATGGAGGCGTTCCTTACGGCGACCTTCGAGGGGGGGCGTCACCGGCGGCGCCTGGGCAAGATCGCCAAGGGAAAATCATAGCGGGGATGGCATGTCGGTAGAACGAATTGGAGAGGAAACGGAGCTCCACGACGGTTTCTTCGAGCACTCTATTCGGGATTCCGATCCCGAGCTGGATGTCGCGCTTCGCTCGGAACTGGCCCGCCAGCAGGATCAGATCGAACTCATCGCCTCCGAAAACATCGTTTCGCGCGCGGTGCTGGAGGCGGCGGGCTCCGTGCTGACCAACAAGTATGCCGAAGGCTATCCCGGCCGGCGCTACTACGGCGGGTGCGAATTCGTCGACGTCGCCGAAGCCCTCGCCATCGAACGGGCCAAGACGCTGTTCGGTTGCGGCTTCGCCAACGTGCAGCCGCATTCCGGCGCCCAGGCCAACGCCGCGGTCTATTTCGCGCTCTGCAAGCCCGGGGATACGATTCTCGGCCTGTCGCTCGCGGCCGGCGGGCATCTCACCCACGGCGCCGCGCCCAACCTGTCGGGCAAGTGGTTCGACGCGGTTCAGTACGGCGTGCGCGAAGACGACGGCCGGATCGACATGGAGGAGGTCGGCCGGCTCGCCCGCGAGCGTCGTCCCCGGATCATCGTCGCCGGCGGGTCCGCCTATCCGAGAATTATCGACTTCGCCGCGTTTCGCCAGGTCGCCGACGAGGTCGATGCCTACCTGTTCGTCGACATGGCCCACTTCGCGGGACTCGTCGCCGGCGGAGTCCACCCGAACCCCTTGCCGCATGCCCACGTCGTCACGACGACGACCCACAAGACCCTGCGCGGTCCCCGGGGAGGCATGGTGCTGACCGATGACGAGGCGATCGCGCGGAAGATCAATTCGTCGATATTCCCCGGAACCCAGGGCGGGCCGCTCATGCACATCGTTGCCGCGAAAGCGGTCGCGCTGGGCGAGGCGCTGCGGCCTTCCTTTCCGGCCTACGCCGCCGCGGTGGTGGAGAACGCCAGAACCCTCGCGCGGACCCTGCTCGAGGGCGGCCTGAACATCGTGTCCGGCGGTACCGATACGCATCTGATGCTGGTCGACCTGAGGCCGAAGGGGCTGACCGGCAAAATCGCCGAGCAAAGCCTCGAGCGCGCCGGCATCACCTGCAACAAGAACGCGGTTCCGTTCGATCCGGAGAAGCCGACCGTCACTTCCGGGATAAGGCTGGGATCGCCCGCCGCGACCACCCGCGGCTTCGGCCCCGCGGAGTTCGCGCGGGTAGGCGCGCTGATCCTCGAAGTGCTCGACGGGCTCGCCTCCGGCAGCAACGACAACAGCGCCGTCGAGCGTTCTGTGCGCGAGCGCGTGCGCGCCCTGTGCGACCGATTTCCGATATACCCCCACCAGTGACCGGGGTTAGGATGCGCTGATGCGTTGTCCCTTTTGCGGTCACGGCGATACCCAAGTCCGGGATTCGCGCCCGACGGAAGATAATTCTGCGATCCGGCGGCGCCGATCCTGCCAGTCCTGCGGGCAGCGGTTCACGACCTTCGAAAGGGTGCAGCTCCGCGAGCTGACGGTGGTCAAGAAGGACGGCGCGCGCGAGCCGCTCGACCGCGAGAAACTGGAGCGCTCGATGCGGATCGCGTTGCGCAAGCGGCCAGTCGAGGCCGAGCGTGTCGAGTTGGTCATCAACAGCATCATTCGCCGGCTGGAGAGCTCGGGCGAGACGGAAGTGAACTCCGACACGATCGGAGAAATGGTGATGGACGCGCTCTCCACCCTGGACCAGGTCGCGTATGTCCGTTTCGCATCGGTCTATCGCAATTTCCGCGAGGCCCGCGACTTCGGAGATTTCATCGGCAATCTCGGTGTCGTCGAAGGCGGAGAGTGACCGGCGCTTCATGCGCGGCGCGATTTCGATCGCCCGCCGCGCGCTCGGCAATGCCTGGCCCAACCCTGCCGTGGGGTGCGTGATCGTTCGCGACGGCGTCGCGGTCGGGCGCGGATGGACGGCGCTGGGCGGACGTCCGCACGCGGAGACGGAGGCGCTCGCCCGCGCCGGCGCGGCGGCCCGGGGAGCCACCGCCTATGTCACACTGGAACCCTGCGCCCATGTCGGCCGGACCCCGCCTTGCGCCGACGCCCTGATCGAGGCCGGCATCGCCCGTGTCGTCGTCGCCTGTCGGGATCCCGACCCGCGCGTGGACGGCCGCGGTATCGAGAAGTTGGCGGCGGCGGGCCTCGCCGTCGAAACGGGGCTGTGCGCCGATGAGGCGGCGGAAGGGCTGATCGGCTTTCTCACCCGGGTGCGGCTCGGCCGTCCCGCGGTCACGCTCAAGCTCGCCACCACGCTCGACGGCCGGATTGCGACGCGGTCCGGCGAAAGCCGCTGGATAACCGGGGAGGCGGCGCGCCGAGCGGGCCATATGCTGCGCGCCCGCCACGACGCGATCCTGGTCGGGGCGGGCACCGCGCGGCAGGACGACCCGAGCCTGACCTGCCGGCTTCCCGGGCTGGAGGAGCGAAGCCCCGTCCGCGTCGTCGTCGAGGGGGGCGAGGCCGTACCCTCAACCCACTCCCTGGTCGCCGATGCGGCCCGTATCGCCACCTGGTCGATGGTCGCGGAACCGCTCGCGGCCGCGCGCCGTGCCGCCTATCGGGGCAGCGGCGTCGAGGTCGAGCCGGTGGAAACCGACGGCGCGGGCGATGTGGATATCGCCGCCGCGCTCGGCGTCCTCGCCCGGAGGGGCATCACGTCGGTGCTGGTCGAGGGCGGGGGACGGATCGCGGCGGCGTTGCTTCGGACCGGCCTCGTCGACCGCCTGGTGTGGTACCGGTCCGGGCTGGCGCTAGGCGCCGACGGCACGCCGGCGCTCGGGGCGCTGGGGGTCGACATGCTTGACGCCGCGCCGCACTTCGGGAAGATAGCGAGCCGGCCGGTCGGCGACGACGTCGAGGAAATCTACCGGCCGGCGTCGAAGCCGGACGGTTGATCGGACAGGCGGATGTTTACCGGAATCGTGACCGATCTGGGCCGCGTGCGCGCGATTTCGAAGGACGGCGACACGCGCTTCGACTTCGAGACGGGCTACGACACGGCCGAGATCGCCATCGGCGCGTCCATCGCGTGTTCCGGACCCTGTCTGACGGTGGTCGACAAGGGGCCGGGGCGATTTGCCGTTCAGGCTTCCGCCGAGACCCTGGCGCGCACCACGCTCGGGAGCTGGGCCGTCGGCACGCCGGTCAATTTCGAGCGTGCGCTCCGCATCGGCGAGGAGCTCGGCGGGCATATTGTGTCGGGCCACGTGGACGGCGTCGCGACGGTGGTGGAGACGCGCTCCGAGGGAGACAGCACGCGGTTCGTCTTCGCCGCGCCCGAGGGTTTCGCGCGCTATGTCGCGCCGAAGGGCTCGATCGCGCTCGACGGTGTGTCGCTCACCGTCAACGAGGTTGACGAAACCAATTTCGGGGTCAACATCATTCCCCACACGCGCCGCCATACGACTTTCGGGAACCTGTCGGAGGGCGACCGGGTCAATTTCGAGGTCGACACCATCGCCCGATATGTCGACAGGCTGACGGCGCGGAGTTGAAGAGAGGGTTGCCTTGAGCGACAGCCTCAAACGCGTAGCCCCGTCGAAGGTCGCGGAGGCGCTCGACGACACGACGGGTTTTCTCTCGCCCATCGAGGATGTGATCGACGACATCCGGAACGGGCGGGTGGTGATCCTGGTCGACGACGAGGACCGCGAGAACGAGGGCGACCTGGTCGTTGCCGCCCAGATGGCGACGCCGGAAGTCGTCAACTTCATGGCGACCCACGGGCGCGGGCTCATATGCCTCGCGATGACCGGGGAGAGGATCGAAAAGCTCGGTCTGCCGCTGATGTCGCAGAACAACCGGACGCGGCACCAGACCGCCTTCACGGTCTCCATCGAGGCGCGCGAGGGCGTCACCACGGGAATTTCGGCGCCCGACCGCGCCCGGACGATCGCGGTCGCGATAGATCCCACGTCCGGCGAGGAGGACATCGTCACCCCCGGCCATATTTTTCCGCTGGTCGCGTGCGACGGCGGGGTGCTGGAGCGCGCCGGCCATACCGAAGCGTCGGTCGACATCGCCCGGCTCGCGGGGCTGAACCCCTCCGGCGTGATCTGCGAGATCATGAAGGACGACGGCACCATGGCCCGTCTCCCCGATCTCGTCCCGTTCGCGCAGTTCCACGGGCTCAAGGTCGCGACTATCGCCGATCTGATCGCGTACCGGCTGCGCAACGACAGCCTCGTCGAGCGCGTGCTCGCCACAAGGCTGACGCGCAGGCACGGCGGCGAGTTCCGGCTGATCGTCTATGTCAACAAGATCACCGGCGCCGAGCATCTGGCGCTGATCAAGGGCGACATTTCCGGGCCCGACCCGGTGCCGGTCCGGATGCACGCCATCAACGTGCTCGACGACGTGATCCAGGACGAGACCGCCGGGCGCGCCGGGGTGATCGAATCCTGCATCCGTACCATCGGCGAAGCGGGGAGGGGGGTCGTCGTGCTGATCCGCGATTCCTTCGCCCAGAGTTTCGTCAACCAGGTGCGCCAGCGCCACGAGATCCCGGGCGATCCCGGCGCCGCCTCGATGGAGGTGAGCGTGACCACGGGCGCCGAGACCGCGTTCGCGCCCCCCGCGCTCCGGGATTACGGGGTGGGCGCGCAGATCCTCCGCGATCTGGGCGTGACCGAAATGATCCTGCTGACCAACCACAACCGGACCGTGGTCGGGCTCGAGGGTTACGGGATCAGGATCGTCGGACACCGTCCGATCGAACCGGTCGTTTAGTGGGGAGCGGGCATGGCGGCGCACGTGATGATCGTCGAGGCGCGGTTTTACGATGAAATCGCGGACGCGCTGGTCGAGGGCGCGACCGCGGTGCTCGATGCGGCGGGCGCGACCTACGACCGGTTTTCGGTGCCCGGAGCGTTCGAGATCCCCGCCTCGATAGGCCATGCGGCGCGCGCGATGGAAGGACCCGACCCGGCCTACCGGTTCGACGGCTTCATAGCGCTCGGCTGCGTCATCCGCGGGCAGACGACGCATTACGACTATGTCTGCACCGAGAGCGCGCGCGGCCTCCAGGACCTCGCGCTGCAGCGCGGCCTTGCCATCGGCTACGGCATCCTCACCTGCGAGAACGGCGAGCAGGCGATGCACCGGGCGAGACGCGACGAGGCGGATCGCGGCGGCGCCGCAGCGCGCGCCTGCCTCGCCATGATCGAGCTCAAGGCGCGACTCGGGCTGGAGGGCTGATGCCCGCGCCCCGCGCCGGCTCCGGCAAGCCGCGTCAGGCAGACGCGGCGCGGTTGAGCGCCGCGCGCCTTGCCGCCGTCCAGGCGCTTTACCAGATGGACCTGGCCGGCGCGGCCATCGAGGACGTGCTGGCGCAGTTCCAGCGCTATCACCGGGACGGCGTTCTGGACCGGGACGAGGCCCCGGTGCGTCCCAAGAGCGCCCTGTTCGCCGAGATACTTCGCGGAACGACGGTCAGGCGGGCGGAGATCGAGGACATTATCCGCGCCTCCCTCAGCCCGTCATGGCCGCTCGAGCGGATCGAGGTCCTGCTCGCCTGCATCCTGCGCGCCGGCGTATTCGAGCTTCTCGGCCGTCCGGCGACGCCCGCCCGCGTGGCGGTGTCCGAGTATGTCGACCTCGCCGACGCGTTCTTCGCCGCCGCCGAGAAGGGAATGGCCAACGCCGTGCTCGACAGGGTCGCGCGGCGGCTGAGAAGCGGAGAGTTCGCGGAGTCGGGAGATCCCGCCGATGCCCGGGCGGCCACGGCCGGGTGAGTTCGAGCTCATCGGGGAGCTCTTCGCGCCGCTCGCGGCGGACGAGCCGGGAGCGCTCGGTCTCCTCGACGATGCCGCGCTGATCGCGCCCCGGGCGGGGTTCGATCTCGCCACCGCCGTCGACACCCTCGTGGAAGGGGTCCATTTCCTCTCTTCCGATCCGCCTTTCGACGTCGCGCGCAAGCTGTTGCGCGTCAACCTGTCGGACCTCGCCGCGATGGGCGCGCGACCGCGGGTCTATCTGCTCGGCCTCGCCGTACCCGACGGGATCGGCTTCGACTGGCTTCGGGGCTTCGCGCGCGGCCTCGCTTCGGACCAGGCTCGGTTCGGCATTTCCCTCGCCGGAGGCGACACCACCGCGATTTCGGGGCCGGCCTGCCTTTCCCTCACCGCGATCGGCGAGGTCGAGCCGGGCAGGTCGCCGTTGCGCGCGAACGCCGCTGCCGGAGAGCATGTCTACGTGTCGGGAACCGTCGGCGACGCCGCGCTCGGTCTTCGCGCGCTGCGGGGCGAGGATCTCGGCCTTTCGGAATCCGGGCGGGAGGCGGCGATCGCCCGGTACCGGGTGCCGGAGCCACGGCTCGAGCTCGGCATGGCGCTTCTCGCCTCCGCCGCCATCGACGTGTCGGATGGGCTGATCGCGGATATCGGGCACATCTGCGCGGCGTCCGGTCTCGGGGCGAACGTCGAAGCGGCGCGGGTACCGCTGTCCGGGGCGGCCCGGTCGGCGCTCGGGCGCGGGGCGGTGGAGATCGTCGACCTTCTGACCGGCGGCGACGATTACGAGCTTGTCTTCACCGCGCCGGCGGACCGCAGCGACGCCGTTCGCGCCGCCGCCGCCCGGGCGCGCGTTCCGGTCGCCCGCATCGGCACGATGACGGAGGGCGAGGGGGTGTCCGTGTTCGATACCGCGAACGCCCGGATCGCGATCGACCGCGCCGGCTACCGGCATTTCTAGGGCGGATCCGTTTCGCCCGGAATCGCCGACACGGTCGGGGCAGGCCCTTCGATACGCGGCTTCGCCGCTACTCGGGGTGAGGGATGGTTGCGGACGGCAATGAATCCCCCTCATCCCGAGCAGGCGCGCCAGCGCGGTTTCGACTCCGCGTCCGATAGGGTTTAGTTTCCCGCCGTGCAGTTCCTTTCCGGCATCAACCGTAACGTGGCCCTGCTGGCGCTCTCCCAGGCGCTGATGATGACCACGACCTCGGCGATCATCGCCTCCGCCGCGCTGATCGGCCACGCGCTCGCCGAGGACAAGGCGCTCGCGACCCTTCCGGTCGCTTTTCAGTTCGTGGCGACCATGCTGACCTCGATCCCGGCGTCGCTCTACATGCGTCGGGTCGGGCGGCGGTGGGGGTTCGTCACCGGCGCGACGATCGGAGCGGCCGGCGCGGCGATCGCGACCGCGGCGATCGCGGTCTCCTCCTTCTGGCTGTTCGCGCTCGGCACCGCGCTGATCGGCTCGATGCTCGCCTTCGGCCAGTTCTTCCGCTTCGCCGCCGCCGACACGGCGGGGCCCGACATGCGCAGCCGGGCGATTTCGCTGGTTCTGCTGGGCGGCGTGGTGGCGGCTTTCACCGGCCCCAACCTGGCGCGGTTCACCAAGGATCTGTTCGACCCGCTGGTCTTCGCCGGCACCTTCGCGGCGATCGTGCTGATCTACCTGGCGATGGGCCTGGTGGCGTCGTTGCTCACCATCCCGCCGATGAGCGCGGCGGAAAAGAGGGGACCGCAACGTCCGCTGCTGGAAATCCTCTCCCAGCCCAAATGCGTCGTCGCGATCCTCGGCGCGGTATCCGGCTACGCGGTCATGACCTTCGTGATGACCGTGACGCCGCTGGCGATGGCCGATTGCGGTTTCGCGTTCGGCGACTCGGCATCGGTAATCCAGTGGCACATCGTGGGCATGTTCCTGCCCTCGTTCTTCACCGGTCACCTGGTTGCCCGATTCGGCGCGACCAACATCATGATCGTCGGCGCGCTGCTCCAGGCGCTGTGCGTCGCGATCAACTTCGCCGGCATCGAATACCTCAACTTCGTGAGCGCTCTGATCCTGCTGGGCGTGGGGTGGAACTTCCTGTTCATCGGCGGCACCAGCTTGCTGACCGAGTGCTACCGCCCCTCGGAGATGGCGAAGACCCAGGGGTTCAACGATTTCTGCATCTGGGGCTTCGTCGCCGTCGGCGCGGTGCTGTCCGGTGCATCGATCCATCACCTGGGATGGGCGGTCGTCAACGCGGTGACGCTCCCGCTGATCGCGATGGCGCTGATCGCTACGGCGTGGCTCCGGTTCGATCTGGCGCGGCACCGGGCGGCCGCCTGAAGCGCTCCGATCGGGCCCGCGATGTTGCCTTGTCGGTTGAGTTCTGGCATGTTCCGCGCGCTCATCCGAGCCTTATCCGCCACAGAGCGAATCGGTTCTGCGCTCAAGGCCGCGCCGTCGGACGCGCGCCGCCTTTCTCGACAAGACAAGGGATCCTGAAAGCATGACGGCAACCTATTGGATCGTCATCGCCTGCGGCGTGCTGGCGATCCTTTACGGACTCTATGCGGTTCGATCGATCCTCGCCGCGAGTCCCGGCACGGAACGCATGGTGGAGATCGCGGAGGCGATCCAGGAGGGCGCGCGCGCCTATCTGAACCGCCAATATCTGACCATCGGCATCGTCGGCATCGTCGTGGGCGTGATTCTCGGCCTGCTTCTTGACGTCTATGTCGGGCTCGGCTTCTTCGTCGGCGCGATCCTCTCCGGGGTTGCCGGCTATATCGGCATGAACGTTTCGGTCCGCGCCAATGTCAGGACCGCCAACGCGGCGCAGACCGGCGGCATCAAGCCCGCCCTCGACGTCGCCTTCAAGTCGGGCGCGGTGACCGGGATGCTGGTCGTCGGCCTCGGCCTGCTCGGCGTCGTCGTCTACTACATGATCCTGCGCGGCGTCCACGACCCGTCCGACCCGGCGGGGCTGCGCCATATTCTGGAAGCCCTGGTGGCGCTCGGTTTCGGCGCTTCGCTGATCTCGATCTTCGCCCGTCTCGGCGGCGGCATCTTCACCAAGGGCGCCGATGTCGGTGCCGACCTCGTCGGCAAGATCGAGGCCGGCATCCCCGAGGACGATCCGCGCAACGCGGGCGTCATCGCCGACAATGTGGGCGACAATGTCGGCGACTGCGCCGGCATGGCGGCGGACCTTTTCGAGACCTATGCCGTGACCGTGGTGGCGACGATGCTGCTCGGCGCAATCTTCTTCACCGGGGCGATGCAGGAAACGATGATGGCGCTGCCGCTGGTCATCGGCGCGGTCTGCATCATCGGCTCGGTGATCGGCACGTTCTTCGTCCGGCTCGGCGCCAGCAACAACGTGATGGCCGCGCTCTACAAGGGGTTCGTGGCCGCGGCGCTGATCTCCGCCGTCCTGATCGCGCTCGCAATCTACCTGATCTTCGGGAGCTTCAGCGCCGAGATAGCGCTCGCCGGCGACAAGATCGCGCCGCGGCACCTGCTCTATTGCGGGCTCGTGGGGCTGGCGGTCACGGGACTCCTGGTGTGGATCACGGAGTACTACACCTCCACGGCGTACCGTCCCGTCCGCAGCGTTGCCAAGGCGTCCGAGACCGGGCACGCGACCAACGTGATCCAGGGGCTCGCGGTCTCGCTCGAGGCGACCGCGCTGCCGGTCCTGGTGATCTGCGCCGGCATCATCGTCTCCTACTTCGCGGCCGGGCTCTACGGCATCGCGATCGCGGCTACGACCATGCTCGCGCTCGCCGGCATGGTGGTCGCGCTCGACGCCTACGGGCCGGTGACCGACAACGCCGGCGGCATCGCGGAGATGGCGGAGCTGCCGGAAGACGTCCGCAAGCACACCGATCTGCTGGACGCGGTCGGCAACACCACCAAGGCGGTCACCAAGGGTTACGCCATCGGCTCCGCCGGTCTCGCGGCGCTGGTCCTGTTCGCGGCCTACACCCAGGATCTCCAGTACTACTTCCCGGAACTCGCCAAGAGCATCTCCTTTCAGCTCGCCGATCCCTACGTCGTGATCGGGCTGTTTATCGGCGGGCTGCTGCCCTACTTGTTCGGGGCGCTGGGCATGATGGCGGTGGGCCGCGCCGGGGCCCAGGTGGTGGTCGAGGTCAGGCGGCAGTTCCGCGAGATCCCCGGGATCATGGAGGGCACCAGCCGGCCGGAATACGGAAGGGCGGTCGACCTCCTGACCCGCGCCGCGATCCGCGAGATGATCGTGCCCTCGATGCTGCCGGTCCTCGCGCCGATCGTGACCTATTTCGTGATGTCCTGGATCGGCGGGCCCGCCGCCGGGTTCACGACGCTGGGCGCGATGCTTCTCGGCACCATCGTCACCGGCATCTTCGTCGCGATCTCGATGACCTCGGGCGGCGGCGCCTGGGACAACGCCAAGAAATACATCGAGGACGGCAATCACGGCGGCAAGGGATCGGATGCGCACATGGCGGCGGTGACCGGCGACACGGTGGGCGATCCCTACAAGGATACCGCCGGGCCGGCCGTCAACCCGATGATCAAGATCATCAATATCGTGGCGCTGCTGCTGCTCGCGGTGCTTGCCGCCTGACGCGGCGGCGCGCGCCGGTCCGGGTGTCTACCGCTCGGTGTTGGGGGTGAACCGGCCGATATTGCCGATCAGCTGCTCGAGGATCGTGAACTCGTTGCCCTCGGTGGGCGTCACGCGATCCACGGGCTCGGGCTTGGCGACCTGCGTGGCGTCGATGGTGTTGACCTGGCTGACGCGGCCATTGGCGCCGAACCGGATCTCGACAACCTGATGCTCGAGCACTTCCGGTTTGAGAAAGGCGACGGTCTCGGTGCGCTTCCCGATGTAGTACCAGACGTCGTTTTCCTCGAACACTCCCACGGCCGACGGGCTGCCGAGAGTTTGTTTTACCTGTTCCCGGGTCTGCTTTCCGGGCGCGATCTGTTCCATCGACTCGGCGAGCGGAATGTTGCCGTTATTGTCCTGTATCGGCGTGCAGGACAGAAGAAGCGCCGCGGCTGCGGCCACGAGGCCGGAAATCCGGCAACGGATAGAAAGTCGAGCGTGCATCGTTTTCCGGGTCCGCCCTCGGCCGGCCCGTCGGGACATCCCGCTGGACCTTCGCCAGAGATTGCATCAAGTTCCCGGCCTGTCAATGCGGTGTCCGGAGTCGCTGCGGCATGCTGAAACGGTTGCGTGGCAGGAAGGCGGTCCGCGAGTCCGCGGAGGCGCTCTACCGCACCGTCGTGGAACAGGCCCGCTCGCCGGCATTCTACAGCGACGCGGGCGTTCCGGACACGCTGGACGGCCGGTTCGAGCTCGTGGCGCTGCACGCGTTCATGGTGATGCGCCGGCTTCAGGCGGAACCGGATCGAACCGGCGTTCTTGCCCAGGCCCTGTTCGACGCGATGTTCGACGATATGGACCGCAGCCTGCGGGAGCTGGGCGCGGGCGACCTCGGCGTGGGACGCCGGGTGAAGTTCATGGCGAGCTCCTTCCTCGGGCGGGTCAAGGCCTATGAGGGCGGGCTCGATGGCGGGGAGGACGCGCTCCGGTCGGCGCTGGTCCGCAATCTCTACGGCACGGTCCCGGCGCCGGCGGACGGCGCGAGCGCGATGGCGCGTTATACGCGGCATCAGCTCGAGGCGCTGGAGACCCAGCCGCTCGACGACCTGGTCGCGGGCCGCGTGCGCTTCGATGCGGCTTTCGCGCTTCCCGTCGGGACCGGGTGAGGGGTCCCGGAATGACACCCGAATTCTCGCGCCCCGTCCGCGTCGATCGGATTCCCCTTTCCGGGACGGTCCGCGAAATCGTGGCCGGGGAAGAGGAGCGCCGCGCTCTCGCCGGGCGTTTCGGCATCGTTTCGATCGACTCGCTTTCCGCTCGCGTGGCGCTCCGGCGCACGAACGAGGACGACGTCGCCGTTTCGGCGCGTTTCTCCGCCCGAGTCGTGCAGGAATGCGTGGTGACCCTCGATCCCGTCGCCAGCGATATCGACGAGGAGGTTGCGCTTCTCTTCCGGCCGGTCGGACAGGAGGCGCTCGACCGGAAGACGGTCGTGATTCCGGCGGATGAGGATTTCGAGCCCTTCGCCGGCGAATCGCTCGATATCGGGGAGGCCGTGGCCGTCGAGCTGGCGCTGTGCCTCGACCCCTTTCCCCGCTCGCCGGCCGCCGATGAGGCGGCCGGGCCGGGCGAAGGCGACGATTCCCCGCCGGAGGGGACCGATTCGCCGTTTCGCGTGCTGGAAGGGCGCACCGAAAACAGGTAGACTGCGCTTTCGCTTGCCGGTCGCTTGCCGGTCGGCTAGGTATCCGCGCAATTCCCTTCGACAAACTCAATCAGAGACGCTGGCGATGGCTGTACCCAAGAAGAAAGTGTCCAAGTCCCGCCGCAATAAGCGGCGTTCGCATCATGCGCTGAGCGTGGCGGCCTACGTCGAGTGCCCGAACTGCGGCGAGTACAAGCGTCCCCACCATGTCTGTCCGTCATGCGGGTATTACGACGGCCGTGAAGTCGTGGAGGCAGGAACGGCATAGCCCGCCGCACCCCATCGGAGGCCGGTTTCGGTTGAAGGCGCTGCTTACAATTGCCCTCGACGCGATGGGAGGCGATAACGCGCCGCGTATCGTGGTCCGGGGCGCGAACATCGCGCGGAGGCGTTATCCCGACGTCCGCTTCCGGCTGTTCGGCGACGAGCGCAAGATCGCGCCGTTGCTGAAGCGCATGCCCAAGCTGCGCCGGACGATCGCCATCGATCACACCGAGGAAATGGTCACCGACGACGACAAGCCGTCCCAGGCGCTGCGCCAGGGGAAACGGTCGAGCATGCGGCTGGCAATCAACGCGGTCCGCGACGGCGAGGCGGAAGGCGTCGTCTCGGCCGGCAATACCGGCGCGCTGATGGCGATGGCGAAGTTCACGCTGAAGACCCTGCCCGGGATCGACCGCCCCGCGATCGCGGCGGTCTTTCCCAACTACCGCAGCGAGAGCGTGATGCTCGACCTCGGCGCGAATGTCGAGTGCGATGCCGACAATTTGATCCAGTTCGCGGTCATGGGATCGGAGTTCGGTCGCACCGTGCTGGGGCTCGAGAATCCCTCGGTCGGCCTCCTCAACGTCGGAACCGAGGAGGTCAAGGGGCACGAGGCCGTCCGCCAGGCGGCGGCCATATTGCGCGAGGACAATGCCGGTATCCGCTACCACGGTTTCGTCGAGGGCGACGACATCGCCATGGGAACCGTCGACGTCATCGTCTCGGACGGGTTTTCCGGTAATATCGCGCTCAAGACGATCGAGGGTTCGGTGAAGCTCTACTCGGAATTCCTGCGCAAGGCGTTCAAGAGTTCCGTGAGCTCGCGGCTCGGCTATCTTCTCGCCAGGCGGAGCCTCAACAAGCTGCGCGCCCGCGTCGACCCGAGGCGCTACAACGGCGCGATGTTCCTCGGCCTCAACGGCAACGTGGTCAAGAGCCACGGCTCGACGGATGCCTTCGGCTTCGCCAATGCCATCGGCGTGGCGGTGGACATGGCCACGCATCGGTTCAACGAAAAGATCACCGCGCAGCTCGATCGCGGCTCGCTGTCGATGCCCGTCCGGACCCGCGCGGCCGTATCCTGATGGTGACGCGGGCCGTCGTCGCCGGCTGCGGCGGGTATCTGCCCGAGAAGGTGCTGACCAACGAAGACCTCGCGCGGATGGTCGACACGTCGCACGAGTGGATCGTCCAGCGCACCGGCATCCTCGAACGCCGCATCGCGGCCGAAGGAGAATTCACCTCCCACCTGGCGACCGCCGCCTCCCGCGCCGCGCTCGGCCGGGCGGGGATGGAGCCGTCCGACCTCGACCTGATCGTGCTGGCGACGGCGACCCCCGACGAGACCTTCCCCGCGACCGCGACGCGGGTCCAGAACGAGCTCGGCATGACCCGCGGCGCCGCCTTCGACGTCCAGGCGGTCTGCTCGGGCTTCATCTACGCGCTCAACGTGGCGGACAACTTCATCCGCCTCGGCCAGGCCGAAAGTGCGCTCGTCATCGGCGCGGAGACCTTCTCCCGCATCCTCGACTGGACCGACCGGGGGACCTGCGTCCTGTTCGGCGACGGGGCGGGCGCGGTGGTGCTGCGCGCGGAGGAGGGGACGGGGACGGCCGAGGACCGCGGGGTGCTGTCGAACCATCTCCATTCGGACGGGCGCCACCACGACCTCCTCTTCGTTGACGGCGGGCCGTCGAGCACCCGCACCGTCGGGCATCTCAGGATGGCGGGCCGCGACGTGTTCCGGCACGCGGTGGTCAACCTCGCGACGGTGATGCAGGAGGCGCTGGCCGCTACCGGCGTCGGCGCGGAAGACGTCGACTGGGTGGTGCCGCACCAGGCCAACCTGCGGATCATCAAGAGCACGTCCGGCAAGCTCGGGATGCCGGAGGAGAAAGTGATCGTGACCGTCGACCGGCATGCCAATACGTCCGCGGCCTCGATTCCGCTGGCGCTCGCCGACGCGGCGGGGGACGGCCGGATCAAGCCCGGTGATCTTTGCCTTCTCGAGGCGATGGGCGGCGGTTTCGCCTGGGGCGCCAGCCTGGTTCGCTGGTAGGCAGGCCGGGCCGCGCCCATTGCCCGTCCCCGCTTGACGCGGAATTACATTAGGCACTCCGTCTATCCTATTGATAATTGACTGTATTCTTTGCGCGGCGTACGCTGAGCGAGGAACAGGCGGAGGCTTGGGGAATGGCGTCAGCGACGGTGACGCGTGCGCATCTGGCCGAAGCGGTGTACCGGGAAATCGGGCTGTCGCGCAACGAATCGGCCGACCTGGTGGAAACCGTGCTTCGCGAGATGTCGGATTCGCTGGCCCGCGGCGAGTCGGTCAAGATTTCCTCGTTCGGCAGCTTCTCGGTCCGTCAGAAGGGCGCCAGGGTCGGGCGCAATCCGAAGACCGGAGAAGAGGTGCCGATCCTTCCGCGCAGGGTGCTGGTGTTCCGCGCCTCCAACGTGCTCAAGTCGAGAATCAATGAATCGATGGCGGCCGCGCGGCCCGGCGACCCGGATCCGTCCGGCGGCTGAGCCATGGCGGAAGCGGCACAACCGGTCGAAGCGAGGCGCCGGGGAGCCGGGAAGTCGGCCGCGGCTTTCCGTACCATCAGCGAGGTGGCGGGCGAGCTCGACGTGCCGCAGCACGTGCTGCGCTTCTGGGAAAGCAAGTTCATCCAGGTAAAGCCGATGAAGCGCGGCGGCGGGCGCCGGTATTACCGCCCGGAGGACATCGACCTCCTGAGATCGATCCGCGAGCTGCTCTATACCGACGGCTATACCATCAAGGGCGTTCAGAAGCTGTTGCGCGAGGGCGGCGTGAAGGCGCTCGCCGAGCGCCGGAACAGCCCGGCCCCGCCGGAAGAGCCGGAGCCGCGGGCCCGGCCCGACGCGATTGCCGGAGCGACGGCGGCCCCGGCGGCCCCGGCGGCCGATGCGTCCGAGGTCGAGGCGCTGAGAGCCGCGCTGGCCGAGCTCCTGGAAGAGCTGGAACGGATCCGGAGCCGCCTTCGCAACGCGCTCGATTAGGAACTTATTTCGATAGCTTGACGGGCGGGAGGCCCGCGACATTTCTTCCATCATGCCCGGACCGTGGGGGACCGGGTTGGGACAGGCAAGAATCATCGGACGCGATTCCAGCGAACCAAGCAACCGCGCGAGCCCATGTCATTCGCCGGCGGACGCGCTTCAAGGCAGAATGCGGCGGTGCGCCGTTGCAGAGCGCAGGTGACGGCTGCGACTAGGGCGGATCTGTTTTAGTTGGAACCGCTTCATCCGTTCTCTTCCGTCATGGTCGGCGAAGGCCGACCATGACGGTGTGGAGACCAGGGTAAAGGCGCTTCTATCTGAAACGGACAGGCGCTAGATCCCGATCCTCTTACTCAGACTCAGGTAGTTTCGACCGTCTTCGCGCCGGTATCGCAAGTCGTCGACATACGTGCGCACCAGATGCAGGCCGAGGCCGTCCACGACCGTTTCTTCCTGTATCGTGTCCGGACCCGGCTGGAACATGAGGGAATCGGGATCCAGTTCCCGGCCGTCGTCCACGAAGCGGATTGCGAGGCTGCGGGATTCCTCGTCCACCTGGAGGTGGACTTCGATCCGCTGCGTGTCGCTATCGTCATGGCCGCGCTCGACGATGTACATGAGCGTCTCTTCCAAACAGAGTTGCAACTGGAACCGGTCCTGTTGCGGCAGCCCGTGCCGGTCGGCGAAACCGTCCAACGCCTCCGCGACCCGTTCCAGCTCGCCGCGGCCGTTGCGCACGACCAGGCTTAACCCGACTTCCGCAACTCGGGGGTTTTGAGGATGCCAACCCATTGATTTTCCTTGATTGACCTCTCAAAGGTCGGCACTACAGCGCGCCCGGTCGAGGGGCGGTTCGGGTTCCGTCAGGCGGAGATCCGCGGCGACGGCTG
>JAJDVM010000273.1 GCA_022826125.1 Defluviicoccus sp.
ATTAAACGTCGCCCTGAACCGACCGCCGCCCCGGTTGACGACCGACTTCGGTACGCACGATGTTTCGCTCCACGATGGCCGGGAACTGAACGTATACCAGAAGGTCCCGCAAACCTCGGGTACGATGCTGTCATCGTTCACGGCCCCCACCACACCGAAGCTGAACCGTATTTCACGAGTGCCGTCAGCTTTGTTCACGCTCATAACGCCCGAGAGACTCGGATTCCAGGCGCCCAGATCGTCGGACAGCGCCGGCCGGTTCCCGCCAAGCAGGACCAGAACGCATGCGATGGCGAACACGAGGGGCGAATATCGTTTCGTTGCGGTCATTGCCGGATGACTCCAGTTCGGATGGACGAATTTCCCTTGCTTCCACCGCGGGAGCCCGGCGACCGGCGTACCGCCGTCATCGGCGGACCGGCGAGACGTCTCATTTGCCGCCCCCGCGCGTTCATGGACTCAAGTCCATGGTGACTCTTTCTACCAAACCGAGAATAAAATAGGTGTATTTTTTCAGGCTCTATTTATATTTTTATCGTAAATATCGACCCGGATCCGGGCATGACGGCGTCGGGGATGCGCCGGCTCACGACAGGTCCGCCGTCAGCGGGTTGTAGCTGTAGAGCCGGTCGGACCGCTCGCGGTCCATGTTCCGTTCGGCGAAGGCGGCGCGGAGCGCGTCCTCGTCCGGCGCGGACGTGCATCTCTCCCACCGCCCGTCCCGGTCGACGCAGCGCCCGCTCGTGTCCCCTGCTGTCACCCCGGACTTGTTCCGGGGTCCAGTGAAACCCCTCCGACGGTGGAGCCCGTGACCCTGGACCCCGGAACAAGTCCGGGGTGACAGTCTTGGGGTCGGCAACGGCGCGGGCTTTCCGGCAGCGATCGGTGAGAAATCCAGGCTTAGGGCCGTCGCGACCGAAAAGAAGCGGCTTGTGGCCCGGCTTCGCAGGGGGCAAGCTGAACGTGTGGGGTTTGGCGCCACACCGTCGACCCGACCGCGCCCGGGATTGGGTCGCGGGGCCATACGGATCGGTGACGGAAGGCGCCCGACGATGCCCAAAGTCCGCGATGCCATCCGCTTGATCGAACAGGACGGATGGACATTGGTTCGAACCAGAGGCAGTCATCGCCAGTACCGCCATCGGGACAAGCCGGGTACCGTGACCGTCGCCGGAAAGCCGGGCGATGATCTCTCGCGAGGGACATGGGCGAGCGTCATGAAGCAGGCCGGGTTGAAAGGGTAAGGGAACAGATGCGATACACCATCGTGATCGAAAGGGCGCCGGCGAATTTCGCCGCCTACGTTCCCGACCTTCCCGGCTGCGTCGCCACGGGAGATACCAGGGAAGACGCCGTTCGGGAGATCCGGCAAGCGATCCGGTATCACATCGAGAGCTTGCGCGAACACGGGGAGCCTGTGCCCGAACCGCAGTGTACGGCGACCGTCGTCGACGTGGCGGAGGCCGCCGAATGAGTGGCCGCCAACGGCGGCCCGATAACGGTCAACGGGATACACCGACTCACGACAGATCCGCCGTCAGCGGGTTGTAGCTGTAGAGCCAGTCCGACCGCTCGCGGTCCATGTCCCGTTCGGCGAAGGCGGCGCGGAGCGCGTCCTCGTCCGGCAGGTGGAACAGGCGGCGGTTGTCGCGGGACTCCTCGACGACGCGGCGCGCGCGGGGCTTGCGGTGAGCTTCGTAGAGCGCCAGCGCGCCGGGAACCGAGCCGGCCTCGTCGAGCGCGCGGGCGAGGACCGCGGCGTCTTCCACCGCCATCGCCGCGCCCTGCGCCGCGTAGGGCAGCATCGGATGGGCGGCGTCGCCCAGCAACGCGACCCGCCCCGTGCTCCAGCGCGGCAGATGCGGGTGCACGTTGAGCGCCCAGCGGAAGCAGGACTCGCGGTCGGCGGCGTCGACGATCCTCAACATGTCGGGATGCCAGCCCTCGAAATCCGCCCGCAATTCCTTCCAGGGCCGCTTCTGGGTCCAGGACTCCTCGATCCGTTCCTCCAGCTCGACGGCGCCGACAAAATTGAGCAGCGCGCCGCCGCGCAGGAAATAGACCACGGCGTGCTTGCCGGGGCCGACCCAGATGGAGGACTTGCCTTCGAGGAAACCCGCCGGCAGGCGCTCGACCGGCACGATCGACCGCCACGCGGAATCGCCGGTGTAGCGCGGCCGGTTCTCGCCGGCGATTTGCCGCCGGACGGCCGACTTGATCCCGTCCGCGCCGATCAGCACGTCGCCCGCGACCCGCGACCTGCCGGCCAGATGCAGCGTGACGCTGCCGGCGTCCTCGCGAAACCCGGTAACCGTCGCGCCGAGACGGACGCAGCCCGGTTTCAGCGCTTCGACCCGCGCGGCGAGCACGGCGTGGTAGTCGGCGCGGTGGAGCTGGAGATAAGGCGCGCCGTGGCGTTCCTCATGGGTGGCGGCGAGCGCCAGCGCCTGCAGCACCTCGCCCGAGTCGAACAGGCGGAACTCGGTGACCGGCGGCCGGAAGGCCCGCTCCTCCAGCGCGTCGAGCACGCCGAGGCGGCGCAGCACATGGGTCGCGTTGGCGCTCTGCTGGATGCCCGCCCCGACCTCGCCGAGCTCCGGGGCCTGCTCGTAGAGCTCGACCTCGTGCCCGGCGAGCAGCAGACACCCCGCCGCCGCCAGCCCGCCGATCCCCGCGCCGGCGATCAGGACGCGGGCCACGCGTCAAACCCGCCCCAGCGCCCTCAATATCGTCTCCGGCGTGATCGGGTGCTCCCTCACGCGCGCGCCGAATGGCTTCAGCGCGTCGTTGATCGCGTTCATCACGGCGGACGGCGCGCCGCCGACGCCGGATTCGCCTACCCCCTTGGCGCCGAGCTCGGATTCGGCGGTCGGCGTCTGCACGTGGGCCACGTCGATATCCGGCATTTCGAGCGCCATCGGGGTCAGATAGTCGACCATCGTGCCGTTCATCAGCTGGGCGTTCTCGTCGTAGATGCAGTGCTCGTAGAGCCCGCCGCCGATCCCCTGGATCGCGCCGCCGCGCACCTGCTCGTCGGCCAGCATCGGATTGACGACCCGGCCGCAATCCTCGACCACCCAGTGGTTCAGCAGCCGCACCGCGCCGGTCTCGATGTCGACCTCGACATGCGAGGCGTGCGCGCCGTTGGTGAAGATGTAGATCCGGTCGCGCAGCCGGAAATGCCGGGTCTGGGTCAGCTCGGGCTGGATGTCGTTGGGCAGCTCGCCGACCTGGAAATGGCCGATCCGCCCGATCTCGGCGAGCGAGATCCGGGCCGCGTCGCCGCCCGCGTCCACCACGTTGCCGCCCGCCACGTCGAGCCGCCCGGGCGGGGTCTGAAGGAGCGCGCCGGCGAGCCTCAGGATTTCCTCGCGGAGCGCCCGCCCGGCGAGCCAGGTCGCCTCGCCGCCGATCGCCGTCGCCCGGCTGGCATAGGTCCCGCCCCCGTAGGGCACCGCGTCGGTGTCGCCGGAGATCACCCGGACGCGCTCGATGGGAACGCCGACGGCGGTCGCCGCGATCTGGCGCACCACCGCGTCCGCCCCCTGCCCCTGCTCGGTGACGCCGACCGCGCACAGGACGCCGCCGCCGGGCTCGAGGCTCATCGTGCACGCGTCCTGCGAGGCGATAGGCGCCTTGCCCGCGCCGTAATAGCCTTCCGGCCCCGGCGCGGTCCCCTTGATGAAGGAGCAGACGCCGATGCCGCGGTAAATGCCGTCCTCGCGCAACTTCTCCTGCTCAGCGCGCAGCCGGTCGTATCCGATCCGCTCGACGAGCTGCTCCAGGCAGGCCTGGTGCGACAAATCCTGGACGTGCACGCCGGATGCCGTGCTGCGCGGGTAGCTGTCGTCCTCCATCACGTTGCGGCGGCGGAGCTCGACCGGGTCCATGCCGATCCTGTCGGCCGCGAGGTCGAGCAGCGCCTCGCTCGCCGAAATGCCTATCGGGTGGCCGACTCCGCGGTATTGCGATGTCGGGACGGCATTCAGGTAGGCAATTCGCGCGACCGCCCGGTAGTTCGGATGCTTGTACGGCCCGCCCGCGATGTTGAGGATCTGGTTGGCCTCGAACACGCTGGTCCTCGGATATTGCGAGTAGGCGCCGACACCCGACAAACCGTCGATTTCGAGCGCGGCGATCTCGCCTTCGCGGGTGACAGCCATGCGCGCCCTGATGCGGTTTTCGCGCGCATGGATGTCGGTGACGAAGGATTCCAGCCGGTCGGCGACGAACTTGACCGGCCGGTTCAACAGGATCGCGAGCGCGCAGGCCGCGACCTCGTCGCCGTAGGTGTGGATTTTCAGGCCGAACGATCCGCCCACGTCGGGGGCTACGATGCGGATATTGTGCTCCTCGACCGGCAGATGCCGCGCGAACACCGTCCTGATCATGTGCGGCACCTGACTGGAGGTGTAGACGGTGAGCTTCTCCGTCCCCTCGTCCCAGTCGGCGAGCAAGGCGCGGGGCTCCAGGCTGACCGCGGTATGGCGGCCGAACGCGTAGGTCTCCTCGACGGTGACGGCATCCGGGGCGGCAAATGCCGAGTCGACATTTCCGATGTCGATGTCGCGCCGCCAGGCGAGATTGTCGCCGAGCTCGGGGTGGAGGACGGTCGCGCCGGGGCCGAGCGCGCGCTCCTTGTCGATCACGACGGGAAGCTCCTCCCATTCGACCGCGACCAGCTCGGCGGCATCCTCGGCCTCGGCACGCGTGCGCGCGCAGACGACCGCCACCGGCTCGCCCTGCCAGCACGCGCGGTCGACCGCCATCGCGTGCTGCCGGGCCGCCTTCATGCCCTCGAAGCTGGTCAGCATCCCCGACCAGGGCGGGCAGTGCTCCGCCAGCTCGGTGCCGGTCATCGCGCGGACCACGCCCGGATGGGCCGCCGCCGCCGACGTGTCGACGGAGAGGATGCGCGCGTGGCCGTAGGGGCTGCGCACGAACGCCGCGTGCACCATGCGCGGCAGCGAGATGTCGTCGGTATACCGCCCCCGCCCCCGCACCGCCCGCCGCGCGCC
>JAJDVM010000260.1 GCA_022826125.1 Defluviicoccus sp.
CGTGCACGTCGAAGAACACGACGCTCGTCACAAGCGTGCCGATGACGGCCAACGTGATCAGCTGCGAACGGTTGAAGCCGTCACCGGCCTGATCCTCGCCGCTGTCGTCTCCCGTGCCCGAGGGGACCTCTACCGCGCCGGCGTGATACCGGCGCAGCAGCCGCCAGCCGCCGAACAGGAAGTACGCCGTGAAGGCGATCACGACGTGCGCCATCATGTTGTTCAAGTAGGTCAGCGTCTCGAACCCGCCGAGCCCGATGTCGGCCATCACGCCGTTGACGATCACGCCGGTCGGCGCGATCGGCGACAGCGAGCCGGCGTTCGCGCCGTTGCCCACCATGATTGCCATCAGGAACGCGGGCACGCCGACCTGCCCCGCCACGGCCATCCCCATGGGCGCAATCAGCGCCACGGTCGCGATGTTGCCGGGGCCGATGGACGCGATCACGAACGAGAGGGCGAAGAACATCATCGGCATCACGCCGACGTTGCCGCGGCACAACACCACGGCGTTGCGCGCGATCCGCTCCAGCGTGCCGTTCGCCTGCGCCTGCGAGAAGAGCAGGGTCACGCCGGCCAGCGTCAGGAACAGGCTGGTCGGAAAGCCGGACATCACCTCGCGGGGCGACATCCCGGCCACGTACACGCCGACCACCCAGGCGAGGGCGATGGCGAGGAACCCCACGTGCAGCCGGATGGTGCAGCTGACGAGGATGGCGATTGCCAGGGCGCCGAGCGAGGCGACGGCCGCATCCATGCGCGGCGAGTATATCAACACCCCGCCGGCCGGCCGGCTCGGACTCAGCGGCTACAGGCCTGCGCCGGCGTCCTTCAGCTTCCGCCACACCTTCTCGGGCGTGATCGGAATGTCGATGTGCCGCACGCCGAGATGGGCCAGCGCATCCACCACTGCGTTGACGATCGCCGGCGGCGCGCCCACGGTGGCCGATTCGCCGACCCCCTTCGCGCCCTGCGGGTGGTGCGGAGACGGGGTCACGGTCTTGTCGGTCTCCCACCGCGGCGTCTCCATCGCCGTGGGCACCAGATAATCCATGAAGCTCCCGCCCGAGATGTTGCCGTTCTCGTAGTAGCTGATCTCCTCGAGCAGCGCCGGCGCCATGCCCATGGTGAGGCCGCCGTGAATCTGCCCGTCGACGATCATCGGGTTGATGATGTTGCCGCAGTCGTCCACCGCCACGAACCGGCGGATCTTCACTTCTCCCGTGCCGCGGTCGATGTCGACGACGCAGATGTAGCTGCCGAACGGGAACGTCAGGTTGGGCGGGTCGTAATACGAGACGGCTTCCAGGCCGCCCTCCATGCCGGGCGGATGGTTTGTGTACGCCGCGAACGCGATCTCCTGGATGGTCTTCGACTTCTGCGGCGCGCCCTTGACCGAGAAGGCCCCGGGCGTCCATTCGAGGTCGTCCTCGCTCACCTCCAGCAGGTAGGCGGCGATCTTCTTCGCCTTGTCGCGCACCTTGCGCGCCGCCATCGCCCCGGCCGCGCCTGCCGTCGGCGTCGAACGGCTGGCGTAGGTGCCGAGCCCGTAGGGGGCGGTGTCGGTGTCGCCCTCCTCGATCTCGATGTGGGCGGCGGGGATGCCGAGCTCCTCGGCGAGCACCTGCGCGTAGGTGGTCTCGTGGCCCTGCCCCTGCGACTTGGTGCCGAAGCGCGCGGTCGCCTTGCCGGTGGGATGGACCCGGATCTCGCAGGAGTCGAACATCTTGAGGCCGAGGATGTCGAAGGTCTTCGAGGGCCCCGCGCCGACGATCTCGGTGAAGCTCGAGATGCCGATGCCCATCAGCTCGCCCCGCTTCCGCTTCTCGGCCTGCTCCCTGCGCAGCTCGGCGTAACCGATGCGCTCCATCGCCTTCTCGAGGGCGCCGTGGTAGTTGCCGCTGTCGTACTCCCATCCCAGCACCGACTTGTAGGGGAACTTGCCGGCGGGGACGAAGTTCTTGAGGCGCAGGTCGGCCGGGTCCATCCCGAGCTCGCGGGCCATGACGTCGGTCAGCCGCTCGATGGTGTGGACCGCCTCGGTCACCCGGAACGAGCAGCGGTAGGCGATGCCGCCCGGCGGCTTGTTCGTGTACACGCCGTCCACCTCGGCAAAGGCGTGCTGCAGGTCGTAGGACCCGGTGACGATGGAGAAGAGGCCGGCCGGGAACTTCGACGGATTCGCGGCGGCGTCGGTGTAGCCGTGGTCGGCCACCGTCTTGATCTTCAATGCCGTGAGGGTGCCGTCCCGCGTCGCCCCGAGCTCGGCCTTCAGGTGGTAGTCGCGCGCGAAGGAGTCGGCCTGCAGGTTCTCCATCCGGTCCTCGACCCACTTGACCGGCTTGCCGACCACGACCGACGCGGCGATCGCGAGCACGTACCCCGGATAGACCGGCACCTTGCCTCCGAACCCGCCGCCGATGTCCGGGGAGATGACCTGTATCTTCTCTTCGGACAAGCCGACGTGCCCGGCCACCAGCGCCAGCACCGTGCGGATGGCGTGCGGCGCCTGTGTGGTCATGTAGACCTTGAGCTTGCCCATGACCCGGTCGAAGTCGGCGACGCAGCCGCAGGTCTCGATGGACGCGACGTGGATGCGCGGGATGTAGATGTCCTGCTTGACGACGACGTCGGCGTCGGCGAGGGCGTTGTCCGTCGCGGCGCGGTCTCCTACTTCCCAGTGGAAGATGTGGTTGTCCGTCTTGCCTTCCTTGTCGGTACGCAGCACCGGCGCGTCCGGCTCGAGCGCCTTGAACGGATCGACGACGACCGGCAGCGGCTCGTAGTCCACCTCCACCGCCTCGACCCCGTCGGCCGCCGCGTAGCGGTCCGTCGCGATGACCGCCGCCACTTCCTGCGCCTGGTACATGACCTTCTCGGTCGGCAGCACCATCTGGGTGTCGGACATCAGGGTCGGCATCCAGTGCAGGTTGTACTGCTTGAGCGTCTCGCCGGTGATGACCGCGAGCACGCCGGGGATCTTCAGCGCCTCCTCCGTGTTGATGGAGTTGATGCGGGCATGCGCAAACGGACTGCGGACGATGTCCAGGTGGAGCATGCCCGGAAGCTGGATGTCGTCGAGGTATTGCGCGGCGCCGATGGCCTTTTCCGCCGCATCTTCGCGCGGCAGGCGGGCACCCACCGCGCGGAGGTCCTCGGTTGTCAACGACTCCACCATCTCACCCTCGCGTCGCCTTTACGATTGCCTCGACAATCTTCACGTAACCGGAGCACCGGCAGATATTGCCCGACACAGCCACGCGGATCTCTTCCACCGTGGGCTCCGGGTTCTCGTTCAGCAGCGCTCGGGCGGCGATCGCCAGCCCCGGCGTACAGAACCCGCACTGGATTGCGCCCGATTCGACCAAGGCACGCTGCACCGGGTCCAGAATGCCGTCCTGCGCGAGTCCCTCAACGGTGACGATCTCCAAACCGGTGCAGTTGACCGAGAGCGACAGACAGGCACGCACTGCCTGACCGTCGACCATCACGGTACAGGTACCGCAGACACCTTGGTCGCAACCGCGCTTCGCACCCGTCAGTCCGAACCGGACACGGAGGGTATCGAGCAGCGTCTCGTCGGCCGGGATGGGCGCCTCCCGGGTCGCGCCATTCACCGTCAACGCAATATTAGGTCTATCCTCCACGACCGATGAATTATTGTTCGCCCGCGAAAGGGTGTCCATGGGAAGACCCGTTTTCCGCCCGACTGCGCTATTGCCGCTCCTGCAGGCGGGCTAAGAGCCGCCGGCCGGACCGGTCCCGGCGTCAGCTCCATCTAGGGGCGAATGTCTTTCGATCTTCGCGATGGCTCTGAGGTCGTCGTGTGCGGACATTGAGGTCTCCGCGACGACGGGGCCCACACCAAGCACTGTTATCGGCGGCCGGCAAACCGGGCCCTCGCTGGCCGGTTTGTGGAGCGGGCTCTCCAGGCTGGCCGGTTCCCGGCGCAAGCCTGCCCACGCGCGCAAAACCGGTCCGGCTGCGGCTTCCAGTATCGCGCCGCCCTCGATCGATTCCCGGACACGGGCCTCGTATCTGCGCCGCCACGACGCGACAATCCACACTAGCTCAGAGACTTGGAACAAATCAGACCGAGACTTCGATAAAATATCGGTCTCGGTGGTTGCGAGCCCAGGTGTCGAACCCTTTCCCGGTTCATTTCTGAAGTCTCGGGCGTGATCGAGGGAGCCTGAGACATTTCTGTTCGGGTTCGAACCGCGTCCACGGTTCCCAATGCAGTTCCGGCATTCGTGCCATAGGATGGCGTCGATGAGCGCCCCGAGTTGTGGCTAGGTATGTCCGGGTATCCTCGGCGGAAGGTTTCCGGACATCGCGCATACCACGCTCAATCCTTGCCGGGACTGTTCGGTCGCCAGGCTGCTCCGCCGCCATGGTCGGGTGGCGTGACCGCCGGTTGGAGGCAGTCTGCCGTTTCAGAACAGTTCTTCGCTCGCGATTGCCGCGCCCTCCGCGAGCGCCCGTAGTTTCGCGAACACGATCTCCGCATCTACCGCTCTGTATCCCGCGAACGTCGCGAAGTCGCAATCGGTCCCGACGATCACCTGCTCCCGTCTGACGATGTCGACAAAGCACAGGATGCGGTCGGGGACGTTTCGGGGATGCTGGACATAATTGGTCGTGCAGTCGATCACTTGGGGGATGAGCACGAGGTCATCGGGCAGGTCGGCGTGCCGCCATGTCCGCCATTCTTGACCGTGGCGCGGATTGGCGGCCTCGAAACGCAAGCGGTTGCGCTCAAGGAACAGAGCCAACCGATCAGGCGCGAAATCACACAGCAGTGGAAACTGTCCGAGAAGGGATTGGCACAGTTAGCTCGACTCCTGGTCCGAACGGGCAGCGAAAAACCCGGAAGGTTTATCAACTAACCGGCCGCTGGACGGGGTCTATCCGGTGGTGTTAGTCGATGGAGGCGCTTGGCGAACGGCCCGACGCGCTGCTCCGAGGGAGGTGCGTCGTCGCTCAAGTTCGCGAACACAAGGTCGATCCGCTGCACCGCGAGAGATCGCCGTACGAATCGAAGCTCTGAGGATCTCCGGACGACGGTAATGCCAGACGGGCCAGCCCAATCTGTCTACGAGAGCATTTGGGAACTGCCAGTCCGCTTCACGGAGTCGAATGCCGCGCGCAACGTATCCGCGAAGGAACTGAGGATTGCCGAACGGAGCCTGTCGCGGGGGAAGACCATGGCGATCCTGTAGCTGATCGCCGCATCGAACCGGCGCACAGCAATGCCGTCCCGCGAGTATCGTTGCGCCGTAAACGGATCGAGCAGGCCGACCCCCGCCCCGTGCCGAATAAAGGAGGATACCGATTCCATGGTCTGGGTTTCGATTGCGATGTTCCAGGACGCGCCGTGGGCTGCGAACACGCTTTCCGTCTGCGGATAGACCATGTGTTCGGGCAAGAGGGAGACGAACGGCTCTCCGTCGAGGTCGGCCGGTCCGATCGAGGGCCGGTCGGCCAGCGCGTGGCCTTCCGGCAATCCGCAAACGCAAGGGAAGACGAATTCTTCGACCTCCACCGAAACAAGCTCGATCGGCCATTCGACGATGGCGAGGTCGTAGAGCTGGGTAGGCAACAGCCCCTGCATCATCTGCGAGCGGCGGGCGAGGATTCGAACCTGCAAGTCGGGACGGTCGGCGCGAAAGCTGCTGACGATTCGGGGCAGGAAATCGACCGCAATGTCCGGATAGGTGGCGACGACGAGGTTGCCGAATTGCTGGTCGCGGATCTGCCGGGCGCGTTGCGTTGTTAGCTCGACGCTCTCAAGCGTCCGCTCGACGTCGCGCCACAAGTATTGCGCTTCTGGTGTCGCCGACAGGCGGCCGTTGACCCGCCTGAACAAAGCGAAGCCGAGTTCGCGCTCAAGATTGGCGACGAGAACGCTCGCCGAAGGCTGGGAAATACCCATCGCCTTGGCCGCCCCGGTTACCGTCCCGGTGGCGAGAGTCTGCCTGAAACACTCCAGTTGCCGGAAATTCATCGATCAATCGTTTTCCATTTCCATAGTAAAATACTATAGCATGGATAATTCCGTTTATTGGAATCTATAGATTGTTTCCGTGTACCATCGGCCCGCGGAATCCGGTATCCGGATCGAGACGATGGATCGGCTATTCCAGCGCCGACGCGCAAGGCGATGACTGCCGCGTTGGCGGAAGTGTTCGCGGCGCGACGCTACGCCGTCGCGCCGGATGTGCTCCTTGCCCCGCCCGCGTCATCGTTTCGACCGCCGCCATCCCGCCGCCCGCGCCTCGCTCTCCGAGCAGAACCAGCGCTCGCCCCGCGACGTGTCGATCTGCGTCCGGTCGTAATACTGCCCGCCCGGCGCATGGTAGACGCGATCGCAATCCCCGCCGATGTTTCCCTTGAGGTGCGCCACCCGGAACCAGAGAGGGACGTGTGAAGCACTGCCCCAGCCGGAGTGCAGCCGGACGGGATCTCCGCCGCGGCTTCCAACCGGGAGAGGGGTGAATTCCGCAACCGGCTCGGGGCGTTCGCGATGGTCTGAAGACTGAAACTCGGGTAGAGAGGGCCTCACCGTTCGCGGGTGCCGGACAACCGCCTGGCCAGGAACCGCTTGACCAGATCGCGCGACATCTCCGTCGCCTCGGCACTGAACAGCATCGCGCTGCCGCCTGTCGAATAGCGGGGAACACGGTGAACGGGGTTGTCGAAATTGTGATGTGCGTCCGGGAGGACATGCAATTCCGTCGACGGGCCGTCAGGTAGCAATTCCCTGCATTCCCGCAGGATACGCTCGTCCCGACCGCCGATGATTTCGAGGAGCGGGAGAGGAGAGCGATCCAGCCTTGGCATCGTGACCGCGCCGCCGCGAACGGCGCATGGTCCGTAGAGCACGATGGCCGCGTGGAACGCCTTCTCCCTGATCGTCTTCGAATAGGATCGGAGGAGCGAGAAATGAATCGCCATCCCGCCGCCCGAGAACCCCATCACCGCTTTCGGCCGACCCTTGGCGAATTCCTGCCCGTCCAGCCAGTCGAGCGCCCCGTGAGCATCGGAGATCATCGCGCGGCTGATAAACGTCTTCGTTCCGGGCCGAGGCGGTACCAGAGCGTTGGGGCACGGTCCGAGGCCGCGCGATCCGAAACTGTCGAGGGCTAGCGCAAGGTAGCCTTGAGCGGCCAGGAACTCCGGCCAGTCCCTCGCCACATGCCCGGTGAGGCCCCCGCAGGTGTGCAGCAACACGACACTCGGGAAGGGGCCGTCACCCGGGGGGTTGGTCAGCACGCCGGTCACGACGACATCGCCGCCGGCCGCCTGAGGATCCGCGGTCGGGAAGGTCACGGTCTCAGAACGCGCTTGAAGGGCGCTGACCAGGCAAGAGACGAGTACGAGGGATCGAACCAACATTCGCCCCGTTCCTCTTTTCAAGAATGTCCGGGCCGCGTCGGGACCAGGGTTCACGGTGGAAGGGGTTGCTCGACGACCCTGATCAAGGGCAGGAGCGGGATCCCGCCTACGTCGAGTTTCCCGTTCCAGCAGGTCTCGTCGACCGTTCCGCGGCAGTATTCCAGCATCCTGTTTTTCCAGTCGTCGTTCGAATGGAACGGTTCGCCGTCGCCCCGCATTTCCTCGGCGTTCAGGAATCCGATGTAGACGAGCACGACGGGAACGCCAAGTGCAGCGAGCTTCCACGACCACGCGAACCGGTTGGACAATTGATAGTGAGATCGGGTCGAAAGCCGCCATGGTCCACCGGTCAGCTGCCCCAGACCGGCGTTCGCCTGTTCCAGCGCCCGTTCGATCTGTTGCCGGTTCGCTCCGCTGGCATGACATCTGTCCTGATCCTGGATCTCTCCCGCGTATGCCTTGGCTTCCACCAGCAGCAAGCCCTTGTCGCCGGAGACGGTGCAGGTGCTCGCGATATCCCAGTTCGGCGTCCGCGCATTCTTCGCGAGCCACCATCCGTTCAACTGCCGGCGCAATGTTTCGGGAACCAATGCCGCGCCGCCTTTCAACCTCTTGTCGAGCTGAGCCTCGTCAACGTCCGATTTGCCTGCCGGCCGCCATTGGTCTTCGGGCGAGACCAGGACTTCTGCCCGTCCCACGATCCGGGTGAGTCGTTCGGCAACTTGCTCCCGGCTTCCGTCTGTCAGCAAGACGCAACGCGGGCGGCTGCCCCGGTTGTCCTTGCCCAATTGCTTCAACCAATCCATTCAAATCTCCGCTGCCGCCCGAGTGCCGCCGCCCCGGTAATGCCGTCTTCGTGCCCTATGCGATAACCCTCGGCCATTGGGAGGGCGAGGGTTTGACGATGAGGATAATGACCGCAGCCCGGTGGATGACCGTGAGTCCGAGGATGAATATCGATCCTCACCCCGGCCATTCAACCCAACGCCAGCCCATCTCCGGCAACCGCTCGACAACCTCAAAAGGCTGGACGAGACGGAAGGTGCGTCCATACCGGTCGGTCGTGAGAATCTCCATCGTGTGCGGTCCGGGCGGCAGCTCGGACGGAAGATCCGCGCGCCACAGGTGATTTGACCTGCGGGTCAGCAACCCGAACGGAAACGGTCCGGGCACGCCCTTCCAGGCGACACCGCGCCAGATCGTGAACCCGGCAGTCTTGTCCCCTCCTTCGGTGCTCCTCACGGCGACGCGCGCATTGGTCGACTGCTTCGCCAAGGCAAGCGGATCGGCGTAGCTTGGACCCCAGAAACTCCGCTCACCTTCGCCGGGTTGGGTCCTGAAGGCCTCTATTGGCTTGCCGCCGTCGATGGAGACCCGGACCCGGCTGTCCTTCGATCCGTTCCAGACATTGATCGCGACCCAGCTGCTTTCCGCGAGGTCCTGGAGCGTCAGCATGTTCATGTCACCGAGATCCGAGATCGTCACCGGCGGCACGGATTCGAAGGGCAGGACGCGGCGTCTGGCATGGCGTTTGGCGTAAACGATGAGCGTCCTGGCCCAGGCGCGGAAACGCGGCGTGTTGAAGGACGCGTGCATTTGCTCGCCGCGCGTTCGGCCGAAGGCTGTGTAGGTGTCGACATAAGTGTTGCCGTCGAAGTCGATCGCGTAATAGCCGCGCGGCGCGCCCAGCCGCTGGGTGCCGTGCGGGATGCCGTCGTCGTTGAGGTCGCCCGCCCACCACGAGCCCGAGACGGCGCCGGTCACGATCTGGTGGAAGGGCGCCGGGCCGGTGCCGGTGGCCTCCCGCCAGCCATGGAAATGCTCGCCGGGAAGGATCTGCTCGACAGTATGGGCGTGCCCGCTGAGCCCCAGGGCCGGGCGGTCTCCGATTATCGCGTAGAGTTCCGCCAGGTTGTCCACCTGATGCTTCCGCGACCTCGCGCCGGAGTAGGAGACAAAGGGGATGTGGGCGTTCAGCACGATCAGCCGGTCCGCCGGCACGTGCGCCAGATCGTTGCGCAGCCATTCGAGTTGACGCTCGTGGATCGCGCCGTTGAAGGTCGGTGGTTGCGAGAGGTCGCAGAACGCATGGTCGTCGACGCCGTTGCACGGGTAGCGCACGTCGTCCAGCACCACGAAATGCACCTTGCCGATATCGAAGGAGTAGTATTCGGGACCCCATTCGCGCCGGAACGTGTCGAACGAATGGCGGTCGTCCCCGGCATCGAAATCGAGGTCGTGGTTGCCGGGCACGTAATATTGCGGCACGCCGCCCGCCGCGACGATCTTCCTGAATCGCCCGTAGAGCGAGAGATCGTCGCCCAACACGTCGCCCTCGAAGATCAGGCATTCCGTGGCGCCGTTGTCGCGATTGGCGAGCATCCGGCCGACGGTATCGCGGACGTAGGACAGCTCGCGGTTGGTGTAGGCCTGCGTGTCGCCGAAGATCAGGCACTGGAACCGGTCGCCGACCCTGTCCTCGATCAGCGGGAAATTGACCGCCGCCGGCAGCGGCCCGGTGGGTGCGATCCCGCCGAACCGCAGGGGAGGCGAGCCGGCGATCTTGTGGACGTAGTTGAATTGCGGCACCAGGTCCGCGTTCACCGGCGTGGCGTAGCCGGCGGGCTTGGTGACGAACAGGTTCATGTCGTCGTAGGCGGGCAGCGCATAGGCCCCCTCGGCGTCGGTCACGACCACCTCGCGGCCGTTCGAGACCATCACGCCGGGGATGCCCTTCTCCCCCGGATCGAGCCTGGAATCGCGGTCCGCGTCGAGAAACACCGTGCCGCGCGCGGTTCGGGGGTCGGCCTCGCCGCGTACCACCTGAACAGAGCCGACATAGCTGGGATCCTTGGCGTGAGCGACCACGGATGGCAGCAGGAGGATTGCGGTAAGCAGGGAAGCCCGGAAGCGTCGATCCATCGTTCGCTCAGTCGCTACCGCTCAATTTGCCCACAGCCATCGATAGAGCAGGTGCGCACGGCTTTCCAGCGCCATCCCGAGCAGGAACACGAAGGCGAACCACGGCGCGAGGAACGCCCGCCCGCGGAGGTGAAGCCCGTCGATACTCCGGCGCAACCTGACCAGCTCGGTCCTGACCTGGTTGGTATCGTATTTCATCGTCGACATCGTGTTCAGCGCGGTCCCGATCTTCTCCGCCGCCCCGTCCTCCGCGAGCGGGCTCGTCTGCCCAAGCCGCGCTTCCAGCCCGCCGAACATCGCCGCCACCCGGTCCCCGAGCTGCTGCAGCGCCGCCTCGACCCGATCCGCCGCGACGGCCGCGCCCGCGCCGGCCGGAGGCCTCACCGAATCCACCCGGTCTTCCAGACGCCCGCCCCACAGGTCCAGATCCTCCCGCGCCGGCTCCGGCCGGCCCTCCTCCGCCGCGCGCCGTAGAGCCGCAACCTCGTCGCGCAACGCCGCGATGTCCGACCTGACCGCTTCCCGCATCGCCCGGACCGCCTCCAGCAGCGCCGCATCGGACGCCCGTGCCTCACCCGGCAGGCTCGCCAGAAGATCCGGCCCCGGCCGCGTCTCGTCTTTCCCGCTCACGCCCCGTCCTCCCCGACCCGCCTCACAGCAGACTGCCCTGACCGTCGTCCTCCTTCTCCGGCGCGTCCACCGCCGGCGTCGCCGCCGCAAGGGAGTGCGCGACGACGCGCGCGCGATCCTCGCCGAGCACCGCCGCCAGAGCCTCCATCAGCCCGTCCCGCCGGCCCGAGCGAACCATCGACCGCGACCACGCCGCGAACTGAACCGCAACCCGCTCCTGCATGTCGCGCACCAGAGGCGCCGCGTCCGCGCCCTCCAGTACCAAGGACCGGACCTCGCGAACCGCCCCCAGAAGCTCCCGCTGCTCCTCCCCGGCAAGCGCCATCGCCGGCTCAGCCTCGCCGCCGTCGCGCTCGGCAAGCGCCACAAGGTAGCGCGCCATCGGAAGCCCCCGAAGATCCGCCTTGCGCCGAACCTCCTCCCATTCCGTGTCGGTCGCCGAGATCGAAAGGTGATTGCTCTCGGGCCTGCCCCGCCGCCGCCTCGACCGTCTCATCCGATCCGCGCCCGCGCCAGGACCGATACCGCCGCCAGAAGGCTCAACCCGCTGCCGCCCGGAAGCTCGCGCCTGAGCGCACGCGCCAGCGCGCGGACCTCCCGCACCCCGTCGCGCAGCTCGGCCTGCTCCGCCGCCGTCAACGCCACGACATGGCGGTCGGGATCGTCGGCCAGGGAAAGGTCCAGCAGGTAGCGCGACACCGTCTTCTCCGCCGCCGCCGCCTTGCCGCGGATCGTCGCCCGCTCCGCCGCGCTGCAATAGAGGCTCCGCTGGCGCTTCCGCTCCCCGCCCCTCACGCCCCGCCTCCGCCGGCCGGGAACCATGGATACAAGGCGCCGGCAAGCCGGGCCCGGGCTGTCCGAATTCCTACGCCGTTTCCCGCGCCCGGGAATACGATGTATCCCGGTTGTGTCTCCCGGCAGATCAAGCCAGCAGCCACGCCTTCACCGATCGCAACCCGCGACCTCCCGAACCCCGATCCCGACATACAGTTCCCTCAATGCACCAACGAACAGATACATAACAGATACGTATGTGCAAAGAAAGCAGCAACAAAGATCCTTGACGACCACCAAAATATCCAATAACCTCAACCTCCTAGTGAGGAGAGTGAACGACCCCACCAAACTCCCAAACAACCACGTCAATTCCACTAGTAGCTCCTAGTAGCTCACACCAAGACCGGCCCCCGCACCGTCTCGCTCTCCCCGGCCGCGGCAGGCCTGCTCGCCGCCCTGCCGCGCAAGCCCGGAAACCCATGGGTCTTCCCCGGCCGCGGGAAGGGCCACCACCTGCGCTCCATCGACGATGCCTGGAAGACCGTCCGCGCAAGGGCCGGGCTCGACGACGTCAGGCTCCACGACCTGCGCCACTCATACGCATCCCGAGCCCTCGCGCTCGGCGAAACCCTCCCGATCATCGGAAAACTCCTCGGACACAGCCAGATCGAGACAACCGCCCGATACGCACATCTCGCAACCCACTCAATCCGCAAAGCCGCACAACGCATCGCAAACAGCATCGCAAAAGACATCTGCTGAAAAGGC
>JAJDVM010000319.1 GCA_022826125.1 Defluviicoccus sp.
GGGGCGCTATCTGGGGCTCGGTATTGCCAACGGGCTCAAGGGCACCGGGCGCGGGCCGTTCGAGTCGGGGATCGTCAGGATCGACCGGTCCGGGCGGGTGCGGGTCTTCACCGGCGCGCTCGCCATCGGCCAGGGGCTGAAGACCATCCTCGCCCAGATCGCGGGCGAGTCGCTCGGCGTCGCCCCGGCCGACATCGAGGTCGTCTGCGGCGATACCGGCACCGTCGCGCTCGGCCTTGGCGGGTTCGCCAGCCGCCAGACCGTCACTGCGGGCTCGTCGGTGCACATCGCCGCGAACGAGGTACGGGACAAGGTGTTGAAGCTCGCCGGGCACATGCTGGAGGCGGCGCCCGAGGATCTGGAGATCGTCGACGGCACCGTCTGCGTCGCGGGCGCGCCCGACCTTGCCGTGCCGCTCGCCGAGGTCGCCGAGGCCGCCTCCGGCGTTCCGGGCTATTCGCTGCCCGAGGGGGTCGAGGCCGGGCTCGAGGCCAATGTCAATTTCAAGCCTTCGGGACTCACCTATTCGAACGGCGTCCATGCCGTCGAGGCCGAGGTCGACATCGAGACCGGCGCAGTCGAATTGCTGAAATACGTCGTGGTCAGCGATTGCGGTCGGATCGTGAACCCGATGCTGGTCGACGGCCAGGTAACCGGCGGCGTGGTGCACGGGATCGGCAACGCGCTCTACGAATGGATGGGCTACGATTCCGCCGGACAGCCGCTCACCACCACGCTCGCCGACTACGTCATGCCGACGGCGGCGGAACTCACCCGCCTCGACCTGCATTACGAGGAGACCCTCTCCCCCATCAACCCGCTCGGCGTAAAGGGAGTCGGCGAATGCGGCACCGTGCCGGCCGCCGCCGCCATCGTCGCCGCGGTCGAGGACGCGCTCTCTCCGTTCGGAATCAAGGTCAGCGACTACCCGATGACGCCGCCCAGGTTGAGGGCGTTGATCGAGGCGGCGGGCGGTTGACCCGGAGAAACTCAGGGCACCGCGTGCCGGCTCTTGCACGAGTCTGCACCGTCATCGCGGTACTGCTACTCGCCATATTTTCCGCCGCGGCACCGCACGCTCAGCAGCAGGGTGTCGACAAGCAGAAGCTCGGCGCGTTGACCGTCGAGGCGCCCTGGGCTCGGGCGAGCGCGGGCGCCGCGAAGGCCGGCGCAGCCTACCTCAGGATCGCAAATGCCGGCACGGAGGACGATCGGCTAGTCCAAGTTTCCGCACCGGTCGCGGAACGTGTCGAGTTGCATACCCACACGATGAGCGACGGCGTGACGCGTATGCGGAAGGTGGACGCGGTCTCGATTCCCGGCGGCAAGTCGGCCGCACTGAAGCCGGGCGGCCACCATGTGATGCTGATCGGGTTGCGCGCTCCGCTGAAGAAAGGCGAAACGTTCCCGCTGACGCTCACCTTCGACAAGGCGGGCACGATTACCGTAACCGTGGCCGTGGGCTCGATCGCCGCGCGCGGCCCCGCCATGAAGCACCACGACCACAAGTGAGCAGGGCTTCAGCTGGCCTCCGGCTTCCGCCGATATACCACCCGGGCTTCGGCGAGGCGTGAAACCTCTGCCTCGTCGTAGCCGAGCTCCTCCAGAATCGTCGTGTTGTCCGCCCCGAGCCGGGGTGCGACGGAGCGGATCCCGGCCGGAGTTTCGGTGAACCGGGCCGCCGGCCGGGGCTGGCGCACCGGGCCCAGCTCCGGGTCGTCGCGCACTTCGACGATCCCGTTCTCGATCACCTGCGCGTCCTCGATCACCTCGCCGCGCTTCAGCACCGGCGCGGCGGGGACCGTCTCGCGGTCGAGGCGTTCGAGGATTTCTGCCGTCGGCCACTTGGCGATCTCCTCGTTCATGATCGTGCGGCGCTCGGTCCGGTTTTGGCCGCGCGCGGCGGCGGTCTTGAAGCGCGGGTCCTCGATCAACTCCTCGCGGCCGAAGGCGCGGCACACGCCGGCCCATTCCGCGTTGGAGATGACGGCCGCGGTGATATAGCCGTCCTTCGTCCTGAAGATCAGGTCGGGACCCGCCTGCTGGCGAGCGGGATCCTGCTCGTTGTCGAGGAAGGTGAGCGGCGAGCTCGCCTCCGGCCACAGATAGGCGACCATGGTATCCAGCATGGCGAGCCGGACGTGCTGCCCCTTGCCGGTGCGCTCGCGCGCGAACAGCGCCGCCGTGATGGCCTGCGCCGCGGTCACCGAGGTCGTCTTGTCGGGGACGATGGTCCGCACCATGCGCGGCCGGCCGGTCTCGTTGTCGGTCTGGATGTCGCACAGCCCGGAGAGTGCCTGAATGACCCCGTCATAGACCCGCTGATGCGCATAGGGCCCCGTCTCGCCGAATCCGCTGATCGAGACAAAGATTATGTCGGGCCTGAGCGCACGCACGACGTCTTCACCGAGCCCCATGCGCTCGATCGCGCCGGGTCGGAAATTCTGCACCAGCACGTCCGCGGTCGCGGCGAGCTTGCGGACGATGGCGAGCCCCTCGTCTGTCTTGAGGTCGACGCAGAGCGAGCGCTTCGACCGGTTGCAGGAGAGAAACGACGCCGACATGCCGCGGTGAATGACGCCGTATTGCCGCATGATGTCGCCCGCTGGCGACTCGATCTTGATCACCTCCGCGCCCTGGTCGGCGAGCATCATGGTCGCCACCGGTCCCGAGACCATCGTGGTCAGGTCGAGAACGCGGATACCGTCGAGGGGGCCGGGCACGGTTCACACCTCCGGCACGTCGCGCCCGCCATAGTTCCGCGGGTAGGTCTCCGCGTAGGCGGGGCGCGCTCGCATGCGGACGCGGTAGTCGCGCAGGAATTCCGGAATCGGGAGCTCATAGCGCTGAGCCGTGTCGAGACACGACATGAAGAGAATGTCGGCGATGCTGATCTTCTCCCCCATCAGGAACGGGCCCGCTTCCGCGATCCGCTCTTCCATGCATTCGAGTTGGTGGTCGAAATATTCGATCGCCGCGCGGACGGCGATCGGCGAGGCGCCGTATTCCTGGACCAACTCGCCGTGGCGCCGGATGTTGTAGATCGCGTTGGCGTCGAGCTCGCTCATCGTGAAGAAGCACCATTCGAGCAGCCGCGCCCGCCCGAGAGCGTCGTCCGGGACGTAGAAGTCATCCGGCACCGGAAACGTCTCGGTCATGTAGGTCATGATCGCGGCGCTCTCGGTCAGGCAGATGTCGCCGTGGACGATCGCCGGGATCTTGTGGCGCGGGTTGATCGCCAGGAATTCCTCGGTCTTCGTCTCGCCGGTGCGCGGGCCGATCGGGCGATGCTCGTAGTCGAGGCCGAGCTCTTCCGCGAGCCACAGCGTGCGGTGGGTCCGGTTCGTGCCGGCGCCCCAGAGGACCAGCTTCTCCGTCGTCATGTCGTTACTCCCAAAGCGCTCGCACAGTAGAGCATGGCTTTTCGAAATCGAAGCCGCGGAACTCAACCGATCGCACGCAGGACACGGGCAATTTCCTCCGCTTCGGTGACGCCCGCGACGATCACCTGCTCGAGGCCGGCGTCGCGGTATTCGCTGATACGCGCGCGCACGGTTTCTTCGGTTCCGCACGCGGCGTGCGCGGCAAGTACCTCGCGGCCGATCAGGCGTTCCACCCCGGCCCAGTCCTCCGCCGCATAGGCCGCGCGGAGCGCGTCCTGGTCCAGATCGACACCTGCCGCCTCCAGGTTGGGGCCGTGATGGGCGCCGCGCAGCACGAAGCCGATCGCCCGCTTGAGCTCCGACGGGGCTTCGCCGATCCGGGTGTAGACCTGCCCGTACCGTGCCGCGTCGCTCTTTCCGAGCCTCGTGATGCACTGGCGAAGGAATGGAACCGAGACCGTCGTCGACAGCAGAACGCCGTCGGCCTCGCGGCCCGCGAGCGCCAGCATGCGCGGTCCCGATGCGGCAAGGACGATGGGGATGTCGCGCGGCGCGTTGATCAGACCGCGGCCGCCGAGCCGGTAGATCGTGCCCCGGTGGTCCAGGGTCTCGCCCGCGTACAGGCGGCGGCAGATCTCGATCGACTCCGCGATCCGGGACAGCGGACGCTCGGCCACGATGCCGGCGGCGTCGAGATCGCCCGGCGCGCCCACGCCGAGCGAGAGCAGCACGCGGCCGGGATAAAGCTCGTCCAGCGTCGCCGCCGTCATCGCGGCGTAGACCGGGTGGATCGAGAACGGGCTCAACGCCATCAACGCAACCTCGAGCTTTTCGGTCGCCGCCAGCGCGGCGCCGGCCAGCGCCACCGGATCCCGCAGGAACAGGTGCGTCGCGATCCACAGCGTCCTGGCGCCGCCCGCTTCGGCCGCGCGGGCCTGCGCCGCGATCTCGCGCGCGGGCGAAAAACAGTCCAGCGATACCCCGAGGTCAGACATCGAAACCGTAATGTTCCCCCAGTGCACGGCGAAGGTCGTCGAGGTCGGCTTTGACCGAGGGTACCGGAGCGGATGGCGCCGCGCCCACGTCCTTGAGGCCGGAGGCGGTGGCGATCGCGACAACCGTGTCGCCACGCCGGATCGTCCCCGCGACGCCGAGCCGTTCGATGGCGGCGAAAGCCGCGGCCGAGGATGCTTCGACGAACAGGCCCGCGCCCCGCGCGAGCGTCTCTCGCGCCCCCAGGATTGCCGCGTCGTCGAGGGCCACGGCAATCCCGTCCGTCCGGCGGAGCGCGATCAATGCCTGTGCGGTGCTGCGCGGGATGTCGATGGAGGTCGCGACGGAGCCGGCGTCGCGGTCTACGGCAGGGGGCATCGGATCGTCCGTAGAAAGCGCCGAGGAGAGCGATCCCGAGACCTCCGCCGCGACCAGACGGGGCATCCCGCCTGTCCACCCCCACCGACGCATCTCGTCGAACCCTTTCCACAGCCCGAACAGCGCATCGCCGTAGCACACCGGGAGAACGCACCAGTCCGGCACGCACCAGTCGAGCCCTTCCGCGATTTCGTATGCCAGCGTCTTGTATCCCTCGATTCCGATAGAGTTGCTTCCCGCCGTGGGTCCGAAAAAGGGCGAGGTCGGGAACCAGCCGAATTTCTCCACCGCCCGCGACAGGATGTGCCAGCGATCTTCCTTCTCCGCGCATTCGAGAACCATTGCGCCTGCCGCCCGGATTTGCTCCACCATGGGACCCGCGGCGCCCTTGAAGGTGAGCACCACGCAGGGGAGGCCCGCGCGCGCGGCATAGGACGCGGCCGCCGCGCCGGCATTGCCCGACGAGCTGGTAGCGATGACTCCGGCGCCGGCGGAGACCGCCCAGGAGACCGCGACGCTCGCCAGTCGGTCCTTGAAGGACCATGTCGGGTTGCGGGTCTCGTCCTTGACGAAAAGCGCCTCGCACCAGGGCGAGGCGATCGGAAGAAGCGGCGTCATTCCCTCCCCGAGGCTGATCGCCTGTCCGGCTTCCAGCGGCAACGTGTCCGCGAAGCGCCACAACGTTCGGGGAGCCGCCGGCAGGGCATCCCGGTCGGGTGAAGCCGATTCGTCGTAGACGACGCCGAGATTCGCCGCCACCCCGTCTCTTTCGCAGACGCCGCAGGCGCGGTCCAAGCTCTCCAGCGGGTAGGAGCGTCCGCATCGGATGCAGGAAAGCGACGTCGGTTTCATGCCCTCTACCCGTTCACGCCGCTCGCCGGGCGCTCAATCATGGTCGCCGCCGAGGTCGATGATGGTGCCGGCGCCGGCGTCGATTGCCCGGCGCTCGATATGCTGGGCGGTGATCAGGTCCTGTATCGGCAGCCCGAGCGACTTGTAATAGGTAATTTCTCCTTCCGTTTCGCGGCCGGGCCGGGCACCGGCGATGATCTCGGCGATCCCGGCGATGTCCTCCTTCCGGATCGCGCCTTCCGAGAGCGGGATGGTCAGGTCGCCCGCGTTGGCCAGGCTGTCGGCCGGGCTGTCGATGACGAGCTTTCCCGCGCGTCGCACCATTTCCGTATCGACCTCGCGGGCGGTCGCCACATTCGCACCGGCCGCCGCCACGAAGGTCCCGGGACGGAGATCGCGGCCGAACAGGACGGGTTCCGACGAAGTCGTCGCCGCGACCACGATGTCCGCGTCGCCCACCGCCTCGGCCGTCGAGCGCGCCACGGCCACGTCGTCCGGCAGGTCGTCCGCCTCCCTTATCCACGTCGCGAAGGCGCGCGCGCGGGTCTCGCTTCGCCCCGCGACCAGCACGCACTCCAGATCGTGGGTCCGGGCGAGCGCCTGGAGCTGGTTGCGCGCGACCCGACCGGCGCCGACGACGGCCACGACGTGGGAATTGGCGCGTGCGAGGCGGCGCGCGGCGGCGCCGGTTCCGGCTCCTGTCCTGAGGTCCGTCAGGTAACCGCCCTCCATGACGGTGCGCGGATGTCCGGTCTCTCCGTCGAACAGCGTCACGATCGCCGACATCCGGGCGACGCCGCGTCCGGTGTTGCCGAAGAAGTCGGAGACCACCTTGACGCCGTACCCCCCGCCGTCCTTCAGGAAGGACGGGTTGAAGATGGCGACGCCGGGCGGCGTTTCGGAGACCACGAAGCTGCGAAGCCCCTCCACGCTCTCGCGGGCCGCGAGCCGGGTAAAGGCCTCCTCCTGTATCGGGATCGCCGCGTCCATGTCGATCAACGACCGGACATCGTTCTCGGTCAGGATTCGAAGCCGCACCGTCGGCCCTCCCCGGTCCACTGATAGGAGCGGGGCGGCCCCGGGTCAACGCGCGCCCGGTATGGCATAGTCCCGCGCAAAGGAGGCCCGGGTGGCGCTGCTCGCGATACACAACGCGCGTCTGGTGACCGAGGCGTGGGAACGGCCCGGCGGCATCGTCGTCGGCCACGACGGGCGGATCGAGGCGCTGGTGGACGCGGAGGCCCGGCCCGATGCCGAAACCGTCATCGACGCGCGTGGGCGGCTCCTGTTTCCGGGCTTCGTCGACGCGCACGTCCATATGCGCGATCCGGGCTATCCGCAGAAGGAGACCTTCGCCACGGGCACCGTGGCGGCGGCCTGCGGCGGGGTAACCACGGTGATGTGCATGCCGAACACCGACCCGCCGGCCGACTCCGCCGAGGGGATCGAGGCCGTGCGCGCCGCCGGAGAGGGGACGAGCCTGGTGGATTTCACGATCCAGGCCGGGGTTACGCACGACAATATCGGCGATATTCCGGCTCTGTGGGATGCCGGCGTGACATCCTTCGAGGCGTTACTGTCGGATGCGCCGGCATCGATGCTGCTGGACAGCGACGGGCTGATCCGGGCGGCCGAGGCGGTTGCCGCCTGCGGCGGCGTGATCGGGGTCTATACCGGAGACCGGTCGCTGGTCGAGGCCGCGCTCGTCCGCCTCGCCCCACGAACCGATTTCGCCGCGTTCGCCGAGGCGCGTGCGCCCGTCGGCGAAGCCATGGGGCTCGCCCGCCTGATCGAGGCCGCGCGCGCGACGAAGGCGCGGATCGTCGCGCGCCAAGTCTGCACCGCCCGCGGCTTCGCGATGATCGAGGATGCCCGGCGGGGCGATCCATCGCTTTCCATCGCCGCCGAGGTGACGCCCCACCACTTCCGTCTCGACACGGGCGCGGTCGACCGGCACGGGCCGTTCGCCCTGATGGTGCCCCCGCTGCGCGCGTCCGACGACCGTCAGGCTTGCCGCAAGGCTCTCGCGTCGAATGCGGCCGACTTCGTCGGGTCGGACCACGCGCCGCACGCGGCCGACGAAAAGGACCGCTCCACCCCCTGGCAGGTCCCGGGCGGCACGCCCGGGCTCGATACCATCGTCCCGGCGACGGTCGATCTCGCCGCGTCGGGTGAGATCCCCTGGACCCGCGTTGCCGCGGCGCTGTCCTCGGTGCCCGCGCGACTGTTCGGGATCGCCCACCGCAAGGGCCGGCTCGCCGTGGGCGCCGACGGCGATCTGGTGCTGATCGACCCCGAGCTTGCGAAAACCGTCGATACCGGTGCGATTCGCTCCCGCGCCCGGCGCTCGCCTTTCGAAGGAATGACGCTCACCGGCTGGCCGGTGCTCACGGTGTTGCGCGGCCGCGTGATCGCAAAAGACGGGCGCCATGCGGCGGACGAGCCCTGCGGGCGCTGGCTGCGCCGTGGCGCGGTCGACTGGAGCTAAGCGATGTTCGGAGAAACGGGACGGATCGGGCTCGTCGTGCCGGCCAACAACGGGGTTCTCGAACCGGAGCTGTGGTCGGTCCTGCCCGACGGCGTTGCGCTCTACGCCACCCGGATCCTCGCGCGCGGAGAGCTGACCCCAGCCGCGGTGCACGCGATGGAGGAAAATGTCGACCGCGCGGTGGACGAGCTGGCGGCGACGGGGGTCGACGTGATCGTCTACGCCGACATGGTGACGACGTTCATCATGGAGCCGGGATGGAACGAGACGCGCACCGCGGAAATCGCGGCGCGCACCGGCTGTCGGTGCATCTCGGCCTGGACGGCTCTGCGCGATGCGCTCGCGCATCTCCGCATTACCCGGTTCGCGTTAGGCACGCCCTACCCGGCGGCGATCCATGCGCTCGCGCCGCCGTTCTTCGCCGAGCGCGGGTTCTCGCTCACCGGTGACGCCACGCTCGACATCCGGCAGATGGCCGATGTCCCGCGGGTCGATGCCGGGCGGCTCCGCAAACTGGTCGCCGGGCTCGGTGTTGCGGATGCGGATGCGGTGCTGCTGCTCGCCACCGACCTGCCGACCTTCGCTTCGCTGGAAAGTCTGGCGGCGATGACCGGGCGGCCGGTGCTGAGCTCAAACCAGACGATTCTGTGGTCGGCGCTGCGTGCCGTCGGCAACGGCACGGCGCTCAAGTCACTGGGGCCCCTGTTTCGGGCCTGAGGCGGCAGGAAGCGCCGGGCCGACCCCCGGCCCGGCGCAACTCAATCCCTGCAGGGCGTCCTCTACTTGAGGATCAGCCCGTGCTTTGCCTTGTCCGGAACCTTGTCGATGACGCCGCGCTTCTGGGCCATTTCGAGGAACGCCCATTGCGTGTCGATCACCTTCTCGTTCCACTCCGTCAGGAACACCCGCTTCTCGGACAACAGGCGCTTGTACACGTCGGCCTGGGCCTGGTTCTTCACCGCGGCGAGCTTGCCGTGCTTCTTCACCGCGGCCGCGAGGTTCTCCGGCTTGCGCAGCCACTCCCAAGCCTCGTGCGAGGCTGCGACGAAGCGTTTGGCCCGGTCCGGATCCTCCTCGACCCAGCTACGCCAGGCGACGATCGGAGCCGACCAGACCACCGGGTACCCGGTCTTCTCTTTCCAATAGGCGTTCGCCGAGAAGATCGAGCGGTACTTGTCCGGCTGCGCCAGGGCCGCGACGGTCAACGAGGAGATGTTGAACATCGAATCGACCTTGCCGCTCTCCAGGAACTTGAACAGCGCCGGCGCGGCGGCCTGCACGAAATCGGTGTCCTTGAGCACGTCGAGGCCGTAGGCGTCGAGCAGCGCCGCCCGGGTCGCCTTGAAGGCGCCCGCGCCGGTCGACCAGCTCGAGAACTTCTTGCCGCGAAGGTCGGGAACCGCCTTGAACGGGGTTTCGTTGCGGACCATGACCTCCTGCATCACCGTCAGCCCGCCGCCGATCACCACCCAGTCGAGACCCTTGTTGATACGGGCGATCGCCGCCGTGCCGGGGTAGTAGGTGACCATGCATTCCTTGGCGGGGAGGCCCGCGACGTGGCCGCGGAACGGCCGGGGATCGAGCTTCAGGTCGATCCCGTGTTTCTTGTAGATCCCCGCATCCTTGCCGCCGTAGGCGCTGAGGATGAAGACGCTGTTCCTCGGAACCGTGGTGTTCACGGTCTTGAGGGCCTGGGCCAACGCCGGCGCCGAGACCGCGACGGCCGCGAGAACGGAGAGGCCCCCGAGCAGCAAAGGCTTCTTGAACATTCTATTCCTCCCTTCGATTTGTCCGGCGGCCCGCCTGGCCGGTCTCGGGAGGCGAACCGGTCCGTTCATGCTGGGTGGCGCCGGTGCAACTGTCAAGTCGCGCGACCGCCCGGGGCGCGCTCCTTGGCACGGTTCGGACCCCCCGCCATAATGCCGGCGGGCCGCGCGCGGCACCTGCGGCGCGGCGGAAAGCGGGGGGATCGGCATGAAGCTCGACATCTACAACCACATCTTTCCGGTCAAGTATTTCGAGCGGATGCAGGAGGTCATCCCCAACAAGGGGCCGATCAAGCGCTGGCTCAACATCCCCGTCCTGTACGACGTCGAGGCGAGGCTGCGAATGATGGACGGGTTCGGCGAGTATCAGCAGATTCTGTCGAACTCGATGCCGCCCATCGAATTCATCGCCGGACCCGACCGGACGCCGGAGCTCGCGCGGCTCGCCAACGACGGCATGGCGGAACTCTGCCAGCGCTACCCCGACCGTTTCCCGAGCTTCATCGCATCGTTGCCGATGAACAACATGGACGCGACGGTCAGAGAGATCGACCGTGCCGTCAATGAGCTCAACGCCTGCGGCGTGCAGATCTTCAGCCACGTCAACAACCGGCCGCTCGACGAGCCCGAGTTCTACCCTCTGTTCGAGAAGATGGCTCAGCACGACCTGCCGATCTGGCTGCATCCCGCGCGTGCCGCCAACCATCCGGACTATCTGACCGAAGAGAAGTCCAAGTACGAGATCTGGTGGACCTTCGGCTGGCCCTACGAGACCTCGGCCGCGATGGCCCGGATCGTTTTCTCGGGCATCTTCGACAAGCTGCCAGACATCAAGATCATCTCGCACCATCTGGGCGCGATGATCCCCTATTTCGAGGGCCGGGTCGGGCCGGGCTGGGACCAGCTTGGCACCCGGACGGCGGACGAGGACTACGAGGCGTTGCTGGCGTCGATGAAGAAGCGGCCGGTCGACTATTTCAAGATGTTCTACGCCGACACGGCTACTTTCGGCTCGGATGCCGCCACCGATTGCGGGCTCGCGTTCTTCGGCGTCGACAAGTGCCTGTTCGCGTCGGATTGCCCGTTCGATCCCGAGGGGGGACCGATGTATATCCGCGAGACCATCCGCATCCTCGACAATCTCGGGGTCACCGACGCCGAGCGCGACGCGCTCTATCTCGACAACGCGAAGAAGCTCCTGAAGCTCAACTGAAGGGCCGGCGCGGACCCGCCACGAGTCTTCGATTTTGGTCGGTCTCCTCGCCGATCCGGTCCGTCGGCGCGGGCTGATCGGGGTCGCGCTCGCGGTCGGCGCTACGCTTACCTTCACCGCGTCCACGGTGGGCGCGGTGTTCTCCTACGAAGGCGGCGGCGAGCCGCTTGCAGCCATCAGCTCGCGCTATATCGGAGCGATGCTGGTCTTCATACCGCTGCTCCACTTCTCCGGCATCGGCTTCGCCCTGCCGCGCCGCGAGCGCGCGATCTCGCTCGCCCTCGGGGCGCTCGCCGCGGTTCAGGCCTACTGCCTCTATAACTCCATTGCCCATATCGCGGTCGGCCTTACCTTCGCCATCTTCTACATATACCCGATCCTGGTCGCCCTGATCGCCATTGCCTTCCGGCAGGACCGCATCACGCCGGCGATCGTCGTCGGGCTGGTGGTCGCTTTCGCCGGGCTGATGCTGGTCTTCGACGTTTCCGGCGAGGAGTCCAATCTCTGGGGCTCCCTGCTTGCCATCGGCGCGGCGATATCGTGGTCCATCATTACGGTCGGCAGCAGCGGGGTCATGCGGACCCAGGACCCCCGCCTGTTCACGTTTTACCTGCAGCTTTCGGCGGGGGTGATTTATCTGGCGATCTGCCTGGTCGTGGGCGATGTCGACCTGCCCCGGACGGCCAAGGGCTGGGCCGGGCTGATCTCGCTGCCTTTGTTCTACGCCGTGTCCACGCTCGGCTTCTTCGGCGCCATCGCCATGATCGGCTCGATCCGCGCTGCGCTACTGATGAACCTGGAGCCCGTGTTCACCATCGCGGCGGGTTTCCTGATCCTCGGCCAGGTCCTCACGCCTCTCCAGCTCGCCGGGGCCGCGCTGGTGATCGGTGCCGTGCTCGCGGTCCGGATCGACAAGGCGCGCCCGGCCCCGCAGGGCCCGGACCCGTCCTAGTCGCGCTCGAACTTCGCTTCGCGCCTGTCCAGGAAGGCCTCCATGCCGGTGCGGGCATCGCCGCTGGTCTGGGTGAGCGCGGAGGCCACCGACTCGGTGAACAACCCTTCCTGCTTCGGCATGTCGGCAATGCGGCCGATCGCGCCGAGCACCATCGCGTTTACCATCGGCGCGTTGTCCGCGATGGTCTCCGCGAGCTCGACAGCCTTGTCGAACGCTTCCCCCTCTTCCACCAGGTAGTGAGAGAGGCCGAGCGCCTGACCTTCCTCGGCGGAGACGCGCCGCCCGGTCAGCATCATCTCGGTGGTGCGGCCGGCGCCGATGATGCGGGTTACGCGCACCGTCGCCCCGCCGCCCACGAAGATGCCGCGCCGTCCTTCGGGAAGCTGGTAAATCGCGCTCGGCTCGGCGACGCGAACATGTGTGGCCGAAGCGATTTCGAGTCCGCCGCCCATCACCGCGCCCTTCATCGCGGTGATCACGGGAAGCCCGCCGAGTTCCACCATGTCGAGCGTCCGGTGCCAGTAGCGCGAGGTTTCGAAGGATTCGACCGGGTCGCGTTCCTTGTGCTCCGACAGATCGAGTCCGGCGCAGAAATGCCGGCCTTCGCCGCACAGCACCACCGCGCGGGCTTCGCTCGGAGGAGACTGGAAGAAACGGTTCAGAGCCTCGATCAGCCGGGTGTTGACCGCGTTTCCTTTCTCGGGCCGATCGAGCGTGAGAATCGCCACCCGCTCCTGCAATTCGAACCGCAGGACGTCGCTTTCGAACTTCGCCACCCTGGAATTGACCCCGCTGCTGTTTCGCGCCAGCTATAGGGGTCGGGGCTGGCGGTGTAAACTGACAGCACCAGGGGTCAGGGGGACAGGTATGGATATCGCGGGCATTTCGGCTTTGGTCACCGGCGGCGCTTCCGGACTCGGCGCGGCGAGCGCGCGCCGTCTCGCCGATCTGGGGGCGAAGGTCGGAATCGTCGACCTCAACGGCGAAGGCGCGCAAGCGGTCGGCGCCGAAATCGGCGGAGCCGGTGTCGGCTGCGACGTCACCAGCCCGGACGCGGTGGAAGTGGCGCTTGCCGAGATTTCCGATGCCGTGGGCGTGCCCCGGGTCGTGGTGAACTGTGCCGGCATCGGTGTCGCGGGGCGCATCGTCGGGCGCGGCGGACCGATGCCGCTCGGGGACTTCACCCGCGTGGTCGAAATCAACCTGTTCGGCAGCTTCAACGTGATGAGGCTCGCCGTCGCCGCGATGTCCGGTCTCGATCCGACCGAAACCGGCGAGCGCGGCGTCGTCATCAACACCGCCTCGGTCGCCGCCTATGACGGGCAGATCGGCCAGGCGGCCTATGCCGCCTCGAAGGGAGCCATCGCCTCGATGACGCTGCCCGCGGCGCGTGAATTCGCCCGTATGGGCGTGCGCGTGATGACCATCGCGCCGGGCATCCTTTTGACGCCGATGTTCGACGGCGTGCCCGAGGCCGCGCGCGAGGGCTTGCTTTCGATCACCCAGTTCCCGCCCAGGCTGGGCGCGCCGGAGGAATACGCCCAGCTGGTTCAGCAAATCGTGGAAAACCCCCTGCTCAACGGCGAGACGATTCGTCTCGACGGCGCGGTCCGTTTGCCGCCGAGATAGGAAGGGAGACCGAGATGGCGAAGACCCGGAAAAAGGCCCGCGTGATGGGCATCAACCACGTCGTACTCGAAGTCGACGATCTGGACGAGGCGTTGGCGTTCTACGGGGCCATTTTCGAGTTCGAGCTGCGTGGGCGCGGCGAGACCAACGCCTTCATCGACATGGGCGACCAGTTCATCCAGCTGACCTTGCAGAAAGGCGGCTCGCCCGACGTGAAGCGCCACTTCGGGCTGGTCGTGGACGACCGCAGCACGGTGCGCGCGGCGCTTGAGGAACTCGGCGCCGAGATGATCGGCGCCCGCCTCAATTTCCGCGATCCTTGGGGCAACCGGGTCGAGGTCGTGCCCTACGACGACATCCAGTTCACCAAGGCCGAGCCGGTCCTCCGGGGCATGGGCCTCGACAGCCTGGAAAAGACGCCCTCGGCGAAGGAGGAGCTGGCGAAGAAAGGTTTGGCGTAGCGGACTGCCTTACAGCTCCCGCACATGCGGCAGGATCTCCTTCCCGAAGATCTCCAGCGAGAGTATGATTTCTTCCTGAGGCAGGGAGCCGAAATCGACCAGCATGCCGATCTGGGTGATGCCGATGTCCGCCAGCACCTTTATCCGCTCGATCGCCTGATCCGGCCCGCCCATCAGGACCCGCCCCGGAAAATACGACTCGAAGGTGAACTTGCGCTGCCCGGCATCGCGCTGTTCGTAGCCCTTGTAGGCGACCGGATCGGCGGGACGGCGGGTGGCTTCGAGCCCGGCGGTCGCATACTCGCTCATCGCCGTATGCACGGCCGCTTCCAATCTTGCGTCATCGTCCTCCGCACGAAAATGGGCGTGGTAGACGCAACAGATTTCGTGGTCCTCGATCCTGCGGCCCGACCGCGTTAGCGCATCGCGGTACCAGCCGATGCGCTCGACAGCGATGTCGTGGTCGACGTGGTAGGCGACGTAGAGAAGGTTGTGACCCTCCCTTGCGGTCCATTCGAAGCTTTCGGGCGACAGCAGGCAGGCGACCCAGATCGGCGGGTGGGGCTTCTGATAGACGGGCGGAAGAATTGGAAGGCCGGTCATGGGAGGCCGAAACCCGCCCTCGAACTCCAGCGTCGGTTCGGACCACGCCTTGCGGATCAGGGCCACGCCCTCCTCGACCCGCTCCCGACTCTCCTTCATCGGCACGCCGAAGGCATCGAACTCGTCGCGAATGAAGCCGCGTCCGACGCCGAAGTCGAAGCGTCCCTTGGAGAGCTGGTCGAGCGCGGCGGCCTGTTCCGCCACCCGCACGGGGTCGTTCAGCGGCAGGATCGTTGCCCCGGTGCCGAGCCGGATTCGCTCCGTCCGCCCCGCGAGATAGGAGAGGAACGCGTAGTTCGCCGGCAGCAAACCGCCGTGCCGGACGAAATGGTGCTCCACCATCCACGCGTAATCGATTCCGATCCGGTCAGCGTAGACGACCTGCTCGACCATGTTGTGGTAATGAGTATGGGCGTCGCGGGTCTCGGGGAGATATGTCGGCAGGTAGAACAGGCCGAATTTCATCTACGGCTTCTCCGGGCAGGTAAACGCGGCGTCCGGACAGTTTGATGCGGCCGGGTCCGGGGGCGCAAGCGGCCCGGCGCGATGCAGGAAGGAAACGGACGATGGCCGAAGACGAACTGTTGAGGCGGGCCTTCGGGGCCGCGCGCCGGGCGGCGGCGAACGGCAATCCGCCCTTCGGGTCGGTGCTGGTGAACGCCGCGGGCGAGATCGTCCTCGAAGCCGAGAACGACATGCTCTCCACCGGCGACGTGACCGGCCATGCCGAGATCAACCTGGTTCGCGACGCGTGCCGGAAGTTCGGCCCGGCGCTCGGCGGCTACACGCTCTATACGAGCTGCGAGCCGTGCGCGATGTGCGCGGTCGCCGCTTACTGGTCCGGGCTCGACCGTATCGTATTCGGGCTTTCGCACCCGAGGCTGGTTGAGATCCGGGGCGAAGGCGGCCCGCCAATGATGAACCTCCGTTGCCACGAGGTCGCCGGGCGCGGCGAGCGTGAGATGGCGGTCACCGGCCCGATGCTGGAGGACGAGGCGGCGGCGCTCTTCGGCTGATCCGGAACGCCTTACCCGTCGCCCGGATGGATCCCGTATTCGCCGGTTTCCATCAGCCGGGCGACCGAGCGGCCGGCGTCAGTCATCGAGAGGTTCCCGCGGGTCTCCAGAAGCCACGCCTGGTAGGGCTCGGCCACGTCCTCCTCGGCGCCGTGATGGGCGATGCCCTTCGGCGTCCAGGCGACCGTACCCGGCACGGTCATCCCGCCATAGGCGCCGGGCCCGCCGGCATAGACGATGATCTCGTCGTAATCCGCGTTGCAGTGGATCGGGGGGCGGTCGCTCCGCCGCGAGCCGAGGTGGTAGAAGAGGCATTGCCCGGTCGCGTCGTCGATCAGCCGGCCGGGCGAAATGCCGCCGGAGGCGATACCCAGCCCTCTCGCGCTCCCGATCCTGAAGCGGCGAACCTGCGGCGTCCCGCGCCCGACCTGCCCGCCCAGCGGGTCGAACCCGTGGAAATAGGATGTCGTCCCGCCGGGATGGCGGACCACGACCTCGTATTCGCCCGGCGCCCCGTCCTCGAACGGCACCGGTTCGTGCACGTCCCGCGCGACATTGAGCACCGCGCGAGGGTCCGGGTCGATCGCAAGCGCGCCTTCGCACGCCGCGATCAGCGCCATGACCGGTTCCCCGATTTCCACATAGCGCCACGCCACCGCGCGGGGAAGCAGGACGAAATCGCCATGTCCGATGTCGAGGGCGCCGAAATCGGTCTCAAGCCGCGCTCGGCCCGACACGATGTAGTGCACCTCATCGGCCGCGACGTTGCGCATGGCGAAGCCCATCGCGGCCTCGTATCGCGACGCCTCGAGCGTAATGCCGGCGCCACGCAGGATCGCAATCGGCATAGGCCTGCCCGCGGCTGGGAAAAGGCCCGCAATGTCGAAGCGGCGCGGCGCGTAGTCGCCTTCGACCCGCGAATAGGCCGGCGAATATCCGGTACGCACGATGTTGCTCCGCGCGCCCGTAAAGCCCTCGCGGGTGTAGTTGTAGAGATGCGGGGCGCGTTTCGCTCCGGAGTCTCCGTCCATCGTCCTCTCCCGGCAGTAGCCTTCGCGAATCAGGGAGCGGCGCCGTTCTCCGCCGAGAGCAGCCCGTCGACCACCTGGCGGGCGAGGATCGTGCCGCCGTCGATCCCGACGTCGACCGTGCGCACGCCGCTGATATCGGATTCGATCGAGACCTGCTGCGCTTCCAGGATCGCGCGGTCTTCCTCGAAGATGTCGCAGACGACCCGATGCCACCATTCGCCGAATTCGCCGTCGGTGCGTCGGAAGTTGCGCGAAACCGCCCAGAAATAGTTGGTCGTGCTCTCGGTCTCCGGCGTCAGGCAGTCGAGGACGAAAAACCGCACGCCCGCGTTCGGGTCGTTGTTGCCGGGCGGCACCGCCCGCACCTCGACATGCACGTAGCAGGGCGGCTGGAAATGGACCAGCTGGTAGCGGTCGATATTAGCGTCGCTCCCGGCGGCCGCCGCGAAGAAAGGAGGCGGCGGGATGTCGCGCATGATGCGGTCGACGAACACCTCGTTCCCCTCCCGGCGCGACTCGATCGGGGTTTCCGCGACCGCTTCGTTGCCGATGCTGGAGGTATGCACATAGGTCTCGTGCGACAGGTCGATCAGGTTGTCGACCAGAAGCTGGTAGTGCGCCCTGACATTGAGGCGGTCGCGGAACGGCACCCAACCGTCCTCCTCAAGCCCGGGCATGAGGGGCAGGAGCGCGGTGTCGGCATTCTCCGGCTTCCCCATCCAGATCCAGACCCAGCCGTATTTCTCGACCGCCGGATAGGACCGCACGGCGGCACGGCGGGGCACCCGGTCCTGCCCGGGCACGGCGACGCACTTGCCGTCCGCGTCGTATGTAAAGCCGTGATAGCCGCAGACCAGCCGGTCTCCCACCAACCGCCCTTTGGACAACGGAAGGCGGCGGTGGATGCAACGATCGGCGAGCGCGCGCGGCGCGCCGTCCTCGCTGCGGAAAAAGACGATGGGCTCGTTGCATACCGACCGCGCGGTCGGCGTGCGGCCGATTTCCGAGGCCGTGGCGGCGACGTACCAAGCCTCCTTGACGAACATGCGATGCTCCCTCTCCGAGATGCCCATGGTGGCATCGGGAGGGCTAGGCGTCGACCACCCAGCGTGCTTTGCGGCGTTCCAGGAACGCTCCGATACCCTCCTGCGCCGCGTCCGACATACGGGTCTTCACGTTCCAGCCGAGCCCGGTCTCGTACAGCGCCCGATCCGGCCCGTAGCCGAGATCGGCGACCAGGGCCTTGGTGCCGGCAATCGCTTCCGGCGACGCGGCGAGCGCCAGGCGGCAATGCGCCTCCACCCGGGCATCGAGATCGGCGCCGTCCTCGGCCACCTCGTGTATCAGGCCCGCCCGCGCCGCGATTTCGGTGCCGAAAACGACCGCGCCGGTCGCAAGATAGCGGAACCAGCCGGCGCCGATCTTGGGCAGCAGGAAACCGGCGATGATTCCGGGGGCAAGGCCGATCCGCACCTCAGACAGGCAGAATTTCGTGTCCGTCTCTGCGATTGCGACGTCGCAGCACGCGACCAGGCCGAGCGCCCCCGCCATCGCCGCGCCGTGCAGCCGGCCTATGATCGTCTTGGGGCAGTTCGCCACGGCTATGTATACCTGTTGCAGCCGCGCCGAATCGCGAGCTACCTCCTCCTCGGTCGCGCCCTCCGTATCGCGCATCCAGTTGAGGTCGCCGCCGGCGCAGAACACCGTCCCGTTGCCACGGAGGACGATCGCCCGAACGGCCTCGTCGCCGCCGAGACGCTCCAGGGCGGCGAGCAGCTCGTCCATCATTTCCGGGTTTATCGCATTGCGCCGGTCGGGGCGGTTCAGCGCGACGGTCGCGATCCCGCGCGGATCGATCTCCACATCGATGGTCTCGTGCAGCTCCACTGTGCGCTCCCGCGTTCAGCCGGGGATCCGGAGACGCCCCTTGATCACCTTCCGGGTCGGGGTGAGTGGCATCTCGTCCACCAGGATGAGGCGCTCAGGCCATTTGAGCCTGGCGATCCCTTCGGCCTCCAGCCACGCGGCGAGATCGCCGAGCGACGGCTCGGCGCCGTCGCGGGCGATCGCGAAACAGCACGATCTCTCGCCCAGCACACGGTCCGGCATCGGAACGATCGCCGACTGGACGATGTCGGGATGGCGGTCGATCGCCTCCTCCACGTCGGCCGGGTTGATCTTGATTCCGCCCCGGTTGATCAGGTCCTTCTCGCGGCCGGTGATGGAGACGGCGCCGATGTCGTCGATCACCGCCCGGTCGCCCGTCCGGAACCAGCCGTCGTCGGTGAACGCCGCCGCGTTGGCCTCGTCGTTCCTGTGGTAGCCGTCGAACACGGATGCGCCGCGGATCTGGAGCTCGCCTTCTTCTCCTGTCGGTAGAGGTTCGCCCCCGGCGCCGCACACCCGGGCTTCGTTCCCCGGGCTCGGACGCCCGCAGCCCCACGCAGCCTGTTCGATCGACTCGTAGGGCCGGGTGAACATGCCGCACTGGCACTCCGTCATTCCCCAGAGCTGCGCGACGCGGCCGTTCTCGAAGACCTCCTGCGCCCTCCTGTAGAACGAGGGCGCGGCCTTGGCGCCCGAGACGACGCAATAGTGGACCGGAGCGAGCGTTTCGCCGTCGAGCAGACCCGCCTCCAGGCACGAGGCGATATGGGCGGGCGCGGCGAAGATGTGACTTGGCCGGAAGCTCCGGACCGCCTCGACCAGCGCGGGCGGGCTGAACGCCGGCAGCAGGGCCGTCGCGCCGCCCCCGTAGAGCGTGAGGTGGAAGGAGTAAAGCCCGAACAGGTGGGTAAACGGTGCGGCCGACAGCATGATCGAACCCGGTCCCATCTGCTTTTCGCTGCAATTGAGACGGGCGTTGGCGAGGAACCGGCGATAGTCGGTCAGGACCGCCTTGGGGCTCGACGAGGTGCCCGAGGTGAAGAGCATGACATAGGGATCGCCGGCGGCGGGCGGCGAGGGCAGCGGGACGCCCGGCCGCGCGACATCGTCGAAAGCCAGCGCCCCGTCGGGTATTTCGCCGCCGACCGCGACGACATGCGCGAGCGACGGTAGGTCCCCTCGGAGCTTCACGAGTTCTTCCGCCGGTCGCCGCTCGCCCGCGGTCGCCACCGCGAACACCGCTTTGGCGCCGGCGTGGCGGATCGCATCGGCGGCCTCGCGCGGTCCGTAAGGCATGTGAATGGTGCTGGTCACCGCCCCGATACGGGAAGCGGCGAGGATCGTGTAGAGGAAGGCTGGCAGGTTGGGGAGCTGGACCGCTATCGCGTCTCCCCGACCGATGCCGAGCGCGACGAGACCCCCGGCCAGCGCGTCGATCCTCTCGGACAGCGTCCGGTAATCGACGGTTTCATCGGCGGTCAGGATCGCCGGACGGTCGCCGCGGTCCCGGACGCAGCGGTCGAGCAGGGCGGTCAGCGTGTCGTCGGTCCAGAATTCGGACCCGGCAGCAATGCTGGTCTGCGGCATGTCGGGCAACCGGGAAGGAGTGTGGTGACCCCAACGGGAGTCGAACCCGTGTCTTCAGCGTGAAAGGCTGATGTCCTAGGCCTCTAGACGATGGGGTCGTGGCGCGATAGGTAGCGGCGGCGCCGGGGGAAATCAACCGCTACGTCGCCCCTTTCCGCCATCCGGGCCGCGGTCCGGGTTGGGGCGGCCGGTCCGCATCGGGTCCTTCGGATCCTGGCCGTAACGCTTCCGCGCGATCAGCCGATTCCGGGCGACCACAAGCTTGAGCGACCACACATAACCTATCCAGGCGGCCACGATCGCGTAGGGGGGGCAACCGACCAGCATCGCCAGCCCCCAGCCGGCGACGATGACGTCGTAATAGACATCCGGGGCCGAAACGGCGCCCGGCAGGTAATCGGTCGTCCTGTCGCCCGCGGTGCCCGCGTCCCAGAGCTTGATGAACCCCTCGTACCCCGTGAGGTCGTCCCAGCGGCCGAGCAGCAACTGTCCGGTCACATAGAACATGTAATAGGACGGCAGCACGGTCGCGAAATTGGTGACCCAGGTCCACGCCATCGCGTGAATGACATTGAAGTCCCAGCGCGGCGCAAACCGGCGGACCACCAGCCAGTTGGCAAGGACGAACATCATCTGGATGCCGACGGTGGGCGTCATCGCCCAGAACAGGCCGACCGCCACGCCCCGGGCGGTGTATTGAGGCGGATGCCGGCTGCGTTTTACGGGAACGACGAAACGATAGCGCAGCCAGCGCCCGAAACGGACCAGCCCGTTCCGGCGTCGACCATGAGGTGCCCCGGCCGTCGACACGCTGCGCCCCTTCGTCATCCCCTTCGGCCCGTGCGCCGCGGGGCGCCTCCCGGCTTGCCCATCACGGCCTCGCCGCGTCCTCGATCACCAGCTCGACCGCGTCCGAGCCCCGCCACCGATCCGCCTTGAGGTGCCCCGCGACGTGAAGCGGCGCTCCGCCGGCCGTAAGCAAAGCCTCGCCAAGCGGGGTGCCGACGGAGCGGAACGCGACTCCCTTGAGCCGGGGGCCGCCTTCAGCGCCGACGAGGAAGCAGCGGACGTGATCGGAGCCGACCACATCGGCACGCGCTATCTTCACCCTCGGGAGAGCGAAGCGCGGCCTCGGATTGCCGGAGCCGTGCGGGCCCACCGCTTCGAGCGCGTCGACGATATTTGCCGTGGCGCCCGTCGGCGTCAAGGCGCCGTCGATCGCCAGCCCTGGCGGCGGAATCCGGTAATCGAGCTGCCTCGCCATGTGGTCGTCGAGAAACGACTTGAGCTCCCCGATCCGCTCGGTCGCGACCGTAAATCCCGCCGCCATCGCGTGTCCGCCCCCGGCGGTCAGGATGCCTGCTTGGCGGGCTGCGATCACCGCCGAACCCAGCGCCGCGCCGGGTATCGACCGCCCCGAGCCCTTGGCGGCCTCGCCATCGATTGTCAGCACACAGGCGGGACGGTTGAAACGCTCGCGCAGCCGCGAGGCCACGATTCCGATCACGCCCGGATGCCAGCCCCGCTCCGCGACCAGGATCACGGGTTCCTTCGTCGCGTCGGCTCCCGCGTCCTGCGCCTCCGCGAGTTCCGTCGCGCGGTCGAGCACGTCGGCCTCGATCTCCCGCCGTTCCTTGTTGTAGCGGTCGAGCCTCGCCGCGATGTCGCCGATTTCGGTCGGATCGTCGATGGAAAGCAGCCGCGCGCCGAGCCCCGATTCGCCGATCCGCCCGCCGGCGTTGACCCGGGGTCCCAGCACGAACCCGGCATGGTAGGCGCCGGGGCGTTCATCGAGCCCCGCGACGTCGGCAAGCGCGGCGATTCCCGGATTGTTGCGGCGCGCCATGACCTTCAGCCCCTGGGACACCAGCGCCCGGTTCACCCCGGTCAACGGCACCACGTCGCATATCGTCCCCAGAGCCACGAGATCGAGCCACGCCATCAGGTTCGGTTCGGCGTGCCCCTCGCCGTACCAGCATGCGTCCCTGAGCGCCCGGTTGACCGCCACCGCGAACAGGAAGGCGACGCCGACGGCGGCGAGCTGGCCGCAGTCGTTGTCCTCGTCCAGCCGGTTCGGGTTGACCACCGCCACCGCCTCCGGGAGCGCCGCCTCGGCGACATGGTGATCGAGCACAACGACATCGAGCCCCAGCGCGGCGGCCTCGGCGAGCGGCTCGTGCGCCGTCGTCCCGCAATCGACGGTTATGACGACCGAGGCCCCATCCGCCTGAAGCGCGCGCATCCCGCCGATATTGGGTCCGTACCCCTCCGACATCCGATTGGGCACGTAAACCGCAAGCTCGTGCCCGATAGCCGCGAAGAAGCGGGCCAGGAGCGCCGCCGAAGTCGCTCCGTCCACGTCGTAATCTGCGAAGACCCCGATCCGCTCGCCATCGTTTATCGCGCGCACGATCCGCTCGCACGCGCGATCCATGTCGCGCAGCGAAGACGGGTTGGGGAGCGCCGCGCGCAGGGTGGGGTTGAGGAAGTCGTTGACCCGATCGATCCCGATACCCCGCCCGGCAAGCACGCGGGCGACGATCTCCGGCAGTCCGTTCGCCTCGGCGATGGCGAGCGCCTGCCGGTCGTCCGTTGTCCGAGGATGCCAACGCTTTCCGGTGACCGACCGGGCGACGTCCAGATAGTCGGAGCCGGGCGCGGCCGCCGCGATCATCGGGTTCCCGAGCGCCGGAGTTGCATCCGGTCTAGTCGCCGGCGTATTCGAGGCCGGTCTTGCGCTCCAGGTTGTGGTGGGCCTCGACGAGCCGAACCGTTCCCGTTTTCGAGCGCATGACCATCGAATGGGTATAGGCGCGCCCGGCTTCCCGTCTGACGCCGCGAAGCATGGTGCCGTTGGTCACGCCGGTGGCGGCGAACATCACGTCGCCGTTTGCAAGGTCGAGAAGCCCGTATTTGCGGTCGAGATCGACGATGCCGCAATTGGCCGCCCTGCCGCGCTCCTCGTCGTTGCGGAAGATCAGCCGTCCCTGCATCTGACCGCCGATGCATCTCAACGCGGCGGCGGCGAGCACGCCTTCCGGGGCGCCACCCGAACCCAGATAGATGTCCACGCCGCTTTCCGGCTGCGACGTCGCGATGACGCCCGAAACGTCGCCGTCGGTAATCAGCATGATCCGCGCTCCGGCTTCCCGTACCTGCGCGATCAGGTCCTCGTGGCGGGGCCGATCCAGGATGCAGGCGACGAGGTCGGAAACCTCCACGCCCTTCGCCTTGGCGAGGCTCTTGAGGTTGGCAGCCGGGCTTTCGTCGAGGTCGACCAGGCCCTCGGGAAGCCCGCCGCCGACGGCGATCTTGTCCATGTAGACGTCGGGCGCGTTGAGGAAACCGTCCTCCTCCGCCATGGCGACGACCGCGAGCGCGTTGGTGAGCCCTTTCGCGGTGATGGTGGTTCCTTCCAGCGGGTCGAGCGCGATGTCGATCTTGGGCCCGCCGCCGGCGCCCACCTTCTCGCCGATATAGAGCATCGGCGCCTCGTCGCGCTCGCCCTCGCCGATCACCACAGTGCCGTCTATGGCGAGGCTGTTGAGCGCCCCGCGCATCGCATCGACCGCGACCTGATCGGCGGCCCGCTCGTCCCCACGGCCCATCAGCCGGGATGCCGCGAGCGCCGCCGCCTCGGTCACCCTGACCGCCTCGAGCGCAAGGTTCCGGTCCATCTTCGAGGCGGGTTCGGCCATGATCCGACTCCTTTCGCCCGTCAGCTTACCAGCGATTCGATCCGAATCATGCGCGGCGGCTGAAGCACGCTCCCCAGCGTTTCGATCCGCGTAAGCGCACGCGCCATCGCCGCCTCTTCGGTCTCGTGGGTGGTGATGACGACTGGCACCGCTTCGCCCGGCGCGCGGCCGCGTTGGATCATCGATTCCATCGAAATCTGTTCGTCGCGCAGCGCGGCGGCGACGTCCGCGATCACGCCCGGCCGGTCGACCACCATCAGCCGCAGATAGTAGGGGCCGGTATGCCGCTCCATCGCCGCGGTCCCGGCCGGAGCGAGCCTGGCGGCCGGCACCGCGAAGACCGGCAGGCGGAGGCCGCGGGCGAGATCGACCAGGTCGGCGACAACGGCCGAGGCGGTCGGACCCGCTCCCGCGCCGCGCCCCTCGAACACCGTGGTTCCCACGCTGTCCCCCTCGGCAACGATCGCGTTGAAGACGCCTTCCACACGGGCCAGCGGCGCGCTATCGGAGATCATGCAGGGGTGGACCCGCTGCTCGATGCCGTGCCCGGTGCGCCGGGCGATCCCGAGCAGCTTTATCCGGTAACCCAACTCGTCGGCGAAAACGATGTCCGCCGCCGAAACGTGGCGGATTCCCTCGACATGCACGCCCTCGAAGTCGATCTCGGTGCCGAAGCCCAGCGCGGTCAGAATGGCGAGCTTGTGCGCCGCATCGATCCCGTCGATATCGAAGGCCGGGTCCGCCTCGGCGTAGCCGAACGACTGCGCGTCGGCGAGAACCTCGCCGAACGGCCGGCCGGTCTCGCGCATCTGGGTCAGGATGTAATTGCAGGTCCCGTTGAGAATCCCGTAGATCGCCGATATCCGGTTGGCGGCGAGCCCCTCGCGCAACGCCTTGACGATCGGAATGCCGCCGGCGACCGAGGCCTCGTAGCCCAGCGTCCGCCCCGCCGTCTCGGCGCGTCGGGCGAGGTCGGTGCCGTGCCTGGCGAGCAGCGCCTTGTTGGCGGTGACGACATCGCGCCCGGCGTCGAGCGCGGCTTCGCACGCAGCCTTCGCGATTCCGTCCTCGCCGCCTATCAGTTCGACGAATACGTCCGCTTCGGCCTCGCGCGCCATCTCGGCCGCGTCGTCGAACCATGCGACGCCGCCCAGGTCGAGCCCCCTGTCGCGGCCCCTGTCGCGCGCCGAAACGGCAACCACCCTGATCGGCCGGCCCGCGCGGCCCGCGAGGGTCTCCGCATGGTCCTTGAGCAGGGCGAACACACCCGCGCCGACCGTGCCCAGTCCCGCGAGTGCGACTGAGAGCGGCGCCATCAGGCCTGGGCCGCCTGCTTCGGCGCGGCGACCAGCTTGTCGGTGTCCGCGAGGAAGCGGCGGACGTTGCGCGCCGCCTGGCGGATTCGGTGCCGGTTTTCGACCAGCGCGATCCGGACGTAGCCCTCGCCGTATTCTCCGAACCCCACGCCGGGCGAGACCGCGACCTTGGCCTCCTCCAGCAGGAGCTTCGAGAAGCCGAGCGAGCCGATATTGGAGAAGCGGGACGGGATCGGCGCCCAGGCGAACATGGTCGCCTGCGGGGGCGGGATATCCCATCCCGCCGAACCGAAACTTTCCACCAAAACGTCACGCCGCCGCCGATAGAGCGCGCGGGTCTCGTCGATGCAGCCCTGCGGGCCGTTAAGCGCGGCGACGGCGGCTACCTGAACGGGGGTGAAGGCGCCGTAGTCGAGATAGGATTTCACCCGGGCCAGCGCTTCGATCAGCTTGCGGTTGCCGACGGCGAACCCGATCCGCCAGCCCGGCATAGAGTAGGTCTTGCTGAGCGAGGTGAACTCGACGGCGATGTCGATCGCGCCGGGAACCTGCAGGATCGACGGCGGCGGGTTGTCGTCGAAATAAATCTCGGCATAGGCCAGGTCCGAGATCACGTAGATTCCGCGCGATCTGCAAAAATCGACCACCTCCTCGTAAAACCCGAGATCCACGGTGTGCGCGGTCGGGTTGGCCGGGAAGTTCAGGATCACGGCGAGCGGCGCGGGGACGCTGTAGCGCGCCGCGCGCTCGATTTCCGACAGAAAATCGATGCCCGGACCCACAGGGACATGACGCAGTGCACCGCCCGCGATGATGAATCCGTAGGCATGGATCGGATAGGACGGGTTGGGCACGATCACCACGTCGCCGGGGCTGGTGATCGCCATCGCCAGGTTGGCGAACCCTTCCTTGGAACCGAGCGTGGCGATGGCTTCGCGCTCGGGGTCGATCGTCACCCCGAAGCGGCGCTCGTAATAGCCCGCGATCGCCCGCCTGAGCCCGCGAATGCCGCGCGAGTTGGAGTAGCGATGGGTCTTCGGGTCCTGCACCGCCTCGACCAGTTTCGCCACGACATGGGGCGGCGAGGGGGCGTCCGGGTTGCCCATGCCGAAATCGATGATGTCCTCGCCCGCCGCCCGCGCCGCCGCCTTCATCGCGTTCACTTCCGCGAAGACATAGGGCGGCAGCCGCTTGATCCGGTAGAACTGCTGTTCGCTCTCGGGTGCTCCGCTCATGGGACTGCCGGTTTCCCGTTCCTTTCCCGGCCCGCCCGGTCTCGGGCCAGCCTATCTTCGGCGGCGAAACTGCATGGTTTGGCGTTCGCTGACAAGCCGGCCGGTCGCGCGTCTCCCGGCGGGCATGGCCGCGCCCGCACGGCGGCAAATTCGGAAGCCCTACCGGATACGCGCGACGAAGCAGTCCCTGCCGCGTTCCTTTATGACGGCGCAGGCGGCAGTGGCCGCGCGCCGCGTGGCGAACGTCCGCGAAAGAACCACGCGAACGAATCCGTCGTTCCCGGAATCGTCGATCGCGAACAGACGTTCGTCGACAACTCCGTTGAGCGCGTCGGTCAGGCTCCTTCTTGCGCGGACGGCCTTGGCCTTGCTCCGAAACGCGCCCAGCTGTGCACGATAGCCTGGTCCGCTGGCAAGTTTCTCGGCGGGGCTAGGCGGCGCGGGGGTCGGATGCGTCTTGGCGGGATCCGGCTTCGCGACTTTCGCCGGCGGTGGTGTCTCCGCCGCCTTCGGTAGTCCGGCTTCTTCAACGATTGCCTTGTCAGCCGCCTGCGGCTGGACGGGTGGCGGAGTGCGGACCTGCTTCGGCGCCGGCGGCGGATCGAGCTGTTCGCTCTGGCGTGGGATCGGTCCCGCCGTATGGCGGGCGTTCTCGCGGTCGCCGATCAGCCCCTCCGCCATCGCCGCGCGGACTTCGGCCCGGTTCGGCGCTTCGGAAGCGGGGGCCGTCGGTTTCGAGTCCGCGGGCCGGACCGATTCGCGCCCGCCGCAAGCGCCGAGCAGCATTGCCAACGCGAGAAGGCAGCCCACGATGGAGAGCTTTCCGCGCAATCTGGACTCCTGCACGAAAATCGCTCAATCCGATTTCGCTATCTTCCCATTCCGATTTCGTCATGTTAAGGCGGGTGGAAACGACGATCAAACGATACGCCAAATCGCCGTCTCTCCCGGGCTTGCGTTGGAAGGACGGAATCCCCACCGTGCGGCGAGGACAACCGGCCGGTTGGCGGTGGAGCGAGAGAGTGCGGAAAATCGACGGGGACGTGTTCCGCAAGCGTTTCGAGCGCCACCTGAGCTGGGTGCTGAGCTCCGGCAGGGGCGGTGAGCGCGGCGATTTTCGGGATCTCGACCTCGACGGCGTAAATCTCCACGGATACACGCTGCACGGGGCGGCGTTCGGCGGCGCCAGTCTGCGCCGGGCGGAGCTCAGGCGGGCCGAACTCCGCGAGGCCGATCTGGCGGGCGCCGATCTCGGTGGCGCGCTTCTGCACGATGCCGTGATGACCGGCGTCTCGTTGCGCGGCGCGCGGCTGGTCGATGCGGAACTGGTCAGAGCCGATCTCACCGGGGCCGACCTGTCCGATGCCGATCTGGCGGGCGCCGACCTTCTCGGCGCCGCGCTCGACGATGCCAATCTCGACGGCGCCGACCTGAAGTCCGCGCTTAGCCTGACCGCCAAGCAGATCGCCCGGGCCCGTCTGACCGGGCGGACCCAGCTGCCGGAGGGGTTGACGACCTTGATAACCTGAAGGGTCGAGCCCGCGACAGTGCCTCGATCAGACGATGTCGATGGCGAGGCTGCCGATCCCGTCGATGACGCCTTCCAGCCGGTCGCCGCGTTCCACCTTGCCGGGCCCCTTGGGCGTGCCGGTGAATATCAGGTCGCCGGGCTCCAACCGGCTGAGCGCCGACAGCCGCGCGACGATCTCGGACACCGGCCAGATCAAATCGGACAGGTCGCCCCGCTGACGTTCTATTCCGTTGATGGTCAGCGTTATGGCGCCGCTCGCGGGATGGCCGATCGCCGACGCCGGCGCGAGGTCGCTCATGGGCGATGCGCCGTCGAAGCTCTTGCAGAGATCCCACGAGTGCTGGTCGGCGATGCAGGCATGCATGACGTCGCGCCGGATCATGTCGAACCCGACGGCGTACCCGAATACGTGGTCGAGAGCGGTCTCGCGCGGGATGTCCGCGCCGCCCTTGCCGATCGCCGCCACCATCTCGACCTCGGGCTCGAGCCGGTTCGTTCCCGGCGGGAAGGGCAGGGCACTGCCGTCCGGGATCACCGAGTCTGCCGGCTTGAGGGAGACCCCGGGCTTCGATCCCCCGGCGCCGCCGAGTCCCGTTTCGGCCGCGTGGGCCGCGTAGTTGCGCCCGATGGTGTAGATCCGTCGAACCGGAAAGCGGAGCTCGCTCCCCGCGACGTCCACCGTCGCGGGCTCCACCGCCGGTATTGCGTAGCTCATCTCGAACTCCTGCCTGGACCCGTCATGCGTTGCCGAGCAGGGCGGCCGTTCCCGCCGCGTCGATTCGTGCACGGATTCCGGTACGCCACCAGCGATCGCCGGTGAAGCCGCTGCGGTTCGCCGCATCGTCGTCCAGATAGGAGGGCGCGAGGTTGGGGCCGCGCAGTTCGAGCTCGCCTTCGCCTTCCCCGCCCGTGATTTCGCCGTCGTCGGTCGCCAGGCGCAGCGACACTCCCGGCGCCGGCGCCAGCGCCTCCGGCGATTCCGGCGAGGCGGCAAGCGCGATCTGGGTCTCCGGCGCGATCAGCACACGGCAGCCCGCGTCTGCCGCAAGCGTCAGCCGCGCCCCGGGCAGACCCCCACCCACGGCGACGGTCGCTCCTGACTCCGTGTCGCACAGCGCAGCCCCCGATGCGAGCGCGAGGTTGCAGGCGATTACGCCATGTACGGGATCGTTCGATGCGATCGCGATGCGATCCTCCGCGGAGAGCCCGAAGCGTGCGCTCATCCAGTCGTTCCCGGCGAGCAGGGTGTGCGCGTTATGAACGATCGCGCGGGGCATTTCCCCGTCGAGCCCGGCGAACAGGATCGCAAGCGGATCGCTTGCCACCGCGTCGCCGTCCCAGGTCCTCTCGATCAGACCGAACAGTTCCCCAATGGGACAGACGGTTTCAATCGACGGCGCCTCGCTTCGGCGAGCGATCAATGCGCGGGCGGAGACCCGCTCGAGGCATCGCCCCAGGGTTTCCCGTGACAGGTCTTCCGGTAGCGGACACAGAACGGCGCTCGAGAGCGATGCCGCGGCATAGACCAAGAGCAGCGAGGACGGCCGTGGATCGTCGATGGCGATGACGTCGCCGCGCCCCACTCCACGTTCCTCCAGTCCGGACGCGAGCGACAGCGCCTGTTCGAGCGCCGCGCTCCAATCGAGCGTTTGCCCGTTGTCGTGCAGCGCGAGGCCGCCCCCCATCTCCTCCGCCAGCGCGCGCAGCCGCTTCGCCGGGGTGGCCGCGCCCCAGCGGCCGGTCCGGATGTGGCGGTCCGCCTCGCCGGGGTCGAATTTCAGCGCAGCGCGCAGCGCCATCGCCTGTTCGTCCAGGCCCGCGCGGCGCTCCACCGGGACGAACCGCTCGGCCCGGAAGCGGCGTCCGCCGCCGAGCTCGTAAAGCCGGTGATAGTGATGGCGCTGGAACTTGCGATGCTCCAGCAGCAGCCGGATGTGGGTGACCTGCTCGCGGGTCAGCCCGATGCGCTCCGCGATCTGAATGTCGGCGAGCCCGGCACCGTCGCGTTGCGCCTCGATCTGATCCCAGTCCAGATCCCGGACGGGATCTCCGATGCGGACCTGGATGTTGTGGCTGAGATCCCAGATCGTGTCGCCATAGGCCTCGACCATCTCCTCGGTCAGGCCCATCTGGACCCTGTTCAGCCCGCGCGTCATCTAGACGCCGTCGTCGTCGGCATACTCGAAACGGCGTATCGGGTCCGCCTGCGGCGCCTGGGTCGCGATCGGGCAGACCCGCATGCACTCGAAACACTGGGCGAGCAGCCCGCCGGACCCCACCGACATCTTGTACCAGAGGATCTTCTGGTCGGGGTCGAACAGCGCGTCCTCGCGTTCCGTCTCGTTCCTGGCCTCGACCGCGTCGGCGATCATCGATGGCACGGCCTCGAATTGCTGGGTCATCTCCGCGCAGGCCGCCATGTCGTAGCGCATGACGGCCTGGTTGCCGTCTTGGTCGATTTCTCCCGACAGGCACTGCACCGGGCAGAACTTCATGCAGGGCGTCTGGCCGGTCTTGCGGTAGAGGCTGACGCAGGACGGGGCCGGGCAGGGGTTCTCCTTCATCGGCTCGTCGGGCGGGAGCTCGAGCTCAGTGAACACCGAGGCGAAATACATGTAGCCGAAATCCGGATGCAGCAGGATATCGCCGGCGAAGGAGCGCGCACCGATCCCCGCGACCTCGGCGTGCAGCTTGAGGCTTTGCAGGGGTACCCGCGGCCCGGCTTCGGTGTCCATGTCCGGGGGGCAGTAGATCGAACGGATGCCGAACCGGTTCTCGATGAAAAAGGCGCAGCCATAGGCGATCGTGTAGGCGCGGCCCTCCGTGCTGCCGAAATAGCCGAGCGCCTTGGCCGGCACCGCCCATGCGCCCTGGGTCTGGCCGCCGACGCCGAGCGCGATAACGGATTTCACCTTCGGCATCAGGTCGGTCGGGCGGTGACCCGGCGGCGCGATGCGCTCCAGCGTTTCCAGATCCGCGACGCCCACGGCAAGCGCCCCCTTGCGCTTGCAATAGGCGACGATCTCCTCTTTCGCCGCTTCCGGATCGATTCCCTCGCGCCGTGCCACCGAACTCACTCCTGTTTGCGGGGGCGTCATAATAGTCGCGGGGGAAGCGTTGCGCACGTCCCGGCGAATAGGCACTCTCCCGGCCGGTCACCCTTGGCGGAGAGACAGAATGGCGAACATCCACCTGACGCTCGCGATGGACGAGTACGACCACACACGCGACCTTCTCCAGGGCAAGGTCAACGCCGAGGGGATCGACCTGACCTGGCTCAATCTCGACGTCGAGGAAATCTTTTACCGCTTCGCGAGCGCCTGGGAGTGGAACGTTTCCGAGCTTTCCTTCGCCAAATACTGCTCGATCGTGTCGCAGCCGGATCCGCCGATCACCGGAATCCCGGTCTTCGTCTCGCGCGTTTTCCGGCATTCGGCCTGGTATGTCGCCGCCGACGGGCCGGTGAAGGAGGTCGCGGACCTCGCCGGCAAGCGGATTGGCATTCCCGAATGGTCTCAGACCGCCACGGTCTATGCCCGGGGCTGGCTCGCCGAGGATGCCGGAATCCCGCTTCAGGATGTCGACTGGGTACAGGCCGGGGTGAACGAACCGGGCCGGATCGAGCTCGCCCATCTCAAGCTTCCCGACGGCATCCGGTACCGCCAGGTACCCGACCGGTCGCTCACCGAGATGCTCCTCGCGGGGGATATCGATGCGCTGATCTCCGCTCGTCCGCCGAGAGCGTTCCTCGACGGCGATACCCGGATCGAGCGGCTGATCCCCGACTACCGCGCGCAGGAGCAGGACTATTTCAAGCGGACCGGCGTCTACCCCATCATGCACACCGTCGCGATCCGCCGCGACACCTACGAGAAGCATCCCTGGATCGCGATGAACCTGCTGAACGGTTTCGAGGCGGCAAAGAAACGCAGCGTCGCCAGGCTGACCAGCGTCACCCATTCCCAGATCCCGGTGCCGTGGATCTACGACATGGTCCCGGAACTCGGCGGCGACATCTTCCCCGGCGGCGATTACTGGCCTTACGGGATCGAGCCCAACCGGCCGACCATCGAGGCGTTCCTGAGGTTCTGCTACGATCAGGGTCTCTGCCATCGCAAGCTGGAGCCGGAGGACCTCTACCCCGCCGAGGTGCAGTCGGTATTCCGCGTTTGACCGGGGGCCTCGCTCGTCTATGGTGCGGCCCATTCCCCATCCACTGTCCAGATCGAGAGGCGCCATGAGACGGAGTCGGCTGGTGGGTGCGATCGCCATCCTCCTGGGAGCAGCGCTCATGACCACCGAAGCGGCCTCGGCCGATCCAGAGAACACGCTTTACATGGACCTTGAACATGGCCGCGTGGTCATCGAGATGCGCCCGGATCTAGCGCCCAAGCATGTCGAGCAGATCAAGCGGTTGACCCGCGCCGGGTTCTACGACGGGGTGGTGTTCCACCGTGTTATCGAAGGGTTCATGGCCCAGGGCGGCGACCCGACGGGGACGGGAACCGGCGGGTCGGGCAACAAGCTGCCGGCGGAGTTCTCGAACGAGCCCCATGCGCGGGGCGTGACCTCCATGGCCCGCACTCAGGACCCGAACAGCGCCGACAGCCAGTTCTTCATCATGTTCGCGCCCGCGCCCCATCTCGACGGGCAGTACACGGTCTGGGGCAAGGTGACCGAGGGGATGGAATTCGTCGACAAGCTCAAGCGGGGCGACAACCGCCGCGGCGGCTCGGTCACCGATCCCGACAAGATCGTCCGCATGCAGGTCGCCAAGGACGCGGAGAAGGCGAACTAGGCTTCGCCCGGAGCGGCGAGCCATGAGCTCGACGGCCTCTCGCGCGCTGTCCGGCCAGCGCACCGTCGTCTCGCTGATCAGCGCGGGCCATTGCTACAGCCATTTGAGCTCGGTGGCGGTCGCGCCGCTGTTCCCGGTGCTGCGCGAGGCATTCGATGTCAGCTATGTCGCGCTGGGCGCCCTGATGACCGTGTTTTCGGTCGCCACAAGCGTCGCGCAGATCCCCGTCGGCCTGCTGGTCGACCGATATGGAGGACGCCTGATCCTGGTGCTCGGCCTGATCCTTATCGGCGGGAGCTTTGCGCTTGCCGGCGGCGCCGACGCCTATTGGCAGGTCGTTGTGCTGATGGCGATCGCCGGCCTGGGCAACAGCGTCTTCCATCCGGCCGACCTGTCCATACTCTCGCGGCGCGTGGACCCTGCCTATCTCGGCCGGACCGTCAGCCTGCACAGCTTCGTCGGCTATGTCGGCTGGGCCATCGCGCCGATGTCGATTGCCGGCCTGCAGGCGGCATTCGGCTGGCGCGGCGCCTTGATCGGGGCGGGGATCGCGGGACTCGCGGTCGCGGCGTTGATTCAGTGGCGAAGGGCCGCCTTCGACGACGAGACCGACTCCGTGCCGTCCGGCGAATCTCGCCGGGCGGAACGCTTCGACGTAAGGGCAAGGCTGATGGCGATGACGGAAGGCCCGATGATCCGGATCTTCCTGTTCTTCCTGTTTACCTCGATGACTATCGGCGGTATCGCGGGGTTCCTCGCGATCACGATGATGCAGCTCTTCGGCGCCGACCTCGCCGGCGGAAATTTCTCGCTCACCGTGTTCATGGTCGCCATGGCGGCCGCGGTGCTGTTCGGCGGCGTGCTCGCGGACCGGATCTCCGCGCATGACCGGCTCGCCATGTGGACGGTCGCCGGCGGCGCGGCGGTGCTCGCGCTGCTCTCGTTGGGGATCGGCGGATTCTTCGCCGGGCTCGCGGTGGTCGCCGCGAGCGCCTTCCTGCTCGGCGTTTCCAGCCCCTCGCGCGATCTGATCGTCAGGGCTTCCGCCCCCGCCGAGTCCCTCGGCCTCGCCTTCGGCTTCACCTCGACGGGGCTCAGCATCGGGTTCGCGCTGGGGCCGATCACGGTCGGCGGGCTGATGGATCTGGGCCGGCCCGACCTCGCGATACTGGTGCTGGCCGCGGTCAGCGGCCTCGCCGCGCTCGCGCTGGCGGCACGGCGGAGGACGGCGCCGGCGCAATGATCGCGGGCTCGGCGGAGCATCACCGCGCGGTCTGGCGCCTCTCCGTTCCCATCATCCTGTCCAACATTTCGGTGCCGCTCCTGGGTGCCGTGGACACGGCCGTGGTGGGACATTTGCCGGAGCCCCACCATCTCGGCGCGGTGGCGCTCGGCAGCATGGTGTTCAACTTCATCTACTGGGGGTTCGGCTTTCTCCGCATGGGGACCGCCGGGCTGACCGCGCAGGCCCACGGCGCGGGAAACTCCGGCGAGGTTCTGGCTGCGGTCGTTCGCGCGCTGACGATCGCCGGCGCCATCGCCTTCGTCACCCTCGCCGCCCAGACACTGATCGTCGCCGTCGTCTTCGACCTCGTCGAGGCCAGCGCCGATGTCGAGGGTTCCGCCCGGACCTATGTGCTGACCCGGATCTGGGGAGCGCCCGCGGCGCTTTCGATCTACGTCATCCTGGGCTGGTTTCTCGGCATGCAGAACACCCGGGCGACGCTCTATGTCCAGCTCTGGATGAACGGCCTCAACATCGTGCTCGACATCCTCTTCGTGGTCGGGTTCGGATGGGGCGTGTTCGGGGTCGCGCTGGCGACCGTGATCGCCGAGTTTTCCGGGCTCGCCCTGGCGCTCTGGCTGATGCGGCGGGCGTTGCGCCGGATCGCGGGTCGCCTCGACTGGGACCGGGTGTGGTCGCGCCGCCGGATGCGTATGACGCTCGGCCTCAACGCCGACATCTTCGTTCGCACCGTCTGCCTGGTCTTCGCCTTTGCGTATTTCACCGCTCAGGGCGCCAGGATGGGCGATGTCCTCCTCGCCGCGAACGCGGTGCTGATGAACTTCCAGATCTTCATGGCGCACGGGCTCGACGGTTTCGCGCATGCCGCCCAGGCGATGGTGGGCCGGGCGGTGGGGGCCGCCGACCGCGCCGAGCTCAGGGCGGCGATCCGGGTATCCTCGCTTTGGGCCGTCGTCACGGCTGCCCTTTTCGTACTGGTCTACGCCGCCGCGGGAGAAGGTATCGTCGCGCTTCTGACCGGCATCGACGAGGTGCGCGCGGCGTCCGCCGAATACCTCCCCTGGTGCATCGCGATGCCTGCCCTGTCCGTGGCCGCGTTCCAGTTCGACGGGATTTTCCTCGGCGCGACGCTGGGCCGACAGATGCGCAACATGATGATCGTCTCTGTGGCGGTCTACCTCGCCCTCTGCGTGGTGCTGATCCCGCTCTGGAGCAATCACGGGCTGTGGTTCGCCTTCGCTGCCTTCATGGCATTGCGCGGATTGACGCTGGGGGCAGTCTACCCGGCGGTCGGGCGGACGATTCCGTCTTGAGCGCTGTCCGCGCCTTGCCGGTCACAAGAGCCGCGGCTAATCTCTGGCCGCCTCATGGCGGCTGGGAGGATATCGTGTCGGACGACCTCGACATCTACGAAAAGCAGGGTTTCGGCAACCGCATCGGGTTTGGCGAGAAGCCGGCGCTGGTCGTCATCGACTTCATCAACGCCTTCAACGACCCCGACATGTTCGGCGGCGGCAGCATCCAGTCGGCGATCGACCATACCGAGGATCTGCTCGGGCTCGCACGCCATCTCGACCTGCCGGTCGCGTTTACTTCCCACGCATACGCGACCGACCGCAGCGAGGACGGCATCTTCAACATGAAGTCGCCGGGGCTGAGCAAGCTCGTTCCAAACACGCACGCGACCGCGATCGTCGACCAGCTCGCGCCGCGCCCGGGCGAACGGGTGATCAGCAAACTTTACCCGTCGGGCTTCTTCTCGACCGACCTTGCCAACTGGCTCGCGAAGCGCGGCGTCGACACCGCCATCGTCACCGGCTGCACGACCAGCGGCTGCGTGCGCGCGACGGTGGTCGACGCGATGGGCTACGGGTTCCGGCCCATCGTTCCGGCCGAATGCTCGGGCGACCGCGCCCAGGGTCCGCACGAGGCGAACCTGTTCGACATGGACCAGAAATACGCCGACGTCATGCCGCTCGCCGAAGTCCAGAAGGCGCTCGAGGAGCTTGCTCCCGAACAGGCCAGAACGGCGGACGCGGCGGAATAGGACCGGATCGAGAGGAAACAGGATGACCGATTCCATCGGCTGGCGCGCCAATTGGGGCGTCATCGCGCCGTCGACCAATACCTCGGTTCAGCCCGAGTTCGACGACATGCGCCCGCCCGGCGTGACCAACCATCACGTGCGCATCTGGATCCCCGACGAGCCGGTTCACTCGGACGAGGATTTCAACCGGCTGATGGACAATATCCGCCGCGAGTTCGACAACGCGATCCTGCGGGTGATGACCTGCAACCCCGACTACATCGTCATGGGCATGTCGGCCGAGACGTTCTGGGACGGGCTTGCCAAGAGCATCGAGCTCCGCGAGCAGGTCAAGAAGCTCTCCGGCCTCGGCGTCGCGATGGGCTCGGATGCCTGCCAGGCGGCGCTGCGGTGCTACGGCGACATCAGGCGGATCGGGGTGCTCACCCCCTACTGGCCGGTCGGCGACAAGAACGTGAAGAAGTTCTTCGAGGATTGCGGCTTCGAGGTCGTCGCCATCAAGGGCCTCAAATGCGAGAGCCCGGCGATGATCGCCCAGGTGACCGAGGACGAGCTGCGCGAGGCCCTGGTCGAGCTCGACGGGCACGATGTCGAGGCGCTGGTGCAGTGCGGCACCAACCTCGCCATGGCGAGGCTCGCCGGGGAAGCCGAGAAATGGCTCGGGAAGCCGGTGCTCGCCATCAACACCGCAACATATTGGTACGCGATGCGGGCGAACGGCTATGACGACGCGATCGAGGGATTCGGCTCGCTGATGAGCGATTTCCGCGAACTGCCGGCGTCCTATCTGGAAACCGCGGCCGGCGCGGCGGTAAACTGATCTTGCGCTTGTCCCATCCCGAATCTCTGATAAATAGGTAATATAAATACCGCTTTACCCTTTCGGAGGCGAAAGAACGTGTCCAGGATTCTGCGCGGCCTGACGGTCGTACTTGTCCTTTCGGTCGGCGTGTTCGCGGTCCACGCGGTCGTGACCGCGGCGCCCGCCCACGCCGCCGGCGACGTCAAGAAGGGCAAGAAGGTCTTTGCCAAATGCAAGGCCTGCCACAAGGTAGTCGCGGGCAAAAAGGGCGTGGGTCCCAACCTCAACGGTCTCTTCGGCCGCACCGCGGGAACGCTCGCCAAGTTCAAGTACTCGAAGGACATGAAGGCGGCAGGCGCCAAGGGTCTCGTGTGGAACGAGACGACCCTGTTCACCTATCTCAAGAACCCCAAGCCGTTCGTCGGCTCCTTCATCGGCAAGAAAAAGGCCAAGACACGCATGGTCTTCAAGGGGCTGAAGAAGGAGAAGGACCGCACGGACCTGATCGCCTACCTCAAGGAGGCGACCGCGAAGTAGCGCTACCTTGGCGAGGCTTCCCGAGCTTCCGCAAGTGCCTCCGGCGTATCGACATCGCGCAGGACGCCCGGGTCGGCCATCTCCACCTCCACCACGGACTCCGGGTGCTTCCCGATCAGGTCGCGCGCGCCGGCGTCGCCCTTGATCGCGCGCATTTCCGCAAAGAAATCCCGGTGCCAGAGCGAGGGGTTGCCACGTTTGCCGTCATGGGTCGCGACGCAGATGGCGGGTTCGTCCCCGTCTTCGAAGGCCTCGACAAGCCGCGCCGTGTGCTCGGCGGTGACGTGCGGCATGTCGCCGAGGCAGATCAGCGCGCCCGCAACCTCGTCGGGGACGGCCTCGAGCGCTGCCCTGAGGGAACCGGACATACCGGCGGCATAGTTCGGATTGTGGACGAACCGCACGGGCCTGGCGGCAAGCACCGCGCGGATTTTTTCTTCCTCGTACCCCGTCACCACCAGCACCGGGTCCGCGCCCGAGGCGAGAACCGCGTCGACCGCGCGGACCACCATCGGGACGCCCTCTATCTCCGCCAGCAGCTTGTTGACCTTGCCCATGCGGCGCGATCGGCCGGCGGCCAGGACGATGCCTGCGACGCCGTTTTCTCCGGTTTCGGCGCCCCGGCTGTCGTGCGGCACCGGCCGGCTCGCCGTTTCCTTGAGCAGCCCGCCTGCTCCCAGGCTCGCGATATCGGCGCTCGATACCTCCACCCCGGCGACAATACGCTGCAGCACGCGGTCGAAGCCGTGCGTCCGGGGCGATCGCGCCGAGCCCGGCAGTCCCAGCACGTGCATCTCTCCAAGCCGGCCGACGAGCGTCAGATGTCCGGGGTCCACCGGCATGCCGAGCCGCACGATCGTCCCGCCCGCGCGGATCAGCGCCGACGGAGCCACGTCCCGCCGGTCGACGATGGCGGACGCGCCGAGGATCAGGGCGACGTCGATGCCGTCTTTCCGGAACGATTCGAGGCAGTCCGCCACCGCGCCCTCGTCATGGACGACCCGCTCCGACCGGTCGAGTGTGCAGCCCAGCGGTTCCACGCGTTTGCGCGTAACCGCGAGGGTCTTTTCGAAAAGAGACTCCTTCCGGCCCCCCAGCACGGTCTGGATCAGCCCGAAACGCCGCGCCGAGAAGGGCGCGATCCGAACCGGCGGCTCCGGCGCCCTGGCCAACGCCGCCACGGCATCGAGAACCGTCTCCTCCAGCGCGAAGGGGATGATCTTGACGACGGCGGCAACGGCGCGGGCAGGCACCATCCGCCAAGGTGCGACCGTCGCGATCGTGACGGCTTCGTCGACGGCGTTGATTGCATGGACGCGCTCGACATCCACGACCGCCAGGCCGGCCGCGGCCGCGCGCAGATTGGCCCGCCCGGTGAAGGCGTTGTCGACCGTGAGCCCGTCCCCGCGAAAGGCCTCGGCCAGCCTGAGCGCCGCCTCGTCCTCGCCGACGTCGCCGGCTTCCAGCCGGGCGGTAACGACTTCCTCGAGCCCCGCCCGGCCGAGCGCCAAAATATCGTCGCCGGTTAGCCGGTGCCCTTTCTTCAGGGTGCGGTCGGCCAGCGTCGTCGCGTGCGCGAGCAGCGCGCCTTCGGCCAGCGCGAGGGGCGTCGGGCCGAACTTCACGCGGCGACGCGCTCCTTGTCGTGCAGCCTCTGGGTCACCTGGGCGAGAATGGAGACCGCGATCTCGGCCGGAGAAACGGCACCCAGCGAGAGCCCGACGGGGCCGTGGATGCGTCCGATCTCGTCCGGTGCGAACCCCGACTCCGTAAGCCGTCCGACGCGTGCGGCATGGGTCTTCCGGCTCCCCAGCGCACCGATATAGAAGGCGTCCGAACGCAGCACGGCGGCGAGCGCCGGATCGTCGATCTTCGGGTCGTGGGTGAGCGTCACCACCGCGGTGCGCCGGTCGGGATCGAGCGGCGGCATCGCTTCGTCGGGCCATTCGTTGACCAGGGTGACGCCCGGGAACCGGTCGTCGGTCGCGAACGAGCCGCGCGGGTCGATCACCGTCACGTCATAGCCTGCCACCGACGCCATTCTCGCGAGCGGCTGGGCGATATGAACCGCGCCCACGATGAGCAGCCGGAGCGGCGGGTTGAACACCTCGACGAACATGTCTCCGTCCGAGCCCACGACGGTGCCCGACCTGTCGTCGCGAATGGCGTCGTCCACCGCCTGGCGCAGCCCGGTATCGACCTCGATCTCGCCCTCGTCCGCGCCGTCGAGATAGAGGATGGACTGGCCTCCGCTTTCCAGATGGGTGACCAGCGCGAACTGTCGTTTCGCCTCGCGGCCGGCGAGGACGCGTTGCAATGTCTCCGTCTTCATCTAGTCGAGTTTCTCCACATAGACATGGACCTGACCGCCGCAGGCGAGGCCGACCTCCCAGGCGAGCTCGTTGGTCACGCCGTATTCGAGGACCTTCGGCTTGCCGGTCTCGATCACTTCCTGGGCTTCGTGGATCACCGCGCCCTCGATACAGCCGCCCGAGACCGAGCCCACGAAGTTCTGGCCGGAATCGATGGCAAGGTGGCTGCCGACCGGTCGCGGCGAGGAACCCCACGTCCTGATGACGGTGGCGATGGCCACGTCGCGGCCGTCCTCGCGCCAGGCGCGGGCCTCGTTGAGCACGTCGTCGTCCTTCGAAATCGCGGTCACGCCAGCATCTGCAGCCATTTGTCCATCCCTTCCCTGCGCCGCACCGAGGGCCGGCCCAGCGCTTCGATCAACTCTTCCAGGCTCAGGAGATTGTGCACGGGGCGGAACTCGTCAACAAACGGAAGCAGCGACCTGATTCCCTGCGAACGCGGCTCGAACCCCTCGAAACGAAGCAGGGGGTTGAGCCAGATCAGCCGGCGGCAGGATTTGTGCAGCCGCTCGATCTCGCCGTGGAGGCCGCGCCCGGCGTCGCGGTCGAGCCCGTCGCTGATCAGCAGCACCACCGCGCCCTGTCCGAGCACCCGCCGCGACCAGTAGTGATTGAATTCCTTGAGCGACTCCCCGATCCGCGTGCCGCCTGACCAATCCTCGACGGATTCCGCCACCCGGGTCAGCGCGATGTCGATGTCGCGCTGGCGCAGATGCCGCGTGACGTTGGTAAGCCTGGTTCCGAACAGGAAAGTGTGCACCCGGTCGCGGTCGTTGGTCAGCGTGTGCATGAAGTGGAGGAACATGCGGGTATAGCGGCTCATCGAGCCGGAGATGTCGCAGACGATCACGAGCGGCGGCAGGCGCGTCGCCCGCTTTCGCCACTTGAGCGGGATCGTCGCGCCGCCGGACCGCAGCGCTGCGCGCAGCGTCGAGCGCATGTCCACCCGTATCCGGCGCTTGTCGGGGCGGAACCGCCTGGTCGGGATTTCCGCGATCGGCAGGCGCATGCGCGCGATCGCCGCCTTGGCGCGGGCGATCTCGTCCGCGCTCATGTCCTCGAAATCCATCTCCTGCAGGAGCTCGTTGGCCGATGCGGTCATCGCCGCGTCGAGCTCTATTTCCCGGTCCCGTTCCTCTTCCTCCTCCGTATCGGACTCGTCGTTCGGGTTGAGCGCTTCGAGCAGCCGGCGGCTCGGCGGTTCCGGCGGGGGCGCCGCGACCTCGGCCTCCGGCATGACGATGCCCATCATGCGTTCCAGGATCTTCGGATCGCGCCAGAAGATGTGAAACGCCTGGTCGAACAGGTCGTGCTGGTCGCGCCGGTTGACGAAGACCGCGTGCAGCGCCCAATAGAAATCCGACCGGTTGGTGACCCCGACTTCCCGCACCGCGCCCACCGCGTCGAGGACCTTCCCCGTGCCGACGGGAAGGCCGGCCGAGCGCAGGATACGGCCGAAATGCATCACGTTGGCCGCCAGCCGGCTGCCCTCCAGGCCGTCGAGCAGCGCGAAAGGGCCGGGCCTGCTGTCGGCCGGGCTCATGGCTGGATTTGCGCGAGCTGGCTCTTGACCTCGTCCAGGATCCGGGCCGCCTCGCTGCCCCGCATCTTCTCGATGTCGTCCTGGTACTTGAGCAGGACGCCGAGCGTCGAATTGACGGTTTCGGGGTCGAGATCGATCTTGTCGAGCTGGATCAGCGCGTTGGTCCAGTCGATGGTCTCGGCAACCCCGGGCAGCTTGAACAGGTCCTTGTTGCGCAGCTCCTGGACGAACGCGACTACCTGGCGCGACAGCTCCTCGCCCGCACCCGGCACCTTGACCTTGAGGATTTCGAGTTCGCGCGCGGCATCGGGGTAGTCGACCCAGAAATAGAAGCACCGACGTTTGATCGCGTCGTGGATCTCGCGCGTCCGGTTCGACGTGATGACGACGATCGGCGGCGTCGATGCGCTGACGGTCCCGATCTCGGGGATGGTCGTCTGGAAATCGGACAGCAGCTCGAGCAGGAACGCCTCGAACGGCTCGTCGGTGCGGTCGAGCTCGTCGATCAGCAGCACCGGCGGCAGGCCCGACACGTCCGCTTCGAGGGCCTGCAGGAGCGGGCGCTTGATCAGGAACCGCTCCGAGAAGATGCCCTTCTCGATGCGCTCGCGGTCGGTCTCGCCCGTTGCCTCGGCGATCCGGATGTCGATCATCTGGAGGCTGTAGTTCCACTCATAGACCGCCGAGGAAACGTCCAGCCCTTCGTAACATTGCAGGCGGATCAGCCGCCGCCCCAGCGCCTCCGACAGGACCTTGCCGATCTCGGTCTTGCCCACGCCTGCTTCGCCTTCGAGAAACAGCGGACGTTCCAGCCTGAGCGCCAGGAACAGCGCCGTCGCCAGCGACCGGTCCGCGACATACCGGCCTTCGGCCAGCATCCGGAGGACGGCATCGACGGACTCTGGAAGGGATGACTTCATCGGCGCGCTCGGGCGGTTGGTCCGGGCTGGATCGAACGGCGTCACCGCCAAATCTCCATTCGCTGCGATGTTGCGAAAATGCCGGGAGGCCGACGCTGGCGTCGACCTCCCTCGGAATCCGTGCGGGCTCTGTCGCGCCCGCCCGCCGCGCTCAGCCGTTGGCCTGGGCGACGGCGCGCTTGGCCATCACCGTTACCAGATGGGCCCGGTACTCCGCGCTCGCGTGGATGTCGCTGTTGAGGTCGCCGTCGCCGATCTTGATGTCGGCCACGGCCTCCGGCGCGAAATTCCCGGCGAGCGCCTGTTCCATCTCCGCCACCCGGAAGACGCAGGCGCCGGCGCCGGTAACCGCGACCCTCGGCCCGCCCGACGTCGCGGCGACGAACACGCCGACGATGGCATAACGCGATGCCGGGTTGGGGAACTTCATGTAGGCGGCCTTGGACGGCACCGGGAAACTCACGCCGGTAACCAGCTCGCCGGGTTCCAGCGCGGTCTCGAACATGCCGGTGAAGAAGTCGTCGCCCGCGATTTCGCGCCGGTTGGTGCGGACCGTGGCGCCGAGCCCGACCACCGCCGCCGGATAATCCGCCGCCGGGTCGTTGTTGGCGATCGAGCCGCCGATGGTACCGCGGTTGCGCACCTGCGGATCGCCGATACCGCCGGCGAGCCTGGCGAGCGCCGGAATGGCGGCCGCGACCTCGCTCGACGCGTTGACCTCGGCGTGGCGGGCCATGCCGCCGATCTCCACCGTGCCGCCGGACACGGAGATCCCGGCGAGGCCGTCGACACCCGCGAGGTCGACCAGGTCGGACGGGTTGGCGAGGCGCTGCTTGATGGTGGGGATGATCGTCATCCCGCCCGCGAGGAAGCGGCCGTCGTCCGCGCCCGTGACGGCGCTGACGGCATCCTCGACCGACGATGCCTTGCGGTAGGTGAAATCGTACATGCTCTATTCCTCCTAGGACGCGTTGGCCGACTGGATGGCCTGCCACACGCTCTCCGACGTGACCGGCATGTCGACGTGGTTGACGCCGTGCGACCGGAGCGCGTCGACCACCGCGTTGACGACCGCGGGCGGCGCGCCGATCGCCCCGATCTCGCCGACGCCTTTGGCGCCGAGCGGGTTCATCGGGCAGGGCGTCTCGGTGTGGTCGAGATCGAAGCTCGGCACCGTATCGGCCCTCGGCAGGGTGTAGTCCATCAGCGAGCCGGTCAGCGGCTGCCCGTTCTCGTCGAACACCGCCCCTTCCATCAGCGCCTGCCCGATGCCGTGAGCGAGCCCGCCATGGACCTGCCCCTCGACGATCATCGGGTTGACGATGGTGCCCACGTCGTCGACCGCGGTGAAGCGTTCCACCGAGACCGAGCCGGTTTCCGGATCGACCTCCACCTCGCAGACATAGGACGCGAAGGGGAAGTTGAAGTTCACCGGATCGAAAAACGCCTGTTCGTCGAGCCCGGGCTCCAGCTCCTCCAGCGGGTAGTTGTGCGGCACATAGGCCGCGAACGCCACCTCGCCGATGCCGATCGTCCGGTCGGTGCCGGAAACGGTGAACGTGCCGCTGTCGAACTCGATATCGTCGACCGAGGCCTCGAGAAGGTGGGAAGCGATCTTCTTGCCCTTCTCGATGATCTTGTCCATCGCCCGGTCGATCGCGCTGCCGCCCACCGAGAGCGAGCGGGAGCCGTAGGTTCCCATCCCCATGACCGCCCGGTCGGTATCGCCCTCGACGACCTCGACGTTCTCGAGCGGCACGCCGAGCTTGTCGGTGACGAGCTGGGCGAAGGTGGTCTCGTGCCCCTGGCCGTGGTTATGGGTGCCGGCGAACACGGTGACGGTGCCCGTCGCATTGAAACGGACCTGGGCCGACTCGTAGAGACCGGCCCGCGCCCCGAGCTGGCCCGCGATGGCGGACGGCGCCGCCCCGGTCGCCTCGATCGGCGAGGCGATGCCGATCCCGCGCAGCTTTCCGTTGGCTTCCGACGCGCTCCTGCGCGCGGCGAACCCACTCCAGTCCGACTTCTCCAGCGCGATATCGAGCGCGCGCTCGTAGGAGCCCGAATCGTAGAGCAGGGCCACCGGCGTCTGGTAGGGGAAGGCGTCGTCGGCGATGAAGTTGCGCTTTCTGATCTCCACCGGGTCGATCCCGGTCGCCTGCGCCGCCTCGTCGATCACCCTCTCGAGGAGATAGGTGGCCTCCGGCCGACCTGCGCCGCGCAGTGCATCGACCGGGGAGGTGTTGGTAAACACCGCCTTGACGTTGCACGAGATCGCCGGAGTGGTGTACTGGCCGGCGAAAAGCGTCGCGTAAAGGAAGGTCGGGATCAGCGGCGCGAAGGCCGAGAGATAGGCTCCCATATTGGCGATCGTGTTGACCCGGAGGCCGGTGAACCCGCCGTCGGCGTCGAGCGCGAGCTCGACCTCGGTCACGTGGTCGCGGCCGTGCGCGTCGGTCACGAAGCACTCCGCCCGCTGTCCCAGCCAGCGTACCGGCCGCTCCAGCTTCCGCGACGCCCAGCAGATGATCGCGTACTCGGCATAGGGCGCGACCTTGGACCCGAATCCGCCCCCGACATCCGGCGCGACCACCCGGAACTTGTGCTCGGGCTGGTTGAGCACGAAGGCGCCGAGCAGCAGGCGCATCGCGTGCGCCGCCTGGGCGGTGCAGTAGAGGGTGAGCTTTTCCTCGCCCTTGTCGTACTCGGCCACCGCCGCGCGCGGCTCCATGGAATGCGGGATGATGCGCTGGTTGACGAGTTCCAGCCGCGCGGTGTGCGCTGCCGCCTCGAAAGCCGCGTCAACCGCCTCGGCCGCCTCCTCGCCGGGGAAATCCCAGTCGAAGCAGAGATTGCCGGGCGCTTCGTCGTGGATCTGCGCTGCGCCGTCCAGATGGGCGGTCTCGGTCACCGCCGCCGCATCCAGGGTCCGGTAGTCGATCTCGATGAGCTCGGCCGCGTCGGCCGCCTGGTCCGCCGTTTCGGCGATCACCGCGGCCACGATCTCGCCGACATAGCGCACCTTGCCCTGGGCGATGACCGGCCATTTGGGCTCGACCATCGGGGTGCCGTCCTTCGACGTGATACCCCAGCCGCAGGGCAGGCCCCCGATCCCGTCCGCATCGGCGTCCGGGCCGGTGAGCACGCAGACCACGCCGGGCGCGGCCTCGGCCTTCGACGTGTCGACCGACCCCAGAGCCGCGTGGCCGTGGGGGGAGCGCAGCATGTGCGCGTAGAGCTGTCCGGCCCGCACCTCGTCGTCGGTGTAGCTGCCGCGGCCGGTCAGAAAGCGGAAATCTTCCTTGCGCTTGACGGAAGCGCCAATTCCTCCCTCAGGCATGTCCTGCCTCCCGGGTCAATTGTCTCAGGCGGTTCCCTTCATGACCGGATGCGCGGCCAGGATCGCCTTGACGATGTTGTGATAGCCCGTGCAGCGGCACAGATTGCCTTCCAGCTGATGGCGCACGGTCTTCTCGTCCAGCGTGTCGTGCCGGTTGACCATGTCGATGGCGCTCATGACCATCCCCGGCGTGCAGAACCCGCATTGCAGGGCATGGTTCTCGCGGAACGCTTCCTGCATCGGATGCAGCGTGTCGCCGTCGGCGAGCCCCTCGATGGTGACCACGTCGCAGCCCTCGGCCTGGTGCGCGAGCATCGTGCACGACTTCACCGAAATGCCGTCGACATGGACCACGCAGGCACCGCACTGGCTGGTGTCGCAGCCTACATGGGTTCCGGTAAGAGCGAGCTTCTCGCGAAGATATTGCACGAGAAGCGTTCGGCCTTCGCACTCCGCCGAAACCTGTTTCCCGTTGACCGTCATGGAAACGGTGGATGTCATGTGTGACCCTCCTTGAGTCGGCAACGCCGACCGCCGACTACTGTCGCGCGGCGATAACGCCGAACGGTCGATATCCGGGAGGCTCTCCCCTCCCTGTTCTATCGCGGCGCAGTATCCCGTCCGATCCCGGAAGGGTCAAGACGCGCGGACGGCTCGCGGCGGCTTGTCGCGGGGCGTCAGCTCAGCACGATGACGAGGACGATGACGGCGATGGCGACCAGCCCCCCGATCCATACGGCTGGGCTCAACCCTTCCGATTTGGGCGGCGCCGGCGGCGCCTCGGCGGGCTCCTCGACGGCCTCCTCGGGCTCCGATCCGCCGACCGCCTCGGCGAACTTGTCGAAGAAATCGTCGGCCATCTTGCGCGCGGTGGAATCGATCAGCCGGGAGCCGATCTGGGCGAGCTTGCCGCCGACGGTTCCGTTGGCTTCGTAGGTCAGCAGCGTGCCGTCGCCGTCCTCGGCGAGCTGCACCTTGGCGCCGCCCTTGGCGAAACCCGCGACGCCGCCCTGACCCTCGCCGCTGATGGTGTAGCCGTTGGGGGGATCGATATCGGCGAGCTCGACCTTGCCGGTGAACTTGGCGGTGACGGGGCCCACCCTGGAGGTCACGCGGGCCGAGAACTCGGTATCGGAGGTCTTGTCCAGCGACTCGCAGCCCGCGATGCACTGCTTGAGGATCTCGGGATCGTTGAGCGCGTCCCAAACCGCCTGCCGCGACGCGGGAATCCGCCGCTCGCCGGTCATCTCCATAGCTGCCTCCAACGCCTGTTCCGGCCTTCTCGCAGCGCAACCTAGTCCGTCGCCCCGGACCCGGCAAGCGCGGTCACCCGGCCGGTTCGGGGGCCATCCTTTCAACCGGTTTGTCGTCGATCGGCCAGTGGATCAGCGCCGCCGCGATGCCGAGCGCGATCGCGAGCCACCATGCCGCGTCGTAGCTCCCGGTGCGGTCGTAGAACATGCCGCCGAGCCACACCCCGCAGAAGCTGCCGAGCTGGTGCGAGAGGAAGACGATGGAGAACAGCGTCCCCATGTATCGCGGGCCGAAGATCTGGGCGACGATCCCGCTGGTCAGCGGCACCGTCGAGAGCCAGAGCAGGCCCATGACCGCGGCGAAGACCAGCACGGACGTCTCCGTGATCGGAAGCTGGATGAACGCGAAGAAGAGGGCGGCGCGGAGCAGGTAGAGCATGCTCAGCAGGTATTTCTTGCGGTATTGCCCGCCGAGCCAGCCCGCGGCCAGCGTTCCGATCAGGTTGAACAGTCCGATGAAGGCGAGCGCCCATGCGGCGAGTTCCGCGTCCTGGCCGGAATCGGTGATGAAACCGGGCAGATGGGTGCCGATGAACTGCACCTGAAAGCCGCAGACGAAGAATCCCGTCACCAGCAGCCAGTAGCCGCGATGGCTGCCCGCCTCGGTCAACGCGGCGCCCAGGCTTTGCGGCGCCGGGGCCGACAGCGCCTTGGCCGATCCGGGACCGAGCGCAAGGCTCAACGGCACCGTGAGAGCGATGACGATCGAGACGACGACAATGGCATCCGACCAGCCGAGCCCGGAGATCAGTCCCTGGCTCACCGGCGCGAACACGAACTGCCCGACCGAGCCGCCGGCGGTGACCACGCCGAGCCACAGGCTCCGCTGGTGGTCCTGGGCCACACGCCCGACCAAAGCGAGCGGGAGGGTGAAGCCGATGCCCGACGCGCCGATCCCGACCAGAAGGCCCGCGCTGACGGTCATCATTTCCGGCGTGCCCGAGATCGAGATCATGTAGACGCCGAAGGCGTAAAACGCTGCCGAGGCCGCCATCACCCGGATCGGCCCCCACTTGTCGCCGATCGCCGCGACGAACGGCGCGGTGAGGCCCATGACGATGTTCTGGATCGCGATGGCGAACGAAAACTCGGCCCGGCCCCAGCCGAGATCGCCGCTGATCGGCACCAGGAAAAGCCCGAAATTCTGCCGCGAGCCGTTGGCGATTAGGAGAATAGCGACGGTCCCGCAAAGCACGAATAGCGGCGTACGCCAGAATGCCTTCATGGTGAAACGTCCCAACTCCCGCCCCGTGGAGAAGTAAACGCCCCCACCCCCGAGTCAAACGCAGCGAACCGAGACGCCGGAAACCCGCTCTCTTCCGGATATAGACCGGAGTCGTCGGCGGGAAACGGTTCTGCAATTCATGCGTGTTCACAGATTATAAAAATCAATTAAAAATCGGTGCTCATATGCTAAGTTGTTCGAGCAATCACGGAAGCCTTGCATGAGCGCCGAAATCATCACCATGCTGGGTGTCGGGGCAACCCTTGGCGCTCGTTATTCTCCCGAGCCTGCACAGCATGAGACGCGATATCGCCGACCTGCGGGAGCGCATGGCGCGGATGGAAGGAGCGGTCGACCTCTTGACCAAGTTCCTTATCGACCGTGAACGCAACGCCTCGACCGCGGGATCGTGACCCGGTTCGAAGGGCCGCCTACAGGTAGTAAATCAACAGGAAGCCGCCGAGCAGGACCGCGACCCAGAGCGTCGTCGAGCCGAGCGGCCATGTCCGGGCCAGCGTGCCCTCGGGTCCGGTGAGACGGATGACCGCACCGATACCCGCCCGCAGCCCGCCTTGCAGCGCCCCGAGGAAACTTTGCCATGCCGCCCACAATCCGGGCCAGACAGCGCCGATCAGGGCGGGGATGCCCTTGCGGTACAGCCAGTCGAAATCGAGGTTGGTCGACTTGAGCTCCGGCGGATAGATCCGGTAGCGGATCAGCACCGCGAAGGCGAGCGCCGAAAACATCAGCAGCTGGAGCTGGCCGATCACATGGGTCGGCGTATAGGGCTCGTAGTCCACATCGTAGGGCAGGATCGAATAGAGCGCCGGTGACCAGACCCCGAGCGCGATGCAGAGGAACGCCGCGATTCCCATTGCGACCAGCATGTTGATCGGGGCCTCCTTGCAGCGCCTGCCGGAATCGTGAGCGAAGAAGGCGAAATAGGGGATCTTGATGCCGGAGTGGTGGAACACGCCGGCCGAGGCGAACATCAGGATCAGCCAGACGACGACATAGCCCTCATAGGCGACCGCCGACAGGGTCAGCGCCTTGGCGATGAAACCCGAGAACAGCGGGAAGGCGGAGATCGAGGCCGCGCCGACGATGCAGAACACGGTGGTGAACGGCATCGATTTGTAGAGCCCGCCGAGCTCCGAGCCCTTGATCGTGCCGACCCGGTAGAGGACCGCCCCCATCGACATGAAGAGCAGCGCCTTGTAAAGGATGTGCGCGAAGGCGTGCCCCGCCGCGCCGTTGAGCGCCATCGGCGTCCCGATGCCGACGCCGACCACCATGAAACCGAGCTGGTTGTTGAGGCTGTAGGCGAGCACCCGGCGGAGGTCGTTCTCGATTACCGCGTAGAAGATCGGGAACGCCGTCATCGCCGCGCCCACGTAGATCAGCATCTCGGTCCCGGGGAAGCCGCGGGCGAGTGCGTAGACGGCGGCCTTGGTGGTGAACGCGCTCAGGAACACCGTGCCGGTGACGGTCGCCTCGGGATAGGCGTCCTGTAGCCAGTTGTGCAGGAACGGGAAGGCGCACTTGATGCCGAAGGCAAGCAGGATCAGCCAGGTCGCCAGGTTGCCGAGCGCCATCTTGTCGAAGGTGATCGAGCCGGTCTGCTCGGCCTGCAGGATCGCGCCCGACAGCAGCAGCACGCCCGAGGCGATCTGGACGATCAGGTAGCGCATTCCGGACCGGTAGGCGGTCTCGCCGCCGCGCGCCCAGATCAGGAAGACCGACGTGATCGCCATCGCCTCCCAGTAGACGAACAGCGTCACCAGGTCGCCCGCGAACACCGCGCCGATGCCGCTGCCGGCGTACATCATGCCCGCGACGTGCTGGACGGTGTCGCGGACGTGGAGCGCATAGATCGCGCTGATGATGGCGGCGATATGGAAGATGTAGCCGAAGATCAGGCTCAGCTTGTCGACGCGGACCGGCACGAATTCCGCGCCGAACCAGGTAAAGACGAGGTAGGTGCCGGGCTCGAGGACGATCAGCGCCCAGAGCCCCGCCGCCGGAACGACCACCGTCCACGCGCGGCGCAGGACATCCGGCAGGAAGGGGACCGCGAGCGCGGCCACGATCAGCAGCAGGCCGGGCGGCAGGCTAGCGATCATAGTAGTCCTCGTCCCGCTTCAGGAGCTTCCTCAGCTCCTTGGCCGCTAGCACCAGGAAGACGCAGCAGACGAAGCCGTACCAGCCGTGGAACCCGAACGACCCGTCGAAGCCGAGCTCCGCATGCTTGTGATAGAAGAAATCAAGCAGCGCCAGCACGCCGGAGACAACGACCACGGCCCAGAACACCTTGGTGACGTTCGCCGAGCGGTCGAGCCAGTATTCTTTCTCGCCTGGGGGCCGGGGGTGGTCTGACTCAGCCATCTCGGTCTCAGCGTTGCGCGATGGGGGCGAGGAAGGCGGCGATATCGTCGGCCGCGAAGAACAGCGCCAGGCAGCCGATCGCGGTCAGGCAGAGCGGCACGACGCAGAACATCGGAGCCTCGCGGATGCCGCCCTCGTCTCCGTGTTCATCGTGCGCGACGGCGGCGCCCACCGGTTGCGGAATGGGATCGCCCTCGCGCTTCTCCGAAATGAAGGCGCGCGCGGCGACGGGGATCAGATAGGCGACGTTGAGGAGCGACGAGATCATCAGCACGGCGACGAAGATCAGCTGCTCGGCGTCCGCCGCGCCCAGGCCCAGATACCACTTGCTCCAGGCGCCGCCGAGCGGCGGCAGCCCGGTGACGCTGAGCGCTCCGATGGCGAAGGCGGCGAAGGTGAGCGGCATGCGTCGTCCGAGCCCGCCCATGTCGCTGATCTCGGTCTTGTGCGCCGCCACCATGATCGCGCCCGCGCAAAAGAACAGCGTGATCTTGCCGAAGGCGTGCATCGCGATGTGCATCGCCCCGCCCACCACGCTCCATGTCGTGGCCAGCGCCGCGCCGAGGACGACGTAGCTCAACTGGCTCACCGTCGAGTAGGCGAGCCGGGCCTTGAGGTTGTCCTTGGTCAGCGCCACCACGGAGGCGATGACGATGGTCGCGCCCGCGACATACATCAGCCAGGTGCTCGCCCCGGTCTCGCTGAGATAGTCGACGCCGAAGATGTAGATCGTGACCTTGAGCACCGTGAACACGCCCGCCTTGACGACCGCGACCGCGTGCAGCAGCGCGCTCACCGGCGTCGGTGCCACCATCGCCGCCGGCAGCCAGCGGTGGATCGGCATCAGCGCCGCCTTGCCGATCCCGTACATGTAGAGGAACAGGAGCACGATCAGCGCCCAGCCCTCCACCTTGCCGGCGAGGATGCCGCCCGGCGTGAAGTCGAGCGTACCCGCCGCGCCGTATGTCCAGACGATGCCCACCAGCTGGAGACCGATAGAGGTCGAGAGCAGGATGCCGAGATAGGTCCGTCCCGCGCGCATCGATTCCGGCGACTGGTGATGGGTGACCAGCGGGTAGGTCGAGAGCGTCAGCACCTCGTAGGCGATGAAGAGCGTCAGCATGTTGCCCGACATCGCGACGCCGAGCGCCGCCGAGATAGCGATCGCGAAGCAGATATAGAACCGCGTCTGGTTCTCCTCGTGATGCCCCCGCATGTAGCCGATGGCGTAGAATGACGTGACGATCCAGAGGAACGAGGCGACCAGCGCGAACAGCATGCCGAGCGGCTCGATGACGAAGCGGATGCCGAGCCCGGGCACGAAATCGAACAGGAAGAGCTCGGGCCGCCCGCCCGCGTCGACCGCCGGCAGGATGCGGTAGACCGCGAGGAAGGTGACGACCGATGCCGCGATCATCGCACCGTCGCGGAGGTTGGGCCGTCGTCCGAACAGCGCGATCAGCGCCGCGCCCGCGAGCGGGCCGGCAAGCGCCACCGCCATGGCGAGTTCGACGCTCACGGTCCCGCCCCCATCAGGGCGCGTGCGGCGTGTTCGGCGACGCCGACTGGCAGCGAGGTCTCGATCCCGAAATAGACGTTGAGCGCGATCAACACCCAGGTCGGGAGCAGAAGGGAAAGCGGCGCCTCGCCCGTCGGGGCGTCCGGCGGCGGGTCGCGGAAATAGGCGGCCTCCACCACCCGCCATATGTAGATCACCGCGAGCAGCGAGCTGATCACGATCAGCGCCGCGACCAGCGGCTCGTCGGCGGCGAGCGCGGCGAGGATCAGGTACCACTTCGAGATGAAGCCCGCGGTGAGCGGGATGCCGATCAGGCTGAGCCCGCCGGCGGCGAACGCCGCCATGGTCCACGGCATGCGCCTCCCCATGCCGGCGAAGTCCTCGATCCGAAACGAGGCCTGCCGGTAGGCGATGCAGCCGACCGCGAGGAACAACGCGCCTTTCATGACCGCGTGGTTGAACAGGTGGATCATCGAGGCCGTAAGCCCGTCGACCGTCACCAGGCTGAGGCCGAGGACCATGTACCCGATCTGCGCCACGCTCGAATAGGCGAGCATGCGCTTCACGCTGTCCTGGAAGATCGCGATCGTCGATGCGACGAACATCGCCAGCACGGCGAGCAGCATCAGCGGAAACGCGGTGGGCAGCACCTCGAAGGAGAACTTCACGCCGAAGACGGTGAACAGGAAGCGGATCAGGACGTAGACCCCGACCTTGGTCGCGGTCGCGGCGAGGAACGCGCTGACCGATGACGGCGCGTAGGTGTAGGCCTTTGGCAGCCAGAAATGGAGCGGGAACAATGCGAGCTTGATCGCGGCGCCCACGATCAGGAACGCGAAGGCCGCGATCACGGTGCGGTTGTAGCCGGTTTCGGGCAGGCGCTCGGCGATGTCGTTCATGTTGAGCGTGCCGGTCGCGCCGTAGATCAGCCCGATGCCGATGACGATGAAGGTCGCCCCGATGGTGCCGACGATCAGATACTGGAAGGCCGCGGTGAGGGCCCGGCGGTGCGGGCCGAGGCTGATCAGGATGCAGGAGGCGAGCGAGGAGATCTCGAGGAAGACGAACAGGTTGAACGCATCGCCGGTGATCGCGACACCGAGCAGCCCGGTCACGCAGAGCAGGAACGCGCAGTAGAAGAGGTAGGCCTTCTCGCCCACCATCTCGATCAGCAGGCTGCGCGGGGTGAAGGGAAGAACGATCGCGCCGATCCCGCTCACGATCAGCAGCACGAACGCGTTCAGCGCATCGACCCGGTACTCGATCCCGAACGGCGCGGCCCAGCCGCCGAGCTCGTAGCTTATGACGCCCGAGCTCATCACCTGGTCGAGAAGCAGGCAGGAGACGACGAAGGCTGCCCAGGTGGTGACCAGCGCGAGCCAGAAGGCGAGGTCGCGGCCGCGCACGAGGATGCAGGCGGGCGCCGCCAGCAGCGTGATCACGACCTGGAGGGCGGGGAGGTGCGCGGTCATATCGCCGGCCCGTCCTGGTCGCCGATCTCGTCCTCCTCGATAGTGCCGTAGGCTTCGCGGATGCGCACCACAAGGGCAAGGCCGAGCGCCAGAGTCGCCACGCCCACGACGATCGCCGTCAGGATCAGGACGTGGGGGAGGGGGTTGGAATAGACCTCGATCCCCTCGGCCACGATCGGCGCGGTTCCGTCCCGGACCTTGCCGAGCGTGATGTAGAGCACGAAGACGGCGGCCTGGAACACGGTGAGCCCGACCATCTTCTTGACCAGGTTGCCGTGCTCGATGACGAGATAGAGCCCCGCCATCATCAGGAAGACGACGATCCAGTAGTTGTAGAGACCGACGAAATCGACCAACTCAGTGCCCCCGCCCGGCGAAGTAGTAGAAGATCGAGATCATCACCGAGGCGACGGTGAGACCCACGCCGAACTCGATCAGCAGGATGCCGAGATGCTGGCCCTTGACCGGGTCGGAGGCGAGCACGTTGTAGTCGAGATAGTTGCCGCCGAGGAAGAGCCCGGCGACGCCCACCCCGGCGAAGATCAGCACGCCGATGGCGAACCCCGCGCGCAGCACGTCCGAAGAGAGCACCCCGCGCAGCGCATCCAGTCCGTAAACCAGCCCATAGAGGATGAACCCGGCGCCGAAGATAACGCCCGCCTGGAACCCGCCGCCCGGCCCGTAATCGCCGTGGAACTGCACGTAGAGCGCGAACAGCAGGATGAAAGGCATCAGGATCTTGGTGACGATGCGGAGAACGAGGAGGTCGCTCATGCCTCTTCCTCCGCCTCTTCGTCCCTCCGCCGGTGCGCGCGCCACTGGCCGAGCAGCAGCACCACGCCGATCCCCGCGGTGAAGATCACCGTCACCTCGCCCAGCGTGTCGTAGCCCCGGTAGCTCGCCAGCACCGCCGTGACCACGTTGGGAACGCCGGTCTTTTCCGGTCCCGCTTCGAGATATTCGGGGATCACGTGGTGGTTCGCCGGCGCCGCGGGGTCGCCGTAGCGCGGCATGTCGAGCGTGCCGTAGATCAGCACCGCGCCGGTCACCGCCACCACGGCCAGCGAAATCCACGCGTTGTGGACCGGTTTCTTCTCCTCGCTGGTGGTGAGCGCCAGCGTGCCGAGGAAGAGGACCGTGGAGATGCCCGCGCCGACCGCGGCCTCGGTGAAGGCGACGTCGACCGCATCGAGGATCACGAAGATCGTCGCGGCCAGCAGGCTGTAGATGCCGGTCAGCATGACCACCACGAACAGGTTTCGCGCGCGGACGATGCCGATCACCGCGACCGCCATGAAAAGGAGGATGACGATGTTGACCGCCTCGTTCATCGCCCGGCCTCCCGGTCGGCCGGTTCGTCCCGGAGATCGTGGTCGAGCCGCGGCTCCTCGTCGCTCTCGTAAGCCGCATGGACCAGCGCGAAGGTCGCCGTCGGGCTGGTGAAGAAGATGAAGACCAGGATCAGGATCAGCTTCACGGTCACCAGCGTGGCGCCGCCCTGGAGCATCAGCCCGATCAGGATCAGCCCTGCGCCGCCGGTATCGGTGACGCCGGCCGCGTGGCTCCGCGTGTAGACGTCGGGGAAGCGCACGATCCCGATCCCGCCGATCGTCACCAGCGCGCCGCCGCCGAGCAGCAGCACCCAGCTCGCGATGTCGAGAACCGACTCCATCAGCCGCCGTCTCCGCCGGCCGCGCCGGTCCCGCCCAGGTCGCCGTACTTGAAGAATTTGAGGATCGCGATGGTGCCGATGAAATTGATCAGCGCGTAGGCGAGCGCGATGTCGAGAAACTCCGGCCGGCCAAACAGGAATCCCACGACGGCGAGGATCAGCACCGTCTTGGTGCCGAACGTGTTGACCGAAAGAATCCGGTCGTAGAGCGTCGGGCCCATCAGCGCGCGGGCGAGCGCGAGCGCCATGGCGACGACCAGCCCGACCGCGGCGGCGGTGAACATCAGCTTCCGCCCGCCATCCGGGTGACCCGGCGGTCCATCTCGCCCGCTGCGAGGTCTTCGGCGCCGTCCCGCGATAGCGCGTGGACCAGGATTTCGCCCTCGCCCACGTCCACCGAGACGGTGCCCGGGGTAAGCGTGATCGAGTTGGCGAAGATGACCCGGCCGAGGTCGGTCGGCTGCGTCGAACGCACCCGCAACATCGTCGGGCTGATCGAGGCGCCCGGGGTGAGGATGCGCCGCGCCACGTCGATATTGGCCTTCAGGATCTCCACCAGCAGCCACGGCCAGTAGCCCACCCCCCGCAACGTGAGGTGGACCGGGTGGCCCTCATGGTCGATCACGTCCATCCGGTGGGTGAAGTAGACGACCGCCGCGCAGGAGGCGAGGCCGAGCCCGATAAGCAGTGGATCGTAATGGCCGGAGAGCAGGAGCCAGGTGCCGAACAGCACACAACCCAGAGATAATGCGTGAACCACTACCGCCCTGTCGCAAGACATATTGTTGGCGTTCGGCCCGGTATACCCCACGCCGACCGCGCGTCGGCGAACCCTAATCGGCGCTCCCCGGAATGGCTAGCCCAAAGTACGGCCTCCCGGCCGGAATCCCCGGTTCCGGATGTCCCGCCGGACCACAAAAGTGTTGGCGTGCACCGGCTCAATGGTGCTAGCCTGCTCAAATTGCAACTAATGCGACCAAAACAAAATAATTCTAGGGGGAATCGTGTCGGAGTCTCAGGGCGGAGGCGACCCCATCGCCTCGCCGCGTATACGGGGCACAGTAAAGTGGTTCAACGCGGTCAAGGGATACGGTTTCGTCACGCCGGAGGATGGTTCGGGCGACGTTTTTCTCCACATGACGGTTCTGAGGCAGGCCGGTCTGGACAAGATCCCCGTGGGCTCGACCGTCGAGTGCGAGACGGTCCAGGCGGCCAAGGGGCTGCAGGTGCAAACGATCCTCGCGGTCGATCTTTCCACCGCCGTTCCGGAGGAGGAGGAGGGGTATTCGCGCGGCCCGCCCCCGGCCCCGCCGCCCCAGCCCGAAGCCACCGGCGATTTCGAGATGGCGACGGTCAAGTGGTTCAATCCGCACAAGGGGTATGGATTCGTATGCCCGGACGAAACGCAGCTCGACGTGTTCATCCACATGGTGACGCTGCGCCGCGCCAACCTCGCGGGCCTGGTCACCGGCCAGAAGGTGATGGTGAAGACGGCGCAGGGACCGAAGGGAATGCAGGCAGTGGAGATAATGCTGCCGGGTCCGGGTAGCGTCGATCAGTACGTTTAGCGGTTATCCCGCGTTCCGGAGCGGATGTCGGGCCTTGTTGGGTCGCCGGTCCCTGACCCTCGGCCTCGCCGCCAGTCTCGCCCTTGCCGCGATGCCGTCGGCCGGTCAGCGCCGCCTCGCGAAATTCGCGCGGAGCAGCCTCGTCATCCGGGGTGGCGGCCGTGAGCATCGTTTCTCGGTGGAGATCGCCCGGACGCCGCGCGAGCACGCGCAGGGCCTGATGTTCCGCCGCAGGATGGCCGCCGACGCGGGGATGCTGTTCGTCTACGATCCGCCCCGGCCGGTCTCGATGTGGATGCGAAACACCTACCTTCCGCTCGACATGTTCTTCATCGCGCCGGACGGGCGGATTTCTCACATCGTCGAACGAACGGTGCCGCTGTCGGAGGAGAACATCCCGTCCCGGGGGACAGTACGCGCGGTCTTGGAGCTCAACGCCGGCACCGCGGCGCGGCTCGGGATCGAGCCCGGCGCCACGGTGTTCGCTCCCGCCCTCGGTCGCTAGGGCCTGCCTGGTCCGAGCGGACCTGCGGTCGCTGTCATGTCGCCAGCGTCCTGCGGCGTGCGGTTCCAAGTTATGCCATACTGCCCGCCATTCATTAATCGACATGGAAAAAGGTATGACGACCGACGATAGCGGTCGCCGATCCGGCATGCGCTACGAGGCCGACGAGAAGCCGCCGCCGGCGCTCGCCCTGGGTCTCGGCCTCCAGCTTGCCGTCCTTACCGCCGGCGGTATCGTGCTGACGCCCGCTATCGTGGTGCGCGCGGCCGGCGGCTCCGAGGACTTTCTCGCATGGGCCGTGTTCGCCGCGGTGGCGATCAGCGGCGCGACGACCGTGCTGCAGGCCGTGCGCGTCGGCCGGCTGGGCGCGGGCTACGTGCTTGCGATGGGCACCTCCGGCGCTTTCATCGCGATCTGCGTCGCGGCCATCGCCAAGGGCGGCCCGGCGATGCTCGCCACGCTGGTGGTCGCTTCCGCCCTGTTCCAGTTCGCGCTCGCCGCGCGGCTGTCGTTGTTCCGGCGGATCCTCACCCCGACCGTCGCGGGCACGGTAATCATGCTGATCCCGGTCACGGTGATGCCGATCATCTTCGGCATGCTGAAGGCGGTTCCCGACGGCAGCCCGCAATTCGCCGCTCCGGTGAGCGCGCTGGCGACCGTGGCCGTCATCGCCGGCATCGCGCTCAAGGCGACCGGCGCGCTTCGCCTCTGGGCCCCGGTGGTCGGTGTGGTCGCGGGCTCCGTCATCGCCGGGTTCTACGGCCTCTACGACACCGACCGCGTCGCCGGTGCCGCCTGGGTCGGTCTCCCCGACGGCTCCTGGCCGGGGCTCGATCTCGGTTTCGGGCCGGTGTTCTGGACGCTCCTCCCTGCCTTCGTCTTCGTGACCCTGGTGGGCGCCATCGAGACGATCGGCGATTCCGTCGCCATCCAGCGCGTGTCCTGGCGCAAGCCCCGGGCTGTGGACTTCCGCGCCGTGCAGGGGGCTGTGGCCGCGGACGGCATGGGCAACCTCCTTTCCGGGCTCGCCGCGACGGTTCCCAACACGACCTACTCGACGAGCGTGTCGGTCACCGAGCTCACCGGGGTCGCGGCGCGCCGGGTGGGGATCGCGCTCGGCATCGTGTTCGTCGCCGTGGCGTTCCTTCCCAAGGCGCTCGCCGTGGTCCTGGCAATTCCGGGTCCGGTCGCCGCGGCCTACATCACCGTATTGCTCGCGATGCTCTTCGTGCTGGGCATGAAGATCGTCGTCCAGGACGGGATCGACTACCGCAAGGGGCTGATCGCGGGGATCTCCTTCTGGGCCGGGGTCGGCTTCCAGCACGGGCTGATCTTCCCCGAGTATTTTTCCGAGTTCGCCGGCGGGCTGCTCGAGAACGGCATGACGGCCGGCGGGCTGGTGGCGATCGTCCTGACGCTGTTCGTGGAGTTGACGGAGTCCCGCCGCCGGCGGATCGAGGTCGATTTCGATGTCTCGGAATTGCCCAGGCTCAGGGAATTCCTCGCCGGTTTCTCGACCCGTAGCGGCTGGGACGAGGCGATGATGCACCGCCTCGACGCCGCCGCCGAGGAGACCCTGCTGACGCTTCTGCGCGAGGACGAGGGGGAGGAACGGGCGGCGCGCCGACTGCTGCTCACCGCGCACCGGGAGGCCGGCGGCGCGATCCTCGAATTCATCGCCGCGCCGGGCGGGGACAACCTGCAAGACCGGATCGCGCTGCTCGGCGAGCGGGCGGAGGAAACCCCCGACCGCGAGATTTCGCTGCGGCTGCTGCGCCATCTCGCCTCGTCGGTGCACCACCAGCAGTACCACGACACGGACATCGTGACCGTCCGCGTCGACGCACCGGCGGGATCGTCGTGAGGAGGGTGGGCCGCGGGCCGGGTGTGCCATCGGCCCCGGCGGCGCCATCGGACCAGTGAGCATGAAGCCGCTTCCTGGCGCGCTCTTCGCGCTCGCGGTGGCTGTCGCGTTGCCAGCGGGGGCGACCGCCGCCGATGACGGAGACCCGGCGGACTGGCTGCGTCTCGCCGTCGAGCGCATGTGTCCGTGGCCCGACCTGTCCGGTCTCGACGCCCAGCACGCCGTACCCGGCAGCTGGTTGCTGCATGAGGAGCGCCGGCCCGAAAACGGGGAACCGCGGCGCATCGTCGTTCGCCTCCTGCTGCCGGGCTCCGACGAGCTCACCGTCGAACGGCGGCAATTCAAGGGCAGGCTGCGTCGGTTCCGGGCGTCTTACGCCGTGCGGGACGGACACACCGCCCGGCCGTCTCTTCAGGCGATAGCGGATGGCGGGTGCACGATCCGGTCCGGCCGGGCGATCCGGGCCGGCGGCGATGCCTGGCGTTATCTGGATCAGCTGGAAGGTGACCTGAAGACGCTAAAGTGGACCGAAACCCTGCAGGCGCCGTGGCCGGAGGGGAGGGATCCCGGCGGCGTCCGGGTCGCTCTCGTGGATTCCGGCCTTGCCTACGATCTGCCTCTGTTTCGCGACCGGCTGGCGCGAGACGACACGGGAAGGCCGCTCGGCTACGACTACTGGGACCTGGATCCCTGGCCCTATGACGGGGACGTGTCGCGCGGTCCTTTCCTTCCCATCCGTCACGGCACGGCCGTCGCATCGGTGCTCGCGCGGGAGGCGCCCGACGCCGCGCTGATTCCGTTCCGCTACCCGCGCCCCGACATGAGCCGCATGGCCGATCTGATCGCGCGCGCGGCCGATGCGGGTGCTCGCATCGTCGCCATGCCGCTCGGCAGCCGCAGGCCGGAAGACTGGCGCGCCTTCGAGAGCGCGCTTCGCGGGCGCGACATCCTTGCCGTCGTCTCGGCCGGGAACGACGGGCGCGATATCGACGAGGATCCAATCTATCCGGCCTCGCTCGCGCTGGAGAACATCCTCACCGTGACTTCGGCCGACGCCTTCGGCCGGCTGGCCCCGGGATCGAACCGGGGAGCGGTGAGCGTCGATGTCATGCTGCCGGCCGAGAATCTGGAAATCGTCGATTTTCGGGGAGCGTCCGGGAGAGCGTCCGGCTCCAGCTATGCGGTTCCGCGTCTTGCCGCGCTCGCCGCCAGAATATTGGCGCGCGACCCGGAACTCGGCGCGGCGGAACTCAAGTCGAAAATTCTTGCGCGGGCGAAACCGTCGCCGTTCGAGCGCAGGGGCGTCGCCGCGGCCGGCTGGATTCCCGACCCGCTCTCGGATTGAGCGCGCTATCTGCGCGCCGGCGCGGGCGGTGCGTTGTCGATGAACCGGCGGGCCGCCCTGGCCTGCCGCGGATCGGCCTTCAGGAGCGCGCGATAGGCTTCTTCGGCGAGTTCCGGCGCGTTTCCCCAGACGCCCGACTGTATCCCGAACCGCAGGACCTGCGGGTCTTCGGGTGCCATCCGCATCGCCCGTCGGGCGTACCCCGTCATCTCCCGGAACCGCCCGGCGAGTTGCAGGGACACCAGAAGCGAGACCCGCGCGTTGATCGAGTTCGGGACCTGCTCGACGGCCTCGCGGTGCAGCGCGATGGCGCCTGCGAAGTCGCGAGCGCGCGCGAGCGCCCGCCCGGCCTCGAGCAACTGACCGTGGTTCATCGCCTCGACGCAGGTCTTCACGAAATCCTTACGGTCGGACCGGTCCGCCGCGCGCCGGCGAATGGCCTCTGTTCCCGCGGCGCAGTCGGACAGGCGTTTCCCCAGCCGGCGGGTCACCCTCGCGGCCTGTGGATCGGTGCGCAGGGACAGGAGGGCGCGAACCGCTTCCAGAGGCATCGCCTCGAACCGCCCTTCGCCGCCGCCGACGGCAATCCCCACGAGCTGTCCGAGCTCGTCCACCAGCGCGCCGCCGCTGACGCCGGGCTGCATGCGCGCTCGGACATGAAGCCGTCCCAGGTCCGCCCCTTCCGCCGGCCTCGCGATCAGCCCGCCGGGCTCGAAGACGCGTACCGCCTTCCGGGCGATGTCGGCGCCGACGGCGTAGAAGACGCCCTCGTCGCGGACTTCCCCTTCGAGATCCGGCACGAACCCGTCCACGGGCAGACCCCCGACCTCGAGCAACGCAAGATCGCCGCGATAGCCGGACGGGATCACCCGCGCATTCCTCGGGCCGTCGGGGGTGAAGACGACGGCATCCGGACGGTCCGCGACGATATGCCGGTTGGTGACAAGGAGCGAGGGGCCGATCCGGGTCGCGCTCGCCATCGGATCAAAGCTCGAGACCGGGAAGACCGCCTGCCGGACGTGGCAGACGGGTGCGGGGTGGGGGCAGTCTCCGGGCGGTTTCCGCCCGGACTGTGCTTCCGGCGCTCTCCGCCGCGCTTCGAAGGAGAGGGTTGCCACCCGCTGCCCTTCGCCGCGTTGCAGCGTGACGTCGAGCGGCTTGCCGGGGTCGCGTACGACGGCGAGCGCCGCGATCGCGTCGCGCGGCGTGCGAATTCGGCGGGCGCCGATCTTGAGCACCCTGTCTCCGGGCGCGATGCCCGCCCGCGCCGCCGGACCGTCCGCGCTCACCGCCCCGACCACGGGCGCGGCCACCCTGACCGGCCGGCCGCGCCCGGTCGGTCGCAGGCCCCAGCCCGCCGACGCGTACCGGGCCTCGCCATGCGCGATGAGCGCGTCGACCACCCGAAGGAGCAACTCTGTCGAGACGGCGAAGTTGACGCCAATGTCGGTGTCGCCCTTGGAGGCGAAGATCGCCGACATCATGCCGACCAGGCGGCCTTGCGCGTCCACCAGCGCGCCGCCCGACACGCCGGGGTTCGAAGCGGCGTCGGTCTGGACGAAGTCCTCGACCGGGTTGAATCCGGCGTTGGTCACGTTGAGCGCGGAAACCACGCCGCAGGTCACGGAAAGGCCGAGGCCGAACGCGTTGCCGATCGCGCATACCGGCTGCGCCAGCCGCGGCGCGGGCGCGATCCCGATCGGCGCGAGCCCGGCATCGACGCCGAGCACGGCGATGTCGCTCGCGGCGTCCTTCGCAATCAATCGCGCCGGCAGAATGCGCCCGTCCGAAAGACGAACGTCGATCCGTCTGGCGGGTTCGATCACGTGCCAGGCCGTCGCGATATGTCCCGGGCGCAAGACCACGCCGCTTCCTTCCGGCGCTGCGCCCGGCCGCCCTCCAGCGCCTCCTTGGGCGCGTCCGGGCCAGACGGGCAACACCGAAACCACCGACTCCAGCGTGTCGGCGGGCAGCGCGCGCGCGGCGATGGGTTGAACGCAGGCGAAAGCGACCAGAAGCGCAATCGTCAGGACAGTGGCGGAGGGAGAGGGATTCGAACCCTCGATAGAGGTATTACCCCTATAACGGTTTAGCAAACCGCCGCCTTCAGCCACTCGGCCACCCCTCCGGCAGGGGCCAGCACTTAGCACGGCGCGGGCCGGAATAGAAGGTGGTGCCGCAGGAAAGGATTGAACTTTCGACCTCACCCTTACCAAGGGTGCGCTCTACCACTGAGCTACTGCGGCGCCGGGGGGGGTTATCTGCCACAGGCCGGGCCGGGCCGCAACGGATAAGGCGCCGCCTCACCGCTCCGGTCCGGACCCCTCCATGTCCCGAAGGGATACCGCCGGCTACGCCCTGCCATAAACCGGGACCACGGCGCCGCGTACGACCGCGTTAGCCGGCGAGGCGAGGAAGGCGACGGTCTCGGCGACCTCGGCGGTCTTCGGCCAGGCGGCGTGATCCGCGTCGGGCATTGCGGACCGGTTCGCAGGGGTATCGAGGATCGAAGGCGCGACCGCGTTGACCCGGATGCCCTCGCTCGCGACTTCCTCCGCCAGCGCCTGGGTGAGCGCGGCGACCGCGGCCTTGGCGGCGGCATAGGCCGCCATGCCGGCGCCGGTACGCGGTTCCAGGCCCGGCCGCGCCGAGACGTTGACGATGCGCCCGCCGTCCCCGGTCCGGCGCATTCCCGCGATCGCCGCCCGGCAGCACAGGTAGCAGGTCGCGGCGTTCATCGAGACTTGGCGTTCGAACATGTCGGGCGGGGCGTCCGCGATCCCGCCCATGTCGAACCCGCCCGCGAGGTGGATCGAGGCCCACAGACCCTCGATGCCGGAATAGAACCTTTCCACCGCGTCCCATTCGGCGAGGTCGCCCGCGACGCTCAGACGGACCCGCTCGTCGCCCGCATGAGGGAACCGCTCCGCCTCGTCCTCGTCGATAGCCGGGATGTGGCAAACCGCGCCCGCGCCCGCCAATCGCCCGACGACGGCGGCGCCCAGCGCCCCCGCGCCTCCCGTGACGACTACGTTTCTGCGGTTCATGTCCATGCCGTAGCTCCCCGGTGGGACATCAGGCTTGCCTGCCGAGCGCCAGCGCTTTCTCGACCAGCGCGTCGCAGGCCGAGCGGTCGTAATTCAGGTAGTTGGCCGCCATGTTGCGTACCGGATCGGCGGCGTAGTAGCGCTCGTACTGGAGCTGTCTCATGCCGAACGCTTCGCCGCAGAGGTCCCAGGCGAGCTTGTAGAGGGCGACCCGCGCAGCGCCCGGCATCCCTTCGGCGCCCTGGTAGTAGCGCTCGATCTCCGGGCCGACCGGGCCTTCCAGATCGGCCGCGCTCGGCATGGAAAGGAGCCCGCCGGCGCCGATGGTCTGGAGGATCTCGATCACCCTCGGATAGGTCCGCGCCAGATAGGTGCGCGCCATGAACAGCGGCGCGATCTCGGCGCGTATCGATCCCGCCAGCGTCGGCTCGTGATGCACCTCGGACCGGGTGATGCAGGCGCGAACGATCTCGATCGCCTCGACGCACTCGCCGAGCATCTGCTGGACGTGCAGGAATCGATCCGTCCTGACCGCGCGGGCGACCGCCATCGCGACCCCCACCGCGAATTCGAGCTTGACGAGGCCGCGCACCGAGGTCTGGTGCGCCGTGTACGACCTGAGGCTGGTGTCGGGAAAGATAGCGTTGGCGATCTTCGCGTCGTTGTAAACAAACACCCGGTCCCAGGGGACCAGCACTTCGTCGAAGATCATCAGGGAATCGGGTTCCTCGAAATTGGCGGCGAGCGGGTGATCGGCGGCGTTCGTGTCGCCTCTGTCATAGGGCTCGCGGCAGATCTGGCGTAGCCCGGGCGCGTCGATCGGTACCGCGAAAACCAGCGCGTGCCGTCTGTCCTCCGGCGGCAGCCCGGGGATGTTGTAGATCAGCACCTCGTCGGCCACCGGGCCCATCGTCGCGATCATCCGCGCGCCGCTGACGACGATGCCTTCGTCCGATTCCAAGACCAGCCCGAGATGCAGATCCTCTTCTGCCTGGGCCGACGACGCCTTCGAACGGTCGTTCTGCGGCGACATCAACGCATGCGTCAGGAACAGGTCGTTCTCGCGCACGAACTCGTAGTAACGGACCATGTTCTCGCCGAAGCGCTCGCCGCCCCGTGCGAACACCTCCGCCCCCTCGGCGAAGGCCAGTAGCGTGCAGTTCATGAAGTCCTGCGACCGCCCCATCATGCCGAGCGTGGCCTCCGCGAACGCCCGGTACGCGGCGTGCTTTTTCTCCAGGTCGACGGAATCGTGCGCCGGCATGAAGGCGGTGGCCACGGAAGCGCCCGAGGAGGGCGAGGGGTAGGTCAGGATGTCACGCGACCCCTTGTCGCTTTGCAGATCGAAAAGTCCGGCGAGCCGAGCAACCGGGCGGCGGAAGGCCGGATGCGCGGTGACGTCGCCGACCTTCTCGCCGCCGACCCAGACATCGCGCGGCCGGGCCTTGAGCCCCTCGATGTATTCCGCTCCTGTCCTGATCGGCACTCGGCACTCCCGAAGTCGCGCGATGGCGGCGATTGAGATTTGCGCTGGCGGGCACGCCGCCAAATGGGCAAAATGCCGCCCCCGAGGCATAGAAGCAACGATGGGAGACGACTAAATGTCTAAGCGTTTTGACTTGGCCGGGAAGGGCGCCCTCGCGGTCGCCCTGGTCGCCGGCGGAGCCGTCGCGGCGCTCGCGCTGCAGCCGTCGGCGGCGGTGGCCCAGAAATTCCACATGAAGATCGGCATGGCGACGATCAACGACCCGCAGCAGGAATGGGGCGAGAAGATCGGCAAGCGGCTGGCCGAGCGCAGCGGCGGCCGGGTCACCTACAAGGTGTTCCCGCTTAGCCAGCTCGGCACGATCGCACGCCAGGTCGAGGCCACCCTGCTCGGCACGCAGGAGGTCTTCCTCACCCCGCCCGCCTTCTATGTCGGCGTCAACCAGGCCTTCATGGTGCCGGACGCGCCGGGGATCTTCCTCAATCAGAAGCACGGCAACGACGCCATCCGCGACCCCGAGTTCAAGACGCCGTTCCTGGCGGCGGCGGAGAAAAAGGGCGTGGTCGGTGCCGGGCTGATCGTCTATGAGGGCACCTCCTACGCCAGCACCAAGCCGATCCGCAAGCCCGAGGACATCGCCGGCCTCAAGATCCGCGTGCTGGCGAGCCCGGTCGAGCGCGCGATACCCGGCGCGTGGGGCGGCACCGGCGTGCCGATGAACTTCACCGAGGTGGTGCCGGCGATGCAGCGCGGCGTGGTCGATGCCTGCCGCTCAAGCATCGTCGCCATGACCGGGCTGAAGTTTCAGACCGTCGCCAAGTTCACCACCGTGTCCGGCGGCGGCTACATCCCGACCGCGACCTGGTACAGCAAGGCCTGGCTGAACAAGCTGCCGGCCGATATCCGCAAGATGGCCATGGAAATCCCCGGCGAGCTGGAGGAGGAGGTGGCCGAGGCGGTGCGCAACAAGGTCGCGGCGTCGCACAAGATCTGGGAGGAAGCGGGTGTCGAGCTCATCAGGTTCTCCGACGCCGACCAGAAGCGCTACCTCGCCAAGCTGCGCCCGCTGGGCGAAGAGATCCTGGGCAAGCACAAGAACCCGCTGGTGCGCGAGCTGTACGGGAAGCTGAAGATCGTGGCGGAGCGGCACCGGCCCAAGAGCTGACGCCTTTCGCATCGATTGGGGAAGGGGCCGGCTTGTCCGGCCCCTTTTCGATTCCGCGCGCGATCAGCGCATGGTCTCGCCGCCGTCGACCGAGACGACCTGCCCGGTCATGTGGGCCGCGCCGTCGCCGAGCAGGAAGACGATCACCGACGAGACCTGCCCCGTTCGCGCGATGGCGCCGAGCGGGATCGTCTTGGCTCGTTCGCGGCGCACCGCGTCGAGTTCGTCGCCGCTCATGCCGCGACCGAAGAACGGCGTGTCGACCGGACCGGGCGAAACCACGTTCACGCGGACCCCGAAAGGCGCCTTCTCGCGCGCGACCGATTTGGAGAAGGCAATCACCGCCGCCTTGGCCGCCGCGTAGTGGGTCGCCCCCGCCTGACCGCGCAGCGCGAAGACCGAAGCGGTGTTGACGACGGCGCCCCGGCGGCGTTCGACCATGCCCGGCAGCACCGCGCGGCAGACATGGAACGTGCCGCCGGCGTGGACCGCCATCATTCCCGACCAGTCTTCGTCGGTTATGTCTTCGACATCGGCGAATCCGAGGATCCCGGCAAGATTGACCGCACGCTCCACCGGCCCGAGGTCGCGAACGACGGCGCCCGCGACGTCGGCGACGGCCGCCGGATCGGCGACGTCGAGTGCATAGGCGGCGGCAATTCCCCCGGTGCCGACGATCGCATCGGCGGTCTTTCGCGCCGCGGCCTCGTCGATATCCGCGACGGCGACAGCATCGCCGGCCTGACCGAGCGAAATCGCCGTCTGCCGTCCGATGCCGCTGCCGGCGCCAGTGATCAGGGAGACGCCCGCCATGACCGAAAATTGACAGACCCCGGGCCGCGTGTGAAGGTTTCCGCGACACCGCTCGGGAGGATGCCACGATGCGCCCGCAATCCCTGAACCCGGCCAGGCTGGCCAATCTCTTCCGCACCGAGTTCGAGCTCTGCAACGTCCGGGAGGGTGAAACGGTCGCGCTCCTGAGCGATCTGGCGACCCGCCGCGAATACGTTCAGGCCTCCTTCGCCGCCGCCGAGGCGCTCGGCGCCGATGCCTACGAGATGTGCGTCAACGCGGTGCCGAGCTGGACCTCGGTCGGGGTGGCGACGGTGGGCGCGTGCAAGGGCACGCTGGAAGCGCTGAAGGCCGCCGACATCCTAGTCTGCCTCCATATTCCCCTGTTCACCAAGTGGCTCAAGCAGGTACGCGATGCCGGCACCCGGGTCCTGATGGTGGTCGATCATCCCGATGACCTGGAGCGCACGCTGGCGCCGCCCGGGCTGAAGGAGGCGGTGATCCATTCCGGCCGCCGCCTCCAACAAGCCGAGACGATGCGGATGTTCAACGACGACGGCATGGACCTCACCGTCTCGCTCGGCGAATACCCGACGATGATCCAATACGGCTTCGCCGAGGAGGCGGGCCGCTTCGACCATTGGGGGGCCGGCCACGTCCACACCTTCCCCAACGAAGGCTCGGCCAACGGCACGGTGGTCATCCGCCCCGGCGATTTCGTCGTGCTTCCCTATAACCGCTACGTCACCGACGAGATCCGGCTCGAGATCCGCGACGGCTTCATCCGCGGGATCGAGGGCGGGCTCGACGCCAAGTTGATGGACCAGTGGCTCGAAGACAACCGGGCGAGTCCCGACGACATGGACGGGCACGCGATCTCGCATCTCGGCTGGGGTCTGAACCCGCAATCGCGCTGGGACAACGTGGCGCTCTACGGCGACGACCCGGATCGATCGAACTCCTCGCTGCGCGCGTTCGCGGGGAATTTCCTGTTCTCGACGGGGCCCAACTCGCAGGGCGGCGGCAACCGGACCACGACCGGTCACTATGACGTGCCGATGCGCGACTGCTCGATCATGCTCGACAACGACCTTATCCTCGACAAGGGACGGTTCACCGATCCCGGAATGGTCGTGGAGCGCGTGGCGCGCTGAAGATATCCAAACAGGGAAGGTGCAGAATGAAGAAGACGATCCGAACCGCTTTCGCCGCGACGTTCGCCGCCGCGGTCGCGTTGAGCGGGTTCGCCGCGAGCGCAGCCGATCCCGTCAAGATCGGCTTCTCGGAGTCCAAGACCGGCCTGTTCGCCCAGGCCGCCACGTCCCAGTACCAGTCATACAATCTGTGGCGCGAGCAGGTGAACGCCGCGGGCGGGCTGGACGTGGCCGGCACTAAGCGCAAGGTCGAGTTCGTGTCCTATGACGACCAGTCGAACCCCGGCAAGGCGGTCCAGATCTACGAGAAGCTGATCACCGACGACAAGGTCGACCTGCTGCTCGCGCCTTGGGGCACCTCCCTCCACCTCGCCATCGCGGGCGTCATCGAGCGCTACAAGTTCCCCGTCGTCGGGAACACCGCGGCCTCGGTGCAGCTCCGCAAGCTGAAGGCGGGCAACATCTGGTTCCCGACCTCGCTTTTCCCCGACCGTCAGAGCGACGTTCTGGCAGCTCTGCTGAAGGACCGGGGCGTCAACACCGCGGCGCTGGTCACCAACCAGCTTCCCTATACGCAGGAGAACAAGTCCTTCGTCGTCCCGGCGTTGAAGAAGGCCGGTATCGAGCTGGTGGTGAACGAGGACTATCCGCCCAACGTCAAGGACCTGACGGCGGTCCTCACCAAGGTCAAGAACGCCAAGCCCGACGCCGTGCTCTACATGAACGGCGCGCGCGAGGTCGGGCTCGACCAGAAGGTCCAGGTGGTTCTGCTCGGCCCGCAATACGACTTCTTCCGCAAGATCTTCGGGGCCGCGCGCAACGGCATCCTGACGATGGGCCACTGGACGCCGGCGCGAAAGGACTGGCCATCCGCGAAGACCTTCGCCGATGCGTTCAAGGCGCGCTGGAAGACCGATCCCGACTTCGTCGACGCGCCGCTCGGCTATGTCTCGGTCGAGATCCTGCAACAGGCGGTCGCCAAGGCGGGGCTCGACAAGGACAAGCTGCGCAAGACCATCGCCGGCACGACGTTTGCGACGATCAACGGTCCGGTGAGGTTCGAGGGCGTGATGAATGTCGCGTTGCCGACGATGATCTCGCAGATCCAGGGCGGCACCCAGCATATCGTCTGGCCGCCCGAGGAGCGGACGGCCGAGGCGATCGCCAAGCCAGCCTGGAAATAGCGGTTCCCGAAGGCCGAAGCGGCCCCGGCGCGAGGCCGGGGCGCGCTTCCGGAGCCGGCGATGGTTGACCTTTTCTCCGGCCAGCTGCTGATCGCGGCCATGGTGCTGGCCGCGATCTACGGGCTGGTCGCGCTCGGGCTCAACCTGATCTACGGCACCATGCGGCTGTTGAACGTAGCCCATGGCGAGATCCTGATGCTGGGCGGGTATCTGGCCTACTGGACGTTCACCCTCACTGGCGTCGGGCCTGTCTGGTCGATGTTCATCGCCCTGATCCTCGCCGGTGCGTTCGGGGCGATGGTCTATCGGACGCTTTGCCGCCGGGTGCTCAGGTCCTCGCGGCTGATCGAACAGATCGAGGCGAACTCGCTTCTCCTCCTATTCGGCGTCTCCATCATTCTCCAGAACGTCATCGCGCTTTCCTTCACGGCGACCGCGCGGGCCTATCCCTATCTCGACGACATCGTCCGCATCGGCACCTTCCAGGTGACCGCGGACCGTCTCGTCGTGCTCGGTATCGGACTCGCGCTCTGCTTCTCGGCGATCTTGTTCTTTCGGCTGTCCACGACGGGGCTCCAGATACGCGCGCTGATCCAACAGCCCGACGCGGCGCTGCTCGTCGGCGTCGACGTCGAGCGCATGCGGCTGATCAGCTTCTCGCTCGGCTTCGCGATCGCCGGCGTCGCGGGCTGCCTGATTTCCATGCTCGAACAGGTCTCGCCGTTCATGGGCTTCCCCTTCACCATCGCCGCGTTCGTGGTGATCATCCTGGGCGGGCTGGGGAACCTCGCGGGCGGCCTCGCCGGCGCTCTGGTGCTTGCCATGATCGAGGTCTACGGCGTCGCGCTGACCACCGCCAGCATGCGATCGATCCTGATCTACGGCGTCTTCATCGCGGTTCTCGTATGGCGTCCGCAGGGGCTGTTCGGCGGAAGGAGCCTGGTCCGGTGATCGCGGAGCATTCCCGATTCCTGGGTCTGCTGGCGCTTGCGGTCGCGGCTTTCGCTCTCGTCCCGCGGCTGGGCGGGGACTACACGATCGGCGTCGCGCTCAATCTCCTGATGTGGATCGCGCTGACCCAGAGCTGGGTCGTGCTTTCGGCGATGACCGGATATGTCTCGCTCGGCCACGCGGTGTTCTTCGGTGCCGGCGCCTATGCAATGGTGCTTTGTTTCGGCAGCCTTCCGTTCTGGCTCTCGGTGATCGTTGCCGGCGCCGCGACCGGGCTGCTCGCCCTGGTCGTCGGCTATCCGTGCCTCAGGGTGCGCGGCCCCTATTTCGTGATCCTCACCTTCGGGCTGGCCGAGCTCGTCAAGTTCGTCGTCATCAATGTCGAGGCCGCGCTCGGACAGTTCGGACGGCTGCTGTTCGGCGGTCCCGGGCTTACGCAGATCTTCCATGTCGTTCTGGTCCTCGCCGCCGTCTCCGTCCTTGTCACCTGGTTCGTGCGACGGTCCCGTTTCGGCGCGGGATTGCGCGCGATCCGGGAGAACGAGGAGGCGGCCGAGACGCTCGGCATCAATGTCGCGCGGTTCAAGGTGCTTGCCTTCGCGCTGTCGGCGGTCATTCCGGGCATGGTCGGCGCGGCGATGGTCCTGCGCACGACCTATTTCGAACCGCTCGACCTGTTCAACCCGATCACGTCCTTCACCATCGTATCGATCGCCATCATCGGCGGCGGCGATGACGTGCCCGGACCGGTCTACGGCGCGTTCTTCCTCGTCCTCCTGCAGGAGTTGCTGTGGGCCAACTGGCCGGAGGTCTACATGATCCTGCTCGGCGGTCTGCTCGTGGCCTTCGTTCTCGGCGTGCCCGACGGGATACACGGCCGGATCGCGGCCTGGCGGCGGGCGCGGGGATGAGCCTGCTGGAACTCAAGGGGGTAGGCCGCCGTTTCGGCGGGGTGCTCGCGGTCGATGAGATGGACATGACCGTCGACGAGGGCGAGATCCTCGGACTGATGGGGGCCAACGGCGCCGGCAAGACGACGCTGTTCGCGTTGATCGCTGGCAATCTGCGGCCGAGCGCCGGCGAAATCAGGTTTCGGGGCCGGCGCATCGACGGCCTCCGACCGGACCGGGTGAACCGCCTCGGCATCGCTCGCGCCTTCCAGATCGTCCGCCCTTTCGCCGGGCTCAGCGTGCTGGAAAACGTCGCCGTCGGATGCCTGTTCGGGGCGGGGCGCGAGCCTTCGATCCGGCGCGCCGAGGATCGGGCGCTGGAAGTGCTTGAGGAGGTGGATCTCGCCGATCGCGCCCGCGATCCGGCCGGCACGCTGACGCTTGCCGGCCGCAAGCGGCTGGAGATCGCCCGCGCGCTCGCGACCCGACCCAGACTGTTGTTGCTCGACGAGGTCATGGCGGGCCTCACGCCTGTCGAGGTGACGGAAGCTCTCGAGATGATTCAGGCGCTGAGACAACGGCACGGCCTGACGATCGTCGTCATCGAGCACGTCATGCGGGCGTTGATGCGACTCTGCGAACGCCTGGTCGTGCTCCATCACGGGGTCAAGATCGCCGAAGGGGCACCCGGCGAGGTTGCCGCCGACCCCCGGGTGATCGAAGCCTATCTCGGACGCAGCCGCGAATGACGGCGATGCTGGAGATCGTGGATCTATCCGCCGGCTACGGCGAGGTTCGCGTGCTCGACGCGGTCTCGCTCGACGTCGCACGGGGCTCGATCACGGCGCTGGTCGGCAGCAACGGTGCCGGGAAGACCACGCTGATGAGGACCGTCGCCGGGCTGTTACCCGCCAACGAGGGCGGGATCCTCTTCGGCGGGACGGATCTGGCCGGCGCGCCGCCGCATGAGCGTGTCGGGTGCGGGCTGTCGCTGGTCCCGGAAGGGCGGCTGATCTTTCCCGCGTTCTCCGTGGAGGAGAATCTCCGGATCGGCGCCACAGCGTTTCACGCAAGGCCCCGTCTCGCCGCCCGCATCGAGGAGATGTACGCGCTCTTCCCCATCCTGAAACAGCGCCGGCGGCAGCAGGGGGGCACGCTGTCAGGGGGAGAACAGCAAATGCTCGCGATCGCCCGCGGGCTGATGTCGTGCCCCCGCCTGTTGCTGCTCGACGAGCCGAGCCTCGGGCTCGCGCCGGCCGTGGCGCAGTCGCTGTTCGAGACGATCGTCCGGATCCGCTCGACCGGGGTAACGGTGTTCGTCGTCGAACAGGATATCCGCTCGACACTGGAGATCGCCGATTCCGCCTATGTGCTGGAAAACGGCCGTATCGTCATGGCGGATACGGCGGCGGAGCTGCTCCAGGACCCGCAGGTGAGACAGGCCTATCTCGGCCTCTGAGGCCGTGCCCGACATCGCGCGTGGACAGCACCGGCCGCGCTCCCTTAGAGTCCGCGACAGACCGCCGCCGTGCCCGGCACGCGCGGTCGGCGTAACGAACAAAGGAGGCTTCAGATGACAAAGCGTATCGGAATGAGTTGTGCCGCTGCTCTCGTCGCGGTCGCCGCGCTCGGCGGGTCGGCGGTCCCGGCATCCGCCGCGACGACGCTGACGGCGGCGAGCTGCTTCCCGATCGGCAGCCCGCCCAGCCGTTCCTTCGAGGCGCTGGTCAAGGAAATCAACGCGCAGGGCGGGGACACGGTCAAGATAGACCTCAAGGGCGGCGCGCCGGCGATCGGCAGCCCCTTTACCCTGACCCAGAAAATGGCCAGGGGCGCCTACGACATGGTGGGCTGCACCGAGGCCTATTTCGGCAACGTGCTGCCCGAGGCGCCGGTGTTCCGGCTCAGCAACATGACCTACGCCGAGCTTCGCAAGAACGGCGCGCTCGACTACGCCCAGAAACTGCTCGCGGCGAAGAACATCCAGTTCATCGCCCGGCACGACGACAACGGCCCGTTCCACTTGTGGCTGTCGAAGCCGATTACCAAGCCCGACCTGACCGGCCTCCATCTCCGCGTGTCGCCGGTCTACACGCCGTTCTTCAAGGCGCTCGGCGCGACCACCCAGCTTTCCAACATCGCCCAGGTCTACACCTACATGGAAAACAACACCGTCCAGGGCTTCGGCTGGCCGGCGGTGGGCTGGGTGCCGGCATGGATCAAAGTGACCAAGTACCGGGTCGATCCGGGCTTCTACCTCGCCACGCTGCACACGCTCGCCAACCTCAGGGCGTGGAAGAAAACGCCGCAGGCCGCGCGCGACATCATCGAGAAGGTCGGGCTCGCCTTCGAGGTCGACGCGGAGACCACCGGGCCCAAGTTCAAGGCGAGACTCAAGAAGCAGCTCGACTGGATGGCGAGTGAGGGGCTGAAGACCATCACCTTCACCGGTGCCGAGGGCGAGAAATGGGTCAAGACCGCCAATGACGCGGCCTGGGCGCAGGTGATCGAACGCAGCCCGGAGCACGGCCCCAAGCTCAGGGCGTTGTTCACCAAGTAGCGGCCGAAACGGGAATCGCGGGCGGCAACCGGCACTCCGCGCCGGTTCCCGCCCGGCCCTCCCAACCCCGATCGAGCGGCCGCGCGGCGCGCCATGGGAAGCCGGATCGACGCATTCGAAGCGGCCTTCGCCCGATTGCTGGTCTGGCTGGCGGCGCTGGTCGCCGTCTCCATCGGGCTGTTCGCCGTGCTCATCCCCCTCAACCTCTTCCTGGTCAAGGTGGAGTGGGGCACCTTGCCATGGCTCTTCGAGGCGGTGGAGTACGCGCTCTATACCGGCGTGTTCATCGGCGCGCCGTGGGTGCTGCGGCAGGGCGCCCATATCCGCGTCGACGTGATCACCGCGGCGCTTCCCAAGGCCGCCGCCGCCCGCCTCGAGAAGGTGCTGGACGTGGCGGGGTTCCTGCTCTGCCTGCTGCTCTGCGTCTACGGTCTGCGCTTGACGATCCTCGAGTTCGAGGACGGTACCCTGCCGGACAAGGACCTGAGGATCGACAACTGGTACATGATGGCGGTCTTCGCGCTGTCCTTCTTCCTGCTGGCGATCGAGTTCGTGCTCCGCTTCCGCCGAGCGGCCGAGACGCTCGACGAGGACAAGGATCCGGCCGCCGGGTCCGGGTTCTGAGCGATGGAGTGGTACTGGGCCTTCATCCTGCTGCTGGGCACCGTATGTACGGCGATGTTCCTCGGCCTGCCGGTCGCGTTCGCGTTCTTCGGCGCCAACGTCCTCGGCACGTTCCTGTTCATCAACGGCGATATCGGGCTGGTGTTCATGCCGGCCGAGTTCCACAACGCGATCAAGTTCACGCTGGCGCCGATCCCGCTGTTCCTGCTGATGGGCGAAATCCTTCTGCAGACCGGGGTCGCGTTCAAGGCGATCGGCGCGATCGACCGGATGATCGCGCGCGTGCCGGGAAGGCTCTCGGTGGTCTCCATCGTGGGCGGGACGATCTTCTCCTCGCTGTCGGGCTCGACCATCGCCAACACCGCGATCCTGGGCTCGGTGCTGCTGCCCGATATGGTGAAGCGGGGCTACCAGCCGGCGATCTCCATGGGCCCGATCATGGCGGTGGGAGGAATAGCGATGCTGATCCCGCCGTCCGCGCTGGCGGTGCTGCTGGCGAGCCTCGCGGAGCAGTCGGTGGCGCTGCTGCTGATCGCGGGCATCGTCCCCGGCATCCTGATGGCGGTGCTTTTCTTCGCCTATGTGGTGGGGCGTTGCGTGATCGACCCCGAGCTCGCGCCGGCCTACACGCCCGACACCAGCGCCCTCGACGAGCCGGTGACCGTCTCGCTCAACTTCGCGGGCACCACCCGCCGGTCGTGGACCTATGCCGGCCGCCACCGCCAGGCGGTCAACCGGGTGCTGCCGTTTCTGCTCTACATCCTGCCGCTGATGATCATCTTCGTGGTGGTGGTCGGCAGCATCTTCTTCAAGATCGCCGCGCCCACCGAGGCCGCGGCGCTCGGCTGCATCGCGGCCCTGGCGGCCTGCTACTTCTTCCGGCTGTTCCGCCGCACCGTGACCGTCACCGGGATCGAGGGTGCCGACTTCGACTGGCGGGCGATCGCCAAGTCGCTGATGGAAACCGCCAAGATCAACACGATGATCCTGTTCATCATCGCGGGATCCCTGGTGTTCAGCCAGGCGCTGTCCAATTCGGGCGCGACAGACGGGCTGCTGCGGGCGGTGACCGCGATGAATCTGACACCGCTCATGGTGGTGATCATCATGATGCTGGTTCTGCTCTTCCTCGGCGCGTTCATGGATCAGGTAAGCATGCTGCTGCTCACGCTGCCGTTCTTCCTGCTCGGCGCGCAATCGCTCCAGGCGGTGTTCGACATCGACGTGATCTGGCTGATGGTGCTGATGCTGATCACCATGGAGATCAGCCTGCTGACCCCTCCCTTCGGGCTGCTGCTCTACGTGATGAAGGGAGTGGCGCCGTTCAGCGTCACCCTGGGCCAGGTGGTGATGTCCGCCATGCCCTTCATCCTCATCGAGCTCGCCGTGCTCGTCCTTCTGATCGCTGCGCCGGAGGTCGCGACCTGGCTGCCGAACAAGCTCAGGTAAGGGTGCCGGCGCGGCGTCGGGTTAGGTCGTAGGCCGCCGCGTCGACGGAGGCGAATCCCTTGAGCAACAGGGAGTCGAGGGCGGGGCGGATCGAAGTCTCTTGTCCGAGCGAGACGAAGGCGTCGCTCAGCCGATCCGCGGCGCCCGGCTCGATTCCCGGGCTCGCGACGATGGGCGGAAAGGGAGCGGCATCGGTCCTGCCGACGACGCGAACGCCGGCGATCCGCTCGGGAGCGTGCCGGGCGAGCAAATCCCAGACGAAGCTGTCGACCGGGGCGAGATCGGCCCTGCCTTCGACCACGCTTTCGATTGCGGCCGCCGGCGTCACCAGCGGCCCGATCCACTCCCTGTACGGATCGGGCCGTTCGGCGGTCCGGTACCGGAGCAAATGATGGCGCAGCGCTCCGAACCCGGAATAGGAATTCTCGACCGTCCACGCGACGCGCCCCCCGAACGTATCCTCGACCGACGCGAACCCCGAATCGCGACGCACGACCAGACAGCTGAAATAGACCGGCTTGCCGCCGTAATGCGTCGGCGTGGGCAGGGGGACCGCGATGGGGACGGGCCGCGGGTTTGCCGTCGCGAAGGGCCAGCCGCACATGAACGCCGCGCCCAGATCGTCCCGCGCCCAGAGCTCGTCGAGCGGGGCCGGGGCGGGATGGGCGACGATTTCGAGCGGCACGCCCGCGACTTCCGCGGCGCGCTCGAACACCCGGTCCCACGCCTCCCGGGCGGCAGGCGCGACGTTGTACATCCGCGAGCACGCGATCACGCGAATCTCAACCGCTGGCCGATGCCCATCCGAGCGGCCTTTTCCAGCATCGCCCGGCCGAGCGCGATGTCGCTGGTGGAGAGGCCCCGGTGCCAGAACAGGATGGTCTCGTCCGTGCTTTCGCGGCCCGGCCGCATGCCGGCGACGATCTGACCCAGCTCCGCGTGCAGCGTCTCCTCCGTCAGCTTGCCCTCGTCGACATGGCGGCGCAGCGCGCCGAACGGGCGGCCCGGCCCGCACTGGCCCCAGTCGTCGACCACGATTTTGTCCATGATGTCGGTAAGGGAGAACTCGACCGCGCTCATTGTGCCGTAGGGGACGACGAACGCCCCCTTCTTGACCCATTCGGTTCTGAACAGGGGCTCCGGCGCGGCCAGGCGCGAGGCCTCCACCAGAATGTCGGCCCCCTCCAGGCAGTCGCGCCAATTGTCGGTGACCACGATCGGCTTGCCGAGCGCCGCCTCGAGACGCTCCCCGAACGCTTCCCGACTCTCCGGGCGGCGCGAGTGGATCCGGATCTCCTCGAAGTCGAAGAGGCGGTCGAGCAACCGGACATTCCAGTAAGCGGTTCCCCGGGCACCGATATGCCCGAGCACCTTGCAGCCCTCCCGGGCGAGATACCTGGCGCCGATCGCCGTCATCGCGCCGGTGCGCATGTCGGTAACCGATGTCGCGTCCAGCACCGCCTTCGGCATTCCGGTCTCGGGATCGAACAGGTTCAAGAGCGCCATCTCCGACGGCAGGCCCAGCCTGTAGTTCCCGATAAAGTCGCCCACCACCTTGACGCCGGCGACGCCGAGCGGCGCGATGCTGCCGCGGAGCACGTTGAAATGGCCCTTTTCCGTGCTTTCCGGAACCAGATGGACTCTCGGCTCGATGACCGTCTCGCCGCGTCCCTGGGCGGCGAGCGCCTCCTCCACCGCCGAGACGATCTCGTCGTCCGTGAGCTCCAGCGCCGCCACATCGAGCGCGTTGAGATAGGCGATCCAGATCTCTTCCATCGCGGGACTCTCGTTCGGCGACGGCGCGAATGCAATCGGCGGGCGGACCGGCGGAGGAGGAAAATTGGAGCGGGTGAGGGGAGTCGAACCCCTGACATCCAGCTTGGGAAGCTGACGTTCTACCGCTGAACTACACCCGCTCGTGCACCTTCGGTGCTAAGCCTTTGAAGAAGGCTGCTTTTTTCTCCCCAAAAGGTGCGGCCGGGAAACGGATTCTGCAACCTTCCGTTTCCCCGGCGCGACCGCAACCGGGAGAATATCCATGCCCAAGGTTACGCTTACCGATGCCCGCGTCAAGCCACTCCCGCAGCTCAGCCCGTTCGGAACCGTCGCAATACGTTGTCGAGCATGCGCGATATGTTGTTGTCGAATTCGTTGTGGGGAAGGCTCCCGCAGAAGGTGATCGAGCCGACCGAGAACACCGCTCCGCCGTTGGGCGTCTCGAAGAACACGATCTCGGAGCGGATGAGTTCCTCGGCCGGGAGGCCGGGACGGTTGCCGTAGTGGTTCAGGATCTCCTCCGGCACCAGCATGAACGTGTCGTCCTGCTGCTCCGAGCGGGCGAGCACGAGGGCATGGGGCGGAGATCCCAGACTGGGGTCCAGCCAGTCGAGCTCGAAGCCGGCCGCCCCGCCGCCGCTCAGGCCGAAATCGCCGAGCAGCTCGTCGTCGATGCCCTCGAATATCCAAGCGGCGCGTGGATCGCGGGAGGCGGGCAGCCGCCGGTAGGCGGTGCCGTGAAAATCGCCCTGGGCGATGAAACCCACCCCGGCTAGGCGCTGGGGCGCGCGGCCGCTGTTTCGCCATAGCCCGCCATAGCCGCCGTCGAAGGCGTTGTAGTACTCCCCAGGCTCCGCCGCCCAGGCGCGGATTCCACCCTCGCCGCGGCGGATCTCGACCGCGCCGGGCAGTTCCGGGTTGACGGCAACGCGCCAGTAAAAGCCGTTGCCGCCAAGATACATCAGGCGTCCGCCTCCTTCCGTGTACTCGGTCAGCGCGTCGAGCGAGCCCGGGGTGTGGTATTCCGGGTGGGAGCCCGTCATCACCACCTTGTATTGCCCGATCGCGGCAACGCCGTCGGCATCGAGATCCTCGTCCGTGACGACGTCGAAATCGTGACCGAGCGCATCCAGCCACGCCAGAAGATGGGTGTCGGCGGGGAAGTGGCGCAGGCAGGAGCCGCCCAGCGGATCGGCGTAGGCGCAGAATCCGGAGCGCTGGTTGAGGATCGGGCGAAGCCGTGACGAATAGGCGACCCCGCTGCCGTCGCTGTGGCTGTTATAGGTCGAGATCCCGTATTCGGGATGCTCGTCCGGCGTCCACGGGCGCGCGCCCCAGCGCGCGACCCGATCGCGATAGGCGTCGTCGACATTGCCGCGGGCGAAGTTGGCGTAGACGGTGTAGGTGAAGACGGGGATGAGCACGCAGGCGTCCGATTGCGCCCGGCCCGGCGCGGCGCGCACGAAGAAGGGGACCATGTCCTCGTCGCCGCCGGCGCGCAGGCGCACCGCGTACGCGCCGCTCCTGAAGTCCTCCGGCACGTCGAAGGTGAAATCGGTGTCCCAGCCGCAGTCGTAGAGGTCGTCGTCGTGAAAATGGATCGCGCCGTATTGCGCCGGAGCGTGGCGCCAGCACATCTCCTCGCCCGTCCAGCCCGAGCCCTTCATGGCGCGCGTCGGCAGATTGACGGTCTCGCCGTGCATCGCGTGGGGGCCGGTGTCCACGATGCGCGCGGACGACATCTCCCGCGAGAAGTCCCACGCGGCGACAAGGCGCTCGCCGACTTCCGCGGGGTCTTCCCCCGCGGCGCGGAACGCCGCGTCCGGGTCGAGCGCGGACGCCACGATCCGAGGCGCTTCGAGCTTGCCGTTATAGCGGTCGCCGGGCGGCGAGCCCGCCCGCGCCGCGAACGCGAGGTCGCCGCTTCCGGTGCAGCTCCCCTCGAATGCCGCCGAGATCGACGCGGTGCCTGTATCGTCGACCGTCATCGCGGGCGCCAAGGCAAGCTGGCCGACGCGGATTTCGCCCGCGTCCGCGTCGTAGCTGAGGAAAACCCGGTACCAGGCGCGGGCGCGCAGTGCCTTGCCGGTGCCGAGAACGACCGCCCCGGTGCCGTCGCTCACCGTAGCGGCAAGCGAGCCGGCCTCGTCGATCTCGAGGGTGAAGCCGGCACCGGTGGCGTCATCGACACGCGACACGAGACCCTGTCGGCGGGAGAGACCGGGCAGGGTAGGCCAGATGGTGGCGGTCACCGTGAAGCTGTCGAGCGCGTCGAGGGGTGCGGTGCCCGCGACGCGCGCCCAGGAGCCGTTGTGGATCGGCTGCACCCGCGACGGGTAGCGGCCGGCGAAGGCAGCCTCGACGGGCCGCTCGCGTATGCCGGGACCGGCCGGGTTGGGGTCGCCGCAGATGACGCGCACCAGGCGCGCCTCGTAATCCTCAGACGAGGTCGAGGACACCTTGAAGGCGATGGATTCGCCGGGCGCTACGGAATAGCGGTCGGCATAGCCGGTGATCGGAAGCATCTCGCGTCTCCCGGGTGCCGGGGCCGTGCCGCCGACGGCGAGCGCATCGTCGCACGAGGGAATGCGCCTCCGGCAGGCGGAAAATCGTATTGAAATACCGGCAATGCCGCAAATCGTATGCGCACACTCTCTGCCGATGTTGCAAGATGCCGCATCGGTACGTCCGGCCGTCGGCACAGCTCCGTCGAGCGAGGCGAGCAACCGAGAAGGAGGGAGCGTTGAGCGAGGGATGCGTTTTCATCGGCGGCGAGTTCGTCTCGCCCGAGGACGCCAGAATGTCGATCTTCGATGCCGGCTTCGTCTGGGGCGACACGGTCTATGACGTGACCTCCACCTGGGCGGGCTGGTTTTTCATGCTGGACGAGCATCTCGAGCGATTTGCCCGATCCTGCGCCGGGTTCCGGTTGGAGAGCCCCTATGGCGCCGACGAAATGCGCTCGATCCTGGCCGAATGCGTGGCGCGGACCGGGCTCGACAACTGCTACGTGAAGCTCCAGCTCACACGCGGCGTCATCCCGAACCAGGTCCGCGATCCCCGCCTCGGCGCGCCCGAGTTCGTCGCCTACGCCATGCCCTATGTCTGGATATGGGGAGAGGACAAGAGCCGCAACGGCGCCGCGCTCCATGTCAGCGGCGTCGAACGCGTCTCGTCGAAGGCGATCGACGCCCGTTACAAGAACTACAATCGGGCCGACTTCGTACAGGCCCGTTTCGAGGCCTACGACCGTGGCTGCGACGATGCGCTGCTGGTGGGTGCCGACGGCGCGCTCACCGAGGGGCCGGGCTACAATGTCTTCGTGGTGAAGGACGGCGCCGTCGCGACGCCCGATGCCAACGTTCTGGAGGGCATCACGCGGCGCGCGGTGGCCGAGCTCTGCCAGGAGGATGGCATCCCCTTCTCATGCCGCAGGGTGGAGCCGGCGGAGCTGCACTCGGCCGACGAGGTGTTCGCGAGTACCACGGCCGGCGGCGTCATGCCGGTGATCCGCCTGGGAGACAGGCCGATCGGAAACGGCCATGCCGGGCTCCTCACCAGCCATATCCAGTCCCGCTACTGGAGCAGGCGCGAGGAAGGCTGGCACGGCACGCGGGTGGAGGACCTTCTGGAGCCCGCCGAGCCGAAACGGTCCCGTCCGTGACGGGTACACTCCGGGCCGGTACGACCGCGCGCCATGCGCGACGACGAGGATGGAGAGGATCGTTACAAGCATTGCCGCCGAGTTGGATCGCCACTTCGCCGACCGTTTCAAGGCCCTGATCCTTGACAACGAGGTAACGGTCGACGCCTTCGTGGCGGACCCGCCCTTGCCCTGGGCGCGGCTCACCGTGCGCGACGGGTTCTACCGGGTGGACAAAGGATATCCCGGGACCCTCACCGCCCGGGAGGCCGCTCGGGAGGAGCTCAATTGGGACCGGGTGTCGGAGGCGGCGATCCGCGAGGCGCTGAGCGGACTGGACGAAACCGTCGATGTCGTCGCGTTCGGCAACAACGCGGGTCAGGGATTGCCGCTCGCCGAAGCCCTGCCGGCGCCGCTGCGCGAAACGCGCGGCATCGTCGTTTACGGCAATTCGCTGCCCGAGCGCGGGTCGTACGAGGCGCTGGGCTACCGTCGTTTCGTTCCGCGCCGCGATCTGGTCGCGCGGCTGGCCGTGGCCGCCGAAGCCGCCGGTCGCCCGATTGCGCTCGGGTTCATCAACACGATCGAGCACGACGAGCGGAACTACCACGCCCCGTGGCGGGGCCGGGAAGCCGGAGAGGTCGACCGCGGCTAGAGCGCGTTGCAGGGCCAGCGTAGCGTCCGCCACACGTGCGAGGCCGGGGTGTTGTCGTTGCCGAGACCTTCGGGCGGCTGCCGGAACTCCCGGCCGATCACGTCGTCGAACTGCTCGAGCTCGACATGGACGTCGGGATCGAACGAGTAGAGATCGTTCACGCAAATGATCCGGGCCGACATGTACCACTTGTGCCGCCGCGCCTCCTCGTAGGCGGCCACGACGTAGGGCTCAGGGCGGTAATCGTCTCCGAACATCCTGCGGTAGTTGTCCGGGTAAGCGTATCCGACCGACTCGTCGGGGAAGAACCGCAGCGCCTGATGCGCCCGGATCGCCCACGACACCTCCTCGTCGACATAGGGTTCGACCATCTGCGCGCCCCAGTAGCCGTGATCGGTTCGGATGAACCCCGCCACCGCGACGTCGTGCAGCAGGCAGCCAAGCACCATCTTGTCGGAAAGGCCGTTCTTCTGCGCGAGGTTCGCGCTCTGTAACAGATGCGCCGTCGCGAAGTCGTCGAAGCGGCAACGGAAGAAGTCCTGCAAGGTCGGCTTTTCGGGCATCGGCGGCAGGCGGGAATCCTCGCCCATGAGCATCCGGCCGCCGAACGCGTTCTGGCCGAGGGTTCGGTCCCCGTCGGCGAGGTTGTACAGAAGGGACTTGCCGACGATACGCTCGCCGAACTCCTGCATCTGACGGTGCTCAAGCTCGTCGGCGCGCTCGGAAAGGGTCGGTGCGTCACCCATTGGAATCTCCTTGCGAGTCGCGGGCAGGCGACCTGTCGAGGCTAGGGCGGGCGCGGGGTGGCGTCAACGGAAGCGGGCCGCGGGATCCACTTCAAACGGCTGCGCGGTTACACTGCGGCCGTCCTCGATCGTCCTCGGGAGTAGTCCGATGCCAGTCAATGACGCGACCGAATCCTCGGTGCATCCCGATCTCGCGGCCCAGATGGCGCTCTACGAGACGCCGCGCATAATCACGACGCTGGGTCATATCCACACGGCGCACTGCTATACCGGCTCCAACTGCACGCTCATCGTCGGCGAGGACGGCTGCGTCCTCGTGGATACGCTGAGCGGGGAACTCCCCGGCGACGAGGCGGCCGCGGCTTTCCGCGAGATCACCGACCTGCCGATCAAGGCGGTGATCGTCACCCATTTTCACGGCGATCACGTCAGCGGCATCTTCAGCTTCGTGTCCGAAGAGGACATTCGGGAGGGCAAGGTGGAGGTTATCGCCCAGTCCGAACTGACCGATAATCTGTTGCGCGACGAGGGCATTCTCGCGCCGATCCGGCGTCGCCGCGGCCCCTATCAGTTCGGCGGGCATCTGGAATTCGGCGAAACCGGCTCCTTCGGCAGCGCGATCGGCGCCCCGCCCCGGCGCGGCAAGGCCGGCTTCGTACGACCCACCAGAACCTTTGGGGACAGGCTCGAAGTCGAAATCGCGGGCGTCCGGCTGCACATCGTGCATGTGCCCAGCGAAACGGACGATCAATGCGTCGTCTGGCTGCCCGACGAGAAGGTGCTGATCTCCGCCGACGCCATCCAGGGCATGACCTTCCCCAACGTCTATGCGCTGCGCGGCACGCAGTACCGCAACCCCATGCAATGGGCAAAGGGCATCGACCGGCTCCGCGAGTTCAAGGCGGAGATCCTCATCCCCCATCACGGACCTACCGTCGAAGGTCCGGACGCCGTCGAGGACGTTCTGACCGCCCATCGGGATGCGATCCAGTACCTGCACGACCAGGCGGTGCGATGGATCAACAAGGGATGCACCTGGGACGAGCTGGCGGAAAAGGTGACGATGCCGCCGCATCTCGCCTCGCATCCATGGCTGGGCGAGTTCTACGGCAGCTACAAGCACTCGGTCCGCAGCGTCTATGCGGGCTACGTCGGCTGGTTCCAGGGCGATGCGGTGGAGCTGGATCCGCTACCCTGGCGCGACCGGGCCGAGCGTTACGTCCGTGCGATGGGCGGGCGCGATGCCGTGCTCGCCGAAGCGCGGAAGGCTATCGAGGACGGGGAGTTCCGGTGGGCGGCAGACATCGTCACCTGGGCGGTGCGGGCCGATAACGCCGATACGGAAGCGAGAAGCGTGAAGGCGGCGGCGCTGCGCGCCTGGGGCTACCGGCAGAAGACGAGCACCTGGCGCAACTGGGCGCTGTGTCAGGCGCTCGAGCTGGAGGGTCGCCTGGGCGAGCAGCGTGGGGGCCATCGGATCCAGCCCAACCGGGCACGCAACTATCCGATGGGCGGATTGCTCGAACTGCTCACCGTCCGCCTCAAGGCCGAAGAGTGCATGGACACCCGCATGATCCTCGGGTTCGCGACGACCGATACGGACGAGTCGTTCGCCCTGGAAATTCGGCGCGGCATTTGCCAGTTTCATGCGACGACACCGGAACGGTGCGACGCATCGCTGTCGTTTCCGCGGCAATTTCTGAGCGCCTGGGCAGGCGGCGGTCCGAGCTTCGAGGAGGGTATCGAGAGCGGCGAGGTTTCCCTTGAGGGCGAGCTCTCCACCGTTACGGATTTCTTTTCGAAGTTCGAGCCGGCGAGCGGCGGCGGCGACTTCGCGCTCGGCGTCCGCTGACACGGCGGCCGGGCGGAGGGTCCTACCGCGCCGGGGCCGGTTCCACGCGCTTCAGCAACTCGTCGATCGCGGCCGTTTCGGGCGAGTCGGGATCGGCGTCTTCCCACCCCTCGGCGGCTCCGCGCAGGTTGTCGGTCCCCTCTTCCAGCTCGCCGGCGCCGATCTGCGCCCGGCCCAGCCGGAACAGGTCGCGAACCGTGGGGCACGGATCGAGGCGGCTCCTTTGCAGGTTCTCGGCCTCCGTGAAGCGGTCGGTCCTCAGATAGGCCTCGATGAGGGCATCCCAGAACACCTCATGCTGGGCGTTGCTGCCGCCGACGCCTTCTACGCGCCCGATCGCCGGCGCCATCCACCGGATCGCCGCATCGTAGTCTTCCCGGGCGAACGCCCAGGCGCCCTCGACCAATGGAAGCCCTACCTCGACCGCCGTCGTCCGGCCGTCCTCGCCCAGCTCGCGGATGCCGGCGGCGAGGCCGTTCTTTCCCGCCTCGTTGCCCGCGCCCGCGAAGGCGAGCGCGGCGTTCATTCCGTCCCATTCGCCCCGCGCGGGTCCGGCGATGCCGTCGGCCAACGGCTGAAGCTCTTCCCACTGGCCGACCGTGGGCGCGTAGCCGTACACCATGCAGCGCCACAGGAACGAGGCCGAGTTGTTGAGCGTGCTGCGGTGCTTGCAGACCGCGGGCCGAACCGCCGTCCGGTAGATCTCCATCGCCCGTTCGTGGCGCCCGCGTCCCAGCTCGAACAGCGCGAGATGCCATGACGTGTGCCCGAACATGGGCGCGCGCGGGTCGAAGTCGCCGAGCCACGGGCCCAGAAAGGCCGCCCCCTTCTCGTCGTTCTTGGTGTCGGCATAGACATGGGCGAGCGTATGGGCGGCCCAGAGGTTCTTCGGGTTCAGCGCCAGCGAGCGCCGCGCCTCGTCGACCGCCTCGTCGTAGTGGCCGCATTCGCCGAGCGCGAACCCGTACTGGCCGGGAAACCACCAATCGTCGTCATAGTTTCCGGCGAACCCGTGGAGCAGCTCGAACTGCAGTTGCTGGCGGTTCTCGCCCCCGCTATAGAACAGGTAACGATCGGCGGCCAAAAGGATCAAGGCGTCGCGCGGGAATTCCGCGAGATGGTCCTGCATCAGCGCGAACGACCGCGGCCCGTCTCCATCGGCCAATACCGCGATCGCCTCGGCATGCTGCCTTTCGCGCCGGGTGGCTTCGGGGGCGAGAGACCGTGCGAGGGCGGCCGTCTCCCTGGCTTCGTCGCGTCGACCGGTGTCCCGCAGCACCATGGTCAGCGCGGCGGGGGCGAGTGCGAACCCGGGATCTGCCGCCGCCGCCTCTCTCAGGGCCGCCTCGCCGCCCGGATTCCCCGACATGTGGAGGTCGACGCCCGCCTGGTAGCTGGCCGCGGCCTCGTCGCTGGCCGTGCCGATCGTCAACCCCAGCCGATCACGGCGCGTTTCGCTTCCGGTCATGTCCCGCCTCCCTGCGAAACCCCATTTCGCAACGCTGGACGCCTGTCCGCCAACGCGCCGCCGGTCGACGCTGTAGTTTTCGACCCGCGAAACCGCTCCAATGGCGGTGAAAGCGGAAAGGGAGCGGCAATGCTGGAACTCTATCACAACAACATTTCGGTCTGCTCGCAGAAGGTCCGCCATGCGTTGGCGGAGAAAGGGCTGGACTGGGTCGGGCACCATGTCGGTCTGATCGGCGGCGAACAGACGGCGCCGGACTACCTCAAGCTCAACCCCAGGGCGCTGGTGCCCACACTGGTGCATGACGGCGTTCCGATCGTCGAATCGACGGTGATCAACGAATATCTCGACGACGCGTTTGCCTCGCCGCCGCTCAAGCCGGCCGACGCGCACGGCAGGGCGTGCATGCGGTTGTGGACCAAGGTGCCGGATGAGGGCATCCATGTCGCCTGCGCCTCGGTGAGCTTCTCCGCGGCGTTCGCCAGGCAGCTTCAGGCGGAGTTCACCCCCGAGGCTCTGGAACGAAGGCTCGCCAGCATGCCCGACCGGGCCCGCGCCGGTCGTCAGCGCACGATCATGGAGCAGGGCTTCGACGCGCCGTTCGTCAAGGAGGCGATCCGGCTTTTCGACAGGACCTATCAGGCGATGGAAGAGGCGCTCGGGGACGGGCCCTGGCTCGCGGGAGAAAGCTTCAGCCTGGCGGACATCGCGCTGACACCCTATCTGGACCGTCTGAACCGTCTCGGCCTGTCGCCGATGTGGACCCAGAGCCGGCCGCGGCTTGCCGACTGGTTCGCCCGAATCCGTGCCCGGCCGAGTTACGATAGGGCCTACACGTCCTTCGGCCCGGTCGATTACGACGACCTGCTGATCGAGCGCGGCGAGAGCGCCTGGCCTCAGGTCGAGGCCGTTCTGGCTGAGGCATGAGGCAGCCCGGGCGGGAGAGCGTATTATCGTAGAAATAGCGATCGCTGAACCGCGTTCGGAGGAGGGAGAGGCCGATGGAAATCCAGCGGGATGCGCCGATCTTTCTGGCGCTGGTCGTCGAGGATCTCGAAAGGTCCGTCCGGTTCTACCGGGATCTCCTCGGGATGGAGGAGATAAAGCGGGTAACGGTGTCCGACGAAAAGGCGGTGCGCGGCGGTTTCTCCGCCAGGGGATTCCGCTTCCGGACCTTCCGCACCGGCCCGCTCGCGTTGAAGCTCGTCGAAGTCAAGGGTACGCCCGCCCCGACCCAGGGCCTGGTCGATTCCCACCGCGGCGTCCGCTACATCGCGTTCACGGTCGACGATATCGACGCCGTCCACAAACGGCTCAGCGAGGCCGGGGTCGCGTTCTCGTCAGATATCCTTCCGCCCGAACCGGACCAGGGCGTCGGCCGTCTGGTGTGATCCACATTGGGCCGGGTTGGACGTTGGCACTGTTGGACATGGGCTCGTTGCTTCTCTCTCGATAGTCGTTATATTAGTGGAACTTGGACGGTTTTAGAAGGCTTTTCTCGGGTCGTCGTGTGGAACACAAACTGGGCTCCTGGGCGGTTTTCGAGTTGTATTCCGGGAAGTAGCTGTGTCGGTGGGTTCGTCTGTGACCGTGGTGCTTGGTAAACCGATGGTAACGGGAGTGTCCGCATGAGGCGCCTGGCGCATACCGGAGTTGCCGGGTTTCGGAAGATCATAAGCCACCTGGGGCCAAGGCGCACCTATATCATGTGCCCTGTATCGCCGCCCCGGGCGGCCTCGTGGGAGCGCGGGCGATGACCGGGGACGGCCGCCGGCAGCGGGCTCTGATGGCGACGGACGCGGAATGGGAGCGGATCGGGCGGGCGGCGGCGGCGCTGGGGATGGACCGGTCGCGCTTCCTGATCCACCGCGCGCTGGCCGCAGACACCGTGCCGGCGGAGGTGCTGCGCCGGGCGGTCCGGGAGGTCCTGGTCCTGTCGCGTCTGGAGGAGCGCCGTCTGCGCGAGGCGGGCGCGGGGACGGCGTGGGAGGACGCGTGCGACGCGGTCGACGGGTGGATCGAGCGCGAGGGGGTGCTGGACCGGCTGACCGACCCCGGGGCGGCGAACCGCTGGAAGGCGGCCGGCACGGGGCAGGCCGATCCATGACGGACCGCGCCCGCCAGCGGAGCCTTTACTGCCGGGCGGGGGACCGGGCGCTGATCCGGGGCCGGGCGGAGGCGGCGGGGAAGACGGTCTCGGGCTACCTGCTGGACCTTGCCGCGTCCGACGACCCGGACCGCCACCCGGTGGCGCTGACGCCGGGGGAGCAGGCGGAACTCCGCGACGGGGTGCGGGAGCTTCTGGTGAGAGCGCGGGGGCGGACGGGATGAGGCTGTCGCGCCGCCGCCGCCGGGAGATGAAGCCCGACAGCCGGCACCTGTCGCTGTCGGCGACGGACGCGGAATGGGACGCGGTGCGGGAGAAGGCGAAGCGTCGCGGCCTCTCGATCGCGCGCTACCTTGTGGGCTTGGCGGAGCGCGACGGGGAAGACGAGCCCGGCCCCTGGATGGTTCTGACGGCGGACGAGCAGCGCGAGATGCTGGCGGCGTTGCGCGCGATCCGGGCGGCGATGCCGAAGGCTGTTCCGCCGCCGGCCCCGGAGACCGCCGCACCCGCCGACCCCTCCGACCCGCCGCCGCGCGCGTGGCGCCCGTTCTGAGATGGTCGCGACGGTCACGGTGCTGCGCTCGTCGGCCAACGCGGTGTCGTATTTCGAGAAGGATTCGTACTACGCCAGGGACGACCCCGAGCACCGCGAGGCGAGCTTCTGGCAGGGGGAGGCCGCCAGGGACGCCGGGCTGCGGGGGCACGTTCTGCCCTACGAGTTCGAGGACGTGCTCGACGGCTGGGTTCCGGGGACCGAGATCCGCCTCGGGCGGATGCGCGAGGGCGAGCACGACCACCGGCCGGGCTGGGACATCACGTTCAGCGCGCCCAAGTCGGTGTCTCTGGAGGGGCTGGTGATCGGCGACCGCCGGGTTATCCGCGCGCACGACGACGCGGTTCGGGAGACGCTGGAGTGGATCGAGACGGACCTCCTCCAAACCAGGGGCTGGGATCCGGCGACCCGCCAGCGCCCGAGGGTTGCGGCGGACGGCATGATCGTCGCGGGGTTCCGGCACCTCACCAGCCGGGGCGGCGATCCGCAGCTCCACACCCACTGCGTGCTGGCCAACATGACGCGGAACGCGGCGGGGGAGTGGCGCAGCGTCGAGCCGACCGCGATCCGGCGTTCGGAGAAGCTGATCGGGGCCTATTACCGCAACGAGCTTGCGATGCGTCTCCAGGCGATGGAGATGGCGGTGACGCCGACATTGATCGGCCGGGTGCCGGGTTTCGAGCTGGCGGGCTACGAGAAGTCTTTCCTCGACGCGTTCTCGGGCAGGCGCCAGGACATCCTGGCGTATCTGGAGAAGAACGACCTCCCCTACACGGCGGAGCTCGCCCAGATGGCGGCGCTGGCGACGCGGCCGCCGAAGCGGGAGACCGGGCTCGCCGAGCTGGTTCCGGAGTGGCGGGCGAAGGCGCGCGCGCTCGGGCTTTCGCGCGACAAGGCGGTATTGCGCCCGGCCCGCCCGGTCGACCCGGCGACCGGGAAGCAGGTTCCTCCGGTCGAGGTCCCCCCGCCCGACCTGCCGGCCAACGAGCTGAGGAGCCTCAGGCGCGCGCCGAAGCTGCCCCCGCTGCCAGGCGATCCCGAGCTCAAGAGGCTGGGCAAGGCGCACGCGCCGGAGGCCTCCACCGCCGCCGAGCTGTCGCCCGCGCCCGAGCTCGGGGTTCTGGAGGCGGTGGCGCGGGCGGTGGACCACGCCTCGGAACGCAGGACGACGATCTCGCAGGCCGAGATCAGGGCGGTCGCGCTGGGCCACGCGCCGGGGCGGTACACGCTGGCCGAGATCGACGGGGCGGTCGGACGGCTGACGAGGGAAGGCAAGCTGATCCCGGTCGAGCGCCGCGGCATGGACCGCGCCTTCGTGACCGACGCGGCGGTGAAGGCGGAACGGAAGATCCTCTCCCACCTCCGCGCCGGCAGGGGCGCGGGGGCGGAACTCTGCGACCGGGAAGAAGTCGAGGACCGGCTGTCCGGGAGCCGCCTGACGGAGGGCCAGCGCGAGGCGGTGCGGACGATACTGCTTTCCGACGACCTGATCGTCGGCGTGCAGGGGCATGCCGGGAGCGGCAAGACGACGATGCTGCGCGAGGCGATGGAGACGATGGGGGAACGCCGGATCGTCGGCCTCGCGCCCTCGGCCGCCGCCGCGCGGGTGCTGGAGAGGGAAGCCGGCATCGGGGCGGTGACGCTGCAATACTTCCTGGCGCGCTACGGCAACCTGTCCCCGGAACGCCTCGCGAAGGCGCGGGAAGAGTACGAAGGCGCGGTGCTGGCGGTCGACGAGTGCTCGATGATCGACACGGTGCGGATGGAATCGCTGCTCCGCATCTCCGACGCGCTCGGCGTTGCCCGGGTGGCGCTGGTGGGCGACACGGCGCAGCTCCGGGCGGTCGACGCGGGCGAGCCGTTCAGGCTGCTGCAGAAGGCGGGGATGAGGACCGCCACCATGGACGAGGTGCTGCGCCAGAAGGACGCCGGGCTGCTGCGCGCGGTGATGCACGCGCGCCACGGCGAGGCGGGCGCGGCGATGGGGCTTCTCGGGCGCGACCGGGTGCGCGAGGTGCCGCG
>JAJDVM010000003.1 GCA_022826125.1 Defluviicoccus sp.
CGCCTTCCGGATCGAACCCCCTTCCGTCGGCGATCCGGACCTGGGCCACCGCAGCGCCCTGCTCGACCTTGAGGATCAGCGCGCCGCAGCCGAGCAGCAGGCCCGACAGCCGCGCACCCGGCGCCCGCAGCGCCTCGACCACGCCGGGACCGCCGGACGCAGCCGCCTCGCCCTCCACCATAGGCGCCTCGGCCCAAAACGGCGAGGCCGGGCCCTCACTCGCGCTGGGGTCCTCCCAGGCCAGAAGGCCCCACGCCGCCGCCCCGCGCTCCGCCTCCGTCTGCAGCCGCAGCGGGAAGGGCGCCGGCGCCTCATGTGCCGGTTCCGCCGCCGCCTCCCGCCACGCCTCCAGATAGCGCGGATTGCGTCTCAGGTACTGCCAGGCTCTCGACCCCGTCGTGTTCGGCATCGCTCTTCTCCTTGCCGGTTGTGGCCTCCTCCAGGGACCGGCCCCGGCCGCACCCCGGCGTTCGGGCGTGCGATCGAAAGGGCATCCGGAGGAGGCAACCGGCGCCCCCGCGTCCCGCGCATGCGCGGGATGCGATGCCGGGGGGTCCGATGGATGGCCGCAGGGCGGCCGTGAGCGGTGTCGGTGCGGCCCGCCGCAGCGGGCCTCTTCGCAAGAACGCGGGTGCGTGGGCCAATGCACCCGCGGGCGTTTGCCGCAGTGCCACGCATTCGACACCGGGAAACCGTCCATTGTCGCACTATGCCGATCGGAAGATCGGGCCGGGCGCCCCGGAGGGGAGTCGCCCCGCCCCTACCAGCGAAGCAGGCTTCGCAGCATCACCCCGTGCTCGGCGGCGTTGTCGTTGGCCGGCTCGCGGCGCACCGCGTCGAGATTGACCTCGAAGCCGGGGGCGTTCGCCGCCACCGGGGTCAGCCGCCAGCCGATGCGGTAATCCCGCGCCGTCTCGGACATCCCGAACCCGACATTGGGCGTGCCCGTGAAGCCGCCGCCGAACACCGGCAGGCCGTAGCCGAACTCCGTGTCCAGCCGGTTCGACGGAGCCGCCTCGTCGTTGCCAGCCAGCGCGTGAGCGTCCGGCAGCGCCCACAGCCGCTCCGAACCACCCGGGTCCACGCCATAAGAGGGCGTGAGAGACATCGAGAGGCCCCGCCCCGCGTCGCCCGGCACGAGCCGGAGCTGCCCCGACACGCCCCATTCGCGGTAGTCGTCCTCGGCATGCGCCGCAAGACCGTGCACCCGAAGCGCCATGTCCAGACCCCGCGACGGGTCCGCGTAGCCGAGACCGGCCCCGAACTCGAGGCCCGTTCCCGTCTCCGCGTCGCCCCCGTCATGGCGCACACCCAACTCGACCGACGGCGCCAGCGTCGCGCCGCCCGCGAGCGCGAACGTGCGCGAGCCGTCCAGCACCGCACGCACCCGGCTCGACTCGCCCCGCGCCCCCGCGAGGCTCCCGAACTCGGTCGCCGTGACTGCCTCGGACTCCGTGCGCACCCAGAACGCGTCCGCCTTCAGCGCCAGCGCAAACTCACCCGGCGCGGTTGGCGCCAACAGGTCGCCACGCATGCCCACCGCCGCAAGCGTCATCGACAGGTCCGTGCGGTAGCTCTGCGGCAGGCTGCCGTCGAGGTCGAGGCTGAGGGTGCCCGAGCCCGTGCCCGCGAGACCCCACGCCGAGATGCGGTCGGTGATCGCGAGCCGCGCATAGGGCATCGCCATCGTCGCCGTGCTCCCCAGCGCGTAGCGCCACCCCGCATCCTGCGCCGTGCCCTCGCCGACGCTGTGCGTCATCGCGAACCCGGTCAGCAGACGGCCATGCTCGTAGTCCATGCCCATCGATCCGGTCGCCGCCTCGCCGCTCAGGCCGAGCCCCGGCACCGCGGCCGAGAACCGCGACACCGACGCCCCCTGGCCCCAGCTCGTCCACTGCGGCCCGGCGCCGCTCCCGAGCACCGCCCGGAACGACGTGCCGAGCAGCAGCTCGCGCCCCGTCATCGAACGCGCGGTGCTGTTCGCGGGGTCGTTCCAGGGGTCGGTGAGACCGAGGTGCGCGAACGGGTCGTCGTCGTCCGCCGCCGGCGCGCCCGGCGCCCCGAACGTCTGCGCAAGCCCCGTCAGCACGGTCGCAAGCGCGGCATCGCCGCCGCCCTCGTCCTCGCCGAAGTTCATGCGCTGGCCCGCGAACGTCACGTGCGAGCCCGCGTCGCGCGGCGTCTCCAGCCGCGCCGTCACCGACGCCACCGCGTCCGAGGCCACCATGCGCCCGAAGCGCGCCAGCCACATCGCCTGCAGCGGGTCGTCGTTGACGATAGTTCCCGTCGCCTCGCGGTGCTTCGCGCGCAGGAACGCCCCCTGCGGGTTTGAGAGCCTGAGCTTGAACTTCTCCTTTCCTTCGTCGATGGCGTCGTCGAGCAGGGCGACTGTCACCGTCTTCGCCGTCTCACCCGCCGCGAAGGTCAGCGTGCCCGACGTGGCCGTGTAGTCCGCCCCCGCCGTCGCCGTACCGTCCTTGGTTGCGTAGTCCACCGAGACCGCATGCGATGCCGCGCGGTTGAGCGTCACCGCGAAGTCCAGCGATGCGTCCTTGCCTTCCTTCGCCCGCGCGCCCGCGACCCGGATGCGCACCGGGCCGCCGATGGTCGCGGTCGAGGTGTTCGTCAGGGACCTTCCGTCGGCCGTGCATACCGCGCCCGCTTCGCCGCAGCCGCGCCCGCCCGCAAGCGTCACCGTCACATCGCGCCATGACTTCGGCGCGATGCGCACCCGCCACAGGCCCACCTCAAGCTGCCGCACGCGCTTCACCTTGCCGCCCTTCACGGCGAATGAGGCGTTTGCCGGGACGTTCGCGGTCTCGCCCAGCGCCTCGCTGAAACGCACGTTGAACCAGAACGAATCCGCCCCGTCATGCGCCGCCGGCGCCCGCTCGAACGTGGCCGTCAGCGGCGCCGTGCGCTGCTGCTGTTGTGGCTGCTGTTGCTGCACCCCCTTGTCGGTGATAGTCACCCGCACCGAGGACGCGCCGCCCGCGGTCAGGCCCGAAGGCAGGCTGCCCAGCGCCACCGTGAATGTCTCGTCGTCCCCGTCGCCGTCCTCGCTCGTCGACACCGTGCCCGTGGCCGACGTGAAGCCGGCGGGCAACGTGATCGACGCCAGAGACCCGTGGTCTCCGTCCTCCGACGTGCCCCGGGTCGTGGTCAGCGGAATCGTCACCGCCTCCGCCAGCGCCTCCGCCAGCGTCGCCGTCACCGTCACCGGCGAGCCCTCGCCCACCGGGTTCGGCGTGGCCGAGAGCGTGACCGCGACCGTGGCGGGGGCCGCCGCCTGCCGCGTCACCGTCACCGTGTAGGTGCGCGTGTAGCGCGCGTCCTCCGCCGTCACCACGACCACGATGGTGTTCTCGCCCACGGCCAGCTGCACCGGCGTGCCCGGATCCCCGCCGTTCACCGTCACCCGCGCCTTCGGGTCGCTCGGGGAGACGTTCACGGTCACCTCGGTCACCTCGTTGGGCACCGTCGCGCTGTACGACTGCCGGTTCGGGTCGAACGGAGTGTTCAGGCTCACCTGCCGGCTCTCGCCGGCGTTGGCGTCGGCGCTCATGGCGCCGGCCGTGATGCAGAACGTCGCTGCCAGCAGCATCGCAATCCGTGCGATATTCTTCATTTTGAATGCCCCCTAATCCCCGATTTCGAGTTCAAGCTGGCGCAGCCGGTCGTTGGCCGACTTCCAGAGATTGTTGTGCTGCAAGTAGAGCCGGTAGGGCTTGCTCGTAACGCCGGTGACACTAAGCGTGAGCAGAGTCGTGCCGTTGCCCGGCAAGCGGCTGGACATCAGGCTCACCGTCTTGCCCACGCCGCTCTCGCTGCTGCTCCAGGTGACCGATGATCCGTCCTGCCCGTAGGTGACGTGGCGCACGCTCCCGCTGACGCTCGTGATGCTCGTGTTCGTCCAGGTCGGCGTCACCGTGACGCTGTCCAGGCCGGGCGGTGCTTGCACCGCGTAGATGCCTGGCCGCCCCAAACCGACCGCGTTTGCGACATTCGGCTGCAGCTGCAGGTCGCGCACCCCGTCGTTGAACGTCAGCCCGGTCAGCAGGTCCGGGTCTGGGGTGAGCGCCAGCGGTGGCTGCTGGGCGTTCACGGCGCCGGCCGCGATGCAGAACGTCGCCGCCAGCAGCATCGCAATCTGTGCAATTTTCTTCATTGGAAATGCCTCCTATTCCGGGATTTCGAGTTCAAGCTGCCGCAGCCGGTAGGGCGTGCCGTTCGTCAGCAGGCAGGCCACCGGCCCGTCTGAACTGCCGTGACGCCGGGCAAACGGCCGCCAATCCATTCAGCAGGACCGGTTCCATACGCCTCCACCTTCCCGGATTACGCGCGATAACTGTCGCTATCGCGCGTAATCCGGGGCTCCTGTGTGCGGACGGTCCGGAGGCCCTTGAATGTTCTTTGAACCCCCGTTCAACGCCTGTGAGGAGCCGGCGGCGGGCCGGGAGCCGGCGCTGGCCGAGCAGCTCGGACAGTTCGTCCGGGCGGCGAGCGGCGCGTTCAGCAGCAACACCGAGCGGGCGCTGAAGTCCGATCTAGCCATCTACGCCGAGTGGTGCGCCGAGCGCGGGGAACGTGCGCTGCCCGCGAAGCCGGAGACCGTCGCCGCCTTCGTCGATAACAAGGCGGAGACGCGCGCGCCGGCGACCGTGCGCCGCTACGTCACCAGCATCGGCATTGCCCACCGGGCGCTCGGGCTGGAGAAGACGGTGAAGAGCCCGCCGGTGCGGCTGGCGCTCAAGCGCATGCACCGGAAGAAGGGGCGGCGCCAGGACCAGGCGACGGGACTGACCTGGCCGCTGCGCCGGCGCCTGCTGGAGGCGGCGGGCGACAGATTGCTGGACGACCGCAACCGCGCCCTGCTCGCCGTCGCCTACGACGCGATGCTCCGCCGGGCGGAGCTGGTCTCGCTGCAAGTCCCCGATCTGCTTGTGGAATTGCCGGGAGACGGCAGTCTGCTGGTGCGCCGCTCGAAGACCGATTGCGAGGGCCGGGGCGAGATCGTCTGGGTCGGCCGGGACACCGTCCGGCTGGTGCGGACGTGGCTCGACCGCGCCGGGATCGCGGACGGCATGCTGTTCCGCTCGGTCGGCAAGGGCGGGCGGATCGGGGAGCGGCTGCATCCCTGCCAGGTGCCGCGCATCTTCAAGGCGATGGCGCGCGAGGCCGGCCTGCCGGAAGCGGTGGCCGGGGGCCTGTCGGGGCACAGCGCCCGGGTCGGCGCGGCCCAGGACATGGTCGCCGCCGGCATCGAGCTGCCGGCGATCCTGCACGCCGGCCGGTGGAAGTCGACGGCGATGGTCAACCGTTACGGCGAGCGGCTGCTCGCTAAGCGCAGCGGGGCGGCACAGCTCGCCCGGATGCAGGGGCGGGGCTGAGACGCGCCGGAGGGTGTACGGCTGTGGCCGCCGGGCTATGATGCCCCGGCGGCCGGAACGGGCCGAAATGGCGGATCGGCGGGCAGAATCAGGTCCGCGCGCCCCGGACGAGCGCAGATTCAGAAAATGCTATCGAGCGTAAAAATCGGCGGGTCCGGCACCCCCGGCAGTCTGTCGGCATGTCCCGGACAAGGCCAGCAGATCCCCGAAAAATCGCTGTAATTCAACGGGTTGATTTCCGCCGGAGGCGAAGTGTCGTGCCCCATCGCGGGTCCGGCGAAGCGCCGGGCACAGAAGCCTATTGACAATATTACGCTCGATAGCGACAGCTATCGCGCATAAAACGGCGCGGTGGAAGCCGACCTTGTGCCGCTCCCGTGACGGCGCAAGCCATTGTCTTTCCACTCCTTTTCGGTTTCGAACGCTCGCTCCGGCGCCCGATCGGCGTCGTCCACGCGCGACAGGCTGATATCAAGCCGGGAATAGAGGCGCCTGCGGCGCGCCGGAGACGAGAACGCCGCCCACGGCTGTCCGTGCGCGGCGCTGTCATCGGGGCCGGAGCCGGCTCCCGGAACCCGCTGCCGGGGTCCGGCGGCGGACCGCGAAACCTCGCCCGGCGCGACCCGCGGCCGGGGTTGCGTGCCGTCTTCCGGCTGCCGGGGTCTCGTGCGCACATCTCCCGATGGTTCCGTGTCTCCGCAGGGGCGCGTCCGCGGGGGATGCCCTTCAGGAATCAGGTGGGAACGCGGCCGCCCGGGGCCAGTTGGATTTTGCGATGGCGGCTATTGGAAACCTCTATCTGATCCCGCAAGCCGCCACCGGACTACCGGCCCCTCCGGACCGCGTTCTGCCTTCTCCGCTCCTCCTTGTTAGCGAACCTGGACCCGTATGGATAATGCCGATCGCCGGAACATTCATGCGCAGGCGGCATGCCATGATGCCGGAGTGTATGGCGCCGCCACGGATTGCGCGTCCCCAACCTGGGGGAGAAGCGGGCAGAATTTGCGCCGCGTTTCGGCGGATCGCAGGAAGACGGATGCCTACGGCATCGAGCGCCGGAGGGACCGCACCGGCCGCGCCCAGCGTCGCGTCAGCCAACAATCCCCGCCGAAAGCGTGCGTGCTCTCAGGCGGTCAGTCGCCGAATGGTACGACATATCCCAAGGACACCGCCCATTCCCGGACATCGAGGGTATAGCCGAGCCTCGGATCGTCCGCAGCACCGCCGCCGAACCCGAAGGCGACGTCATCGGCCGCATAGCTCAGCCGCAGGTCGAAGCGGCTTGCAACGCCCCCGAACTCCACGCCGATCCCGATCAGCCACGGATTCAAGGTAGGCTCCGCGCCTCTCGACCCCGCGATATCGAAGGCCCGGTTGACGTGCCGCGCCTCGATCTCGGCGTCGACCCAGCGAGTGCCGGCGATCAGGTAGAGCGACCGCGCCGGCCCCAGGAACTCCAGCGAATGCGGGACATAACCCAGCCGCACGTTCAGACCGACGGCGCGACTCCGTTCGAGACTCCACGCTCCGGGCCATACATCCGTGCCGCCCTCGCCGGTGCCCTCCAGAAATCCCGCGACCTTGCCGTTGACATAAAGCGTGCCCGCGATCTCACCGGCGAGGTACAGCCGGTGCGATAGCGGCCAGCGGTACCCCAAGGCCGCGTTGAACCCATCGACGGCATCCCGCGCGTGGTCGCGGGCGGTCATCATGGAGAACGGCGAAGCGATCTCGACCGACTTTTCGTAGTCCACGGCGGTAATGCTCCGTTCGAGCGCGACACGACCGTAGAACCCGTCCCCGGCGTTCGCCGACGCGCACCACATGCCGCCTGTCAGCAACAACCCAGCGGCAAGCCGGAGGCCAAGACGTGACGCTCGTGCGGGCATCGGACAACCTCCGTTTTCGTCCTCCAGATCTGCTCACGGTACATCGCTGGGCGAACGAATGGTCCTGAGTTATCGCTCTCCGGTCAAGCGACCCCCTGATCGGTGCAGGGTGGCCTATCGCGAGACTTACACCGAGTTCCCATCGGTGCCGCCCACAGCCTGGACCGATCGACTGTCAGCGCCAACGTCTCAGGGGATTTGCATGTTCCGCACCCCTCCGACAGAGCCTGGACATCGCCCCCTCAAGCATTCCATTGGAAGCTCAGGCCTGCGAGGATCGCCGCTGCCTCGATCCTGATCCTCCGAGAACGTCACGCGATCCGGCGCTTCGAGTGCCGCAACCAGTTCTTGCGGCGCCACAATTTTCTCCAGCCGGAGCTGAGCCGCGCTTGCAGTCTTGGGCCGCCCACGGCAGCGTCTGGAGATATATCAATAGATTAGCGTCCAATCAGCGACCAACGCATGAGCCGGCCGACAGTGACGACGCTCTTATCCCGCGACCTCGGCAATTCGGCTCGCGATGCGGTTGGCAGCAGCCTTCAGAGGATCGTTGGCCAGATGAGCGTAGCGGGCTGTCGTCTGCACTTTGCTGTGACCCAGAAGCTTTCCAATCATCGGCAATCCCTCGCCGACCAGCAGACCGCC
>JAJDVM010000043.1 GCA_022826125.1 Defluviicoccus sp.
TGATGACCCTGATCGCGTTCCTCCCGATCCTCTGGGGACTGTCCTCGTTCGTGACCCATCTCCCGATCGTCGGGGAGGTGCCGCAGGCCCTCGTGTTCGTCGCCATCCTGTGGTCGATCTTCGGGACCGGCCTCCTCGCCCTCGCGGGCATCCGGCTGCCGGGCCTGGAGTTCCGCAATCAGCGGGTGGAGGCCGCCTACCGCAAGGAGCTCGTCTACGGCGAGGACGATGCCGGGCGCGCGCAGCCGCCGACCGTCGCGGAGCTGTTCGACAACGTGCGGCGGAACTACTTCCGGCTCTACCTCAACTATCTCTACTTCAACATCGCGCGCTACGGGTATCTCCAGGTGGGGGTGCTCCTCCCCTACATCGCCCTCGGCCCCACCATCGTCGCCGCCGGCTTCACCCTCGGGGTCATGCAGCAGATCGTGCGGGCATTCGGCCGGGTGGAGAACTCGTTCCAGTACCTCGTCAACTCCTGGACCACCATCGTCGAGCTCCTCTCAATCTACAAGCGGCTCCAGGCATTCGAGGCGGCGATCAACGACCGGCCGCTCCCGAAGATCGACCGCGATTTCATGGAGCACGGGGGCGATCCGGCCTGACCGGTGGACGAGATGGTGGGACCGACCCGGGCCCTGGTGCTGCGCAGCCCGCGCTTCGCCCCGGCGAATTGGATACGGGACGCCCGGCAGGCGACGGTATGGACCCCGGGCGTTCGGAACGCCGGCGTGCAACCGCGCCGGCCGCCCACACCGGCGCCACCCGCGCCTTCAGCCCGCGAGGCGCGCGTTCGACTCCGCGATCAGGCGCATGTTCTTCTCGACGTCGTAGCGGCCCTCGGTGAGGTCTTCAGGGTCCCATTCGCTGCGCTCGGCGCCGAAGAAGTCCCCGCCGTAGACGTGCAGCGCTCCGGTCAGGCGCCGCAGCGGGTTCGTCACGGAATGGATGACGTCCTTGCCGAGCGGCACGGTGTCCCGGGGGCCGAGCGAGCGCGCGCCCTGCGCCTTGAGGAACCCGTCGTCGCGGCCGGGCTGGCGCCGCCAGAAGATGTTGTCCTCGCGCCCGGTGTAGATGCCGATGACCGCCCACATGCGGTGGTCGTGCGGCATCAGGGTCATGTGCGGACCCCAGACGATGTTGAGAATCGTGAGATCGTCGCTGTGGTAGAGCCGGGTGACCCCGGCGCAGGACGGCTCGCCGAGCCCCGCGATCACCGCGGCCGGGTCCGAGCAGGTGCGCTCCACGAGCGCGAGCACCGCCTTGTGCGCATCCGTCTCCGCGTTGGCCTCGAGACAGTCCTCCGTGAATCTCTCGACATCGAACATCGCCATTCCTCCTGGATTCCGAGGCGGCATTAAAGCCGTTGAACGTACCGGTTCGCAAACGTCGCGAATCCGGCGGCGCCGAGCGTGCGAACGCCCTCGCGAAACCCGAACCCGGAGAACGGCGGATTCGGTATCATCGCGCCGCCCCGCCATGGAGCACCGCCGGAGGCCTCATGCCCAGACCGCTCGCCGGAATCGACAGGTTTCCGAGAATCCGGCTCGGCCATGTTCCGACTCCGCTCGACGCGGCCCCGAATCTCGGGGCGGCCCTCGGCATCGAGCTGTGGATCAAGCGCGACGACTGCACCGGGCTCGCATTCGGCGGAAACAAGGTGCGCCAGCTCGAGTTCTACCTCGGCGATGCGCGGGCCCGCGGCGCCGACACCGTGCTCATCACCGGAGCGGTGCAGTCGAACTTCGTGCGCCTCGCCGCGGCCGGCGCGCGGCAGCTCGGGATGGACATCCACATTCAGCTCGAGGAGCGGGTGGACGACGCCGACGACCTCCACCGCGCCTCCGGCAACGTGCTGCTCGACCGGCTGCTCGGCGCGACGCTTCACCCGTTTCCGGCGGGCGAGGACGAGGCGGCGGCGGATGCGGCGCTCGAGCGCCTCGCCCGATCGCTCGCCGACGAGGGCGCCAAGCCGTACGTGATTCACCTCGGCGTCGATCATCCGCCCCTCGGCGGGCTCGGCTACGTCCTCGCCGCCGGCGAGGTGATGGAGCAAGGCCGGGCGCGGGGCTTCGGGTTCGACGGGGTGGTCTGCGCCTCGGGGAGCGCGCTCACTCACGCGGGCACCCTCGTGGGCATGCGGGCGATTGGCGAAGCGATGCCGGTGCACGGCATCTGCGTGCGGCGCGACAGGTCCCTGCAACGGCGCCGGGTCGCCAGGCGTGCGGCGGAGCTCGCCGCGATGATCGACCGAGCCGACATCGGGCTCGACGAGAGCGACGTGGACGCGAGCGACGAGGTACACGCGCCCGGCTACGGCAAGCTGAACGACGCGATACGCGAGGCGATCTCGATGGCGGCGCGGCTGGAGGCGCTGCTCCTCGACCCGGTGTACACCGGCAAGGCGATGGCGGGCCTCATCGCGCATGTCCGCTCCGGGCGCATTCGCGCCGGAAGCCGCGTGCTGTTCCTCCACACCGGCGGCCTGCCGGCGATCTTCGCGTACGGGGCCAGGCTCGAACACTGGCTGTCGAGTGAGGACGGCTGACGGCATCTCGAGGCAATCGGGGTGTCGGCAGCCGGCGGGACCGCAACCCGCACGAATTGCCGCGGCCACGCCGTGCCCGCCTGGCCGGAATGACATGCCGCACTGCCCGATGGGCGCGGCACCGAACGCGTGGGGACTGGTCATCCTGCTTTACAGTCGGTTGCAGGTCGGATTAGCCGAAGGCGCAATCCGACTTCGAGCGACGCTTCGGCAATGCCTGATGTCGGATTACGCCTTCGGCTAATCGACCTACGCCACCGCGCCGCTCGTGAGTGCAAGGATGAACTACCGGATCTTGGTCGGTGCCAACGCGTGAGCTCCTTGCCGGCGGTCGCCGGCTTGCGATTCAAGCCCTTACCCGATAGTCGCGCATCACGTCGGCATCCGGCTCGGCTCCGAGACCGGGACCCGCGGGGATCCGGAATCGACCGCCCTCGACGGGAGACACGAACTCCGGGTACAGCGTCGCCTCGAGCCGGGTGTAGAAGCGCTCGATCCAGCCTCCCTCGGGATGTCCGGTGAGAGGCATCGCGGCCAGGAGCTGCAACGTCGCGAGCCAGCCCGGGCCGAAGTAGGGCGAGTGGGGCATCACCGTCACCCCGCGCGCCTCGGCAAGCGCCACGACCTTGAAGAACTCGGTCACTCCGCCGACCTTGGTCACGCTCGGCTGCACGTAGCGCACCGCCCCGGCGTCGAGCATGCTCCGGAACTCGAACGCTGTGCACGCGTTCTCTCCGCCGGCGAGGTCGACCCCGGATTCGCGCTGGAGACGCGCGAGCGCGGCGAAATCTTCGGGCGGGAAAATCGGCTCTTCCAGCCAGTGCAGGTCATGGGGTTTCAGCCGCTGCGCCATCACGCGCGCCTGCACCAGCGTCCACGGGCAGTTCGTGTCGACGCACAGCGGCACTCCGTCTCCCATCGCCTCGCGGGCCGCCGCCACCTCGGACTCCCCCGTCTCGTGGAGCTTGATGGCCGGGTAGCCTTCGCCAAGCGCTTCCCGGACCTTGTTCGCGACGAGATCGCGGTCGCGGTACTTGAGGAGGCTCGCGTAGCCGGGCACCGACGGCGGCGCGGCGGGTCCGCCGAGGAGGTGCCCGAGCGGCATCCCGGCCCGCTTCGCGGCGAGGTCCCACAGCGCGATGTCGATCGCCGATATCGCGAACATGGTGATCCCGTAGCGGCCGAAGAGGTGCAGCGCCTGCTGCAGCTCGCGCATCAAGGAGGTGATGCCGGTCGCGTCGCGGCCGATGAGGACGGGCGCCACCGTCGCTTCGATCATCGCCTGCACCGACGGCATGCAGTTGTAGCTGAACGCCTCTCCCCAGCCGACCGCTCCGTCCTCCGTCTCGATCCGCACCAGGAGGATGTTGAGCGCTTCCCACGCCTGGCCGCCCCAGGCCGGCGGCGGCCCGCCGTGCTCGTGCGGAATGGCCAGGGGAATGGTGTCGATGCGGGAGATTCTCATGCGCATATCCTCGACGCGGCCGCGGCGACGTGCGCTACGGCAGCATCTCCTCGTAGACGAGGTAGGGGGTCTCGTGCATGCCGAGCGCCGCGTACGTGCGCTGGGCGGCGGCATTGTCGCGCTCGACGTAGAGCCGCAGTCCGACGACGCCCCCGGTGGAACGCGCCCGAGCCCGCACGAACTCGTGCAGCGCGCGATAGACGCCCCGGCGGCGGTGCCCGGGGCGCACGTACACGCTCTGGATCCACCAGATCCGGCCGTTGCGCCAGTCGCTCCACTCGTAGGTGACGAGGAGGGAGCCGACGACTTCGCGCCCAGTGTCGGCGACCACGTAGAAGCCGTGGACGGCGTCGCGCAACGCCTCTTCCACACCGGGCATCACGACCGCGTCCGGGAGGACCCTGGCCTCCGTCTCCAGCGCCATGGCCTGGTTGAATCCGGCCAGGGTGGCGGCGTCGTCGGCAACCGCAAGTCTTGTCCGGACCGGCTGGTGTGAGGCGGTGTGGGCCATCTCGAGGCGCTCGTTTCGCAGTCGGTGCAGCATGCCAAAAGACCGCCCGGAATTCTGCCTCGCCCGGCAGACGCTGCTTCATGCGGCGGTGATGCCGATGTCCAGCCAGCCGTGCCGGGTCGCGAGGGCGGTATCGCCGGCGCGCAGCAGCACCGTGGTTGTGGCCGACTCGACGATCGCGGGACCCTCGATCCGCTGTCCCGGGACCAGGGCGGAGAGCTCGTGCACGGGCAGCTCGCGCCAGCCGCAGAGCCAGGTCCGGCGCGTGCTGTCGGGCGCGGCCGGGGCCCCGCGGGCGAGCGCCGGCTCGGCCGGCATCGCCGGCAGCCGGCCGATGACGGCGAGACGCGCGTTGACGAGCACCGCTTCCTGATCGCGAAGCGCGTACGTGTACAGCGCCTCGTGTCGGGCGTGGAACGCATCGGTGATGGCCGCGATGGGGTCGGGTCCGGACCAGTCGACGCCGTCGAGCGGCACCTCCACCTCGAAGATCTGCTCGCCGTAGCGCATGTCCGCGCTCCGGCGGCAGAGGACCTCTCCCTCGAACGCGGCCTCGGCAAGCCGCGCGCGTCCCCGGGCCTCCATCTCGCGGTACAGCGCATCGAGACGCCCGGCATCGAGGGCGCTGGCGTCACCGATGTGGGTCCGCACGATCTCGTAGCGCAGGTCGCTCGCGAGCATGCCCCACGCGGAGAACACCGGCGCGAGCCGCGGCACCACGACGCGGGACAGATCGAGCTGGCGGGCGACGGCGGTCACGTGAACGCCCGCGGCGCCGCCGAACGACAGCAGGGCGAAGCGGCGCGGGTCGACGCCGCGGCGCACCGACACCAGCCGGATCCCCTCCGCCATGCGGGTGTTGACGATGCGGTGGATCCCCTCCGCCGCGGGGGTTGTCTCGATGCCGAGCCGCGCCGCGATGGCGTCCACGGCGCGGGCGGCGGCCTCCGCATCGAGCCGTTGCCGGCCGCCGAGGAATCGCTCCGGGTCGAGGTATCCGAGCACGAGGTTGGCGTCGGTCACGGTGGGGGCGGTCCCGCCCCGCCCGTAGCAGGCCGGCCCCGGAGCGGCGCCGGCGCTGGCCGGACCGACGTGCAGCACGCCGCCCGCGTCGACGTGGGCGATGGAGCCGCCGCCGGCGCCGATGCTCGCGATGTCGAGGCTGTGCAGGGCGACGCGGTGGCCCGCGACCCGGCGGTCCGTGGAGACCGCGGCCTCGCCCTCGACGATGAGCGACATGTCGGTGCTCGTCCCGCCCATGTCGAAGGCGATGAGGTTGCCGTGCGCGAGGATCCCGCTTGCGTGGCGCGCCGCTGCCACCCCGCCGGCCGGCCCCGAGAGGACACCGCCGGCGGCGAGGCGGACCGCGTCGGCCACCGTGGCGAGACCGCCGTGCGACTGCATGATCAGCACCGGCCCCGCGTACCCGGCCCCGGCCAGCCGCTCGACCAGGCGTTCCAGGTAGCGCTCGAGCGCGGGACCGACGTAGGCGTTGACGACGGTCGTGCAGACCCGTTCGAACTCCTTGATCTGGGGAAACACGTCGGACGAGAGCGAGACGTACGCTCCGGGCAGGTCGCGGGCGAGGGAGTCGGCGGTGACGCGCTCGTGCTCCGGGGAGCGCCAGGCGTGCAGGTAGCACACCGCCACCGCCTCGACCCGCTCCGCCGCGAGGGCGCCGATGGCCGCGCGCAGGGTACGGCCTGCGAGCGGCGTCGCCACACTGCCGTCGGCGCGGATCCGCTCACGCACCGGCAGGCGCAGGTGGCGCGGGACCAGGGGGTCCGGCGCCGGCTGACGCAGCGCGTAGCGGTCGTCCTTCAGCCCCTCGCGCATCTCCAGGACGTCGCGGTGCCCTTCGGTGGTGAGCAGGCCGAGCTTCGCTCCCTTGCGCTCCAGCAGCGCGTTGGTGGCGACCGTGGTCCCGTGGACGATGCGCTCGGTTGCGGCGAGGAGCGCCGGCCGGTCGATACCGAGGGCGGCCGCGAGCTGTTCCAGCCCGTCGAGCACGCCGATCGACTGGTCCCGCGGCGTCGAGGCGGACTTGGCGGTGGTGATCCGCCCGCCTTCGTCAATCGCGACGAGATCGGTGAAGGTGCCTCCGACGTCGATTCCGATGCGGTATCCGGCTGCAACGTTGATCATGACCGAATGCAATTCCCCATTTGCGATCGAACCGGCAGGCAAGAGTCCGACCGGTCAGGACCGACTGCCAGCCGGGTGCGCTCCGCTCGGCCTCCCAGTCACGACCACAGCGTCGAAACGGGCACGGCGGCCATTCGTTCGGCGAACGGCACGGTCTGGTCGTGGTCATACAGGACCAGTCCCGACGAGAACCGCTCGCCGGCGCCGGCTGCGAGACGGCGCAGTCCGGAGAAATCTCCCGCGGACACGGTCGCCGACGCCTTCACCTCCACCCCGACGATCCGACCGCGCCCGTCCTCGATCACGATGTCGACCTCGTTGCGCTCCTTGTCGCGGAAGTGCGCGAACGTGTACCGGTCGTCAGCCCAGCCCGCGAGCTTGAGCAGCTCGCCGAGAACGAAGGCTTCCAGCAACGGCCCGAACGGTGTCCGGTCCCGGCGCAGGCGTTGCGGCGTGATGCCTCTCAGCGCGGCCAGCAAACCGGCGTCGAGGAAATGCAGCTTGGGAGACTTCACGAGGCGCTTCAAGGTGTTGGTGTACCAGGGGGGCAGCGTGTGCACGAGAAACAGGTTCTCCAGGATACCCACGTATTTTCGCGCGGTGACGTGATTCATGCCGAGTGGAGCGCCGATCCCGGAGTGATTTGCGAGCTGTCCGGAATGCTCGGCAAGAACGCGCATGAGCCGCGGTATCGTACCGATCTGCTCGATCCTGGCGATATCACGGATGTCGCGTTGAAGGATCGCCTCGACGTAGTCCAGGTGCCAGTCCTGCCGGCGCCGCCATCCGGACCGGGTCAGCGCTTCGGGGTAGCCGCCTGCGAGAACGGCTTCCACGAGATCGTCGCCGACGGTCGAGGTCCCGGACGTCGGGGGCTCTCCCGCAAATGCCTTGTCGAGAAATGATGGACGCCTGCCGCGCAGCTCCGCCTGTGCCAGGGGCAGCAGACGCATGATCCCCATGCGACCGGCAAGCGAATCCGCCACGCGCGGCAGCGTCATCAGGTTCGCCGATCCGGTGAGGAGGAACCGCCCGGGGCGCGGGTCCGCGTCCACGGCGGTCTTGATGGCCAGGATGAGGTTCGGGGTACGCTGGATCTCGTCGATGACCGCCCGGTCGACACCGCGCAGAAAGCCGACCGGATCGGCCAGGGCGGCGGCGAAAGTCGTGGCGTCGTCGAGGGTGACGAAAGGGAGGGTGTTGCCCGCGATCCGCCGCGCCAGGGTGGTCTTCCCCGATTGCCGGGGTCCGCACAGCATCACGACCCGCGTGTCCGTCAGGGCTTCCCGGACCCGTTGCTCGATGTAGCGAGGATACACGCCACCATCCCGAATAGACGTCCATTTGAAAGACTACACCCGTCCAATTGAAAGTCAATGGCCGACTGATTGAAATCGATATCCCGGCCAATTGAAAATAGCATTGCAAGAGAACGTGTCAGAGGTCCGCATCATCAAGTGATTCGGCTTCAAGATGCAGTCGAAGGTCCGCCGCGATGGTCTCCGGAATCGGCGCCCAGACCTCCCCTAGCTTTCCATAGTCGTCTTCGAGCCTTTCGGCCTCCATCGCGTCGCACACGATGCTGCGACCGTCCACGGAACACGAAGGGCATGGGGAGAACGTCGGCGTGCTTCACCAGGCCGCGCTCGATACTCGGTTGTCGTCGACATCCATGTCGGTCATGCAGCGGGTCATTCCGCGCCGCCAGCCGTTCCGTTTCCGTCGACCACGTCATCAAGGCTCGTCGATCTCGTGACGAACCCGTATCGCCGATCCCGCCGCCGCGCCTCGGCGCTGCGCTCACCCGGATCGCCCCATCCCCCGCCCCCGCCGGAGCGCACGTGGATCACGTCCCCCGGTCGGAGCTCGATTCCCGCCTCCTTGGTCTTCAGCTCCCGCGTGCGCCGCCCCGGTGAGCGCAGCGTGTAGCGGTGGGGCAGCCCGTCGCGCCCGCCGTTCATCCCGCAGGCCGCGTACTTCACCCCGTCCCCGGCCGTGTTTCCCACCGCCGGCCCTTCCGTCCGAAGCTCCAGCTCCAGCTCGCATCCCGGTCCGCCGCGGTAGCGGCCGCCGCCGCCGCTGTCCGGGCGGAGTTCGTGGCGGCGGAAGAACAGCGGAAAGCGCACCTCGGCCACCTCCACGCTGCCGAACTTGATGCCGCCCGCGGCCTGCCACTCGCCGCCGGCCGGCCAGCCGTCGCCCGCCGACGAGGCCCCGCCGCCCGGCCGGGCATGGAACATGTGCCAGATGAACGAGCGGCCGTTGCGCGGGTCGGTGCCCTGGATCGCGATGCGGAAGCGCCGCCCCCATCCCGCCATCACGCGCTCGGGGCAGGCCGGCGCGAGCGCGCGCATGATCGCCTCCATGATCTCCTGCGCGCAGTGGTTGGTGGCGAGCGTCACCGGCGCGCCCTCGCGCGCCCAGACTACGGTGCCCTCCTTCGCGATCACTTCAAGCGGCCGGAACGTGCCGTCGTTCTTCGGGGTGTCGGGGTCGATGAGGTAGGCGAGCGCCATCGCCACCGCGGAGCGCATGTTCGGGTAGGACGAGTTGACGAACCCGAGCACCTGCGGGTGGGAGTCGCTCAGATCGACGCGCAGGTCGCCGCCGCGCACCGTCACCCGGGCGCGGATGTGGATGTCGTGGAACCCGTGGCCGTCGTCGTCGAGATGGGCGACGCCCTCGTACTCCCCGTCCGGCCACCCGGCGATGACCGCCCGGGCCTGGCGCTCGGCGCCGTCGAGCACCGCTTCGACCGCGGCGCGGGCGGTCCCGGAGCCGAGCTCGTCGAACAGCGCGTTCAACCGGCGCTCGCCGACCCGGGCCGAGCCGATCATCGCCGCCACGTCGCCCCGGAAGTCCCGGGGGTGGCGCACGTTGAGCACGATCATCTCGTAGACGTCCTCGCGCAGCCGTCCCCGGTCGTAGAGCCGCAGCGGCGGGATGCGCAGGCCCTCCTGCCAGATCTCGGTGGCGAGCGGGTTGTAGGCGCCGTGGGTGGCCCCGCCGATGTCGCTCTGGTGCGAGCGGTTGATCGACCAGAAGGCGAACTCGCCGCCGTCGAAGACCGGCACGAAGGCGGTCAGGTCCGGGAGGTGGTTGCCGCCCCGGTAGGGGTCGTTCAGCAGGAACACGTCACCGGGGTGGACGTCCTCGCCGAACCGGTCGCTGACCGCCTTCGCTGCCCACGGCAGGGCGCCGACGTGGATGGGGACGTGCTCGGCCTGCGCGACGAGGCGCCCGTCGGGGTAGCAGATGGCGGTCGAGAAGTCGCGGCTCGAGTTGAGGATCTGGGAGTACGACGTGCGCAGCATCGCCTCGCCCATCTCCTCCACGATGGCGCCGAGCCGGTGCTGGACCACGGAAACGGTGATCGGATCGGTCATTCAGCCTCCAAAGTAGCTGCTCGCGCCGTACCTTCCGGCGTATCCGGAAATCCTGCGGATTCCCACTTCCGCGCCATGTCCGTCATTTTGCATGGTCTCGTCGGGCAGAGCGACGGCGTGCGCACCCTCAGGTGGAGGGTTTCCGGCCCCGCCCTGCCGAACCACAAGTGAGCGAGCGCTGCGCTCGGGACGTCAGCCGCTGTGCCTCGGGCAACCGTCGAAGCAGGTCTTTCTCGATCAGCGTCCGAAAGTGAATCACCGTCGTCGCCGGAGAACTCCCTCGGGTCGGGACGCGGGACGAACGGCGCCGTGTTGCGCACCTCGATCTCGGCCTGGAAGGCGAACGCCTCGTCGCGCTCGGGGTCCAGCGATGCGATGCGGTCGTTCGCCAGGAACAGGGACACGGAGCGCGTTCGAAGCAGTCGCACGGAGGAACCGAGGCGCTATCGCCGGCTGATTCCGACGAGATCGGTTTCGTTGCCTTCCACGGCGTCCTGATCGCCCGGTGCGAGCGGGCTTTCGATCGCTGCCACGAGCGCCGCGAGATCACGATCGCCCATCAACTCCCGCAGGCCCCCAAACGGCGCCGGCGGCCCAGCGGAACGAGCTTCGCCACGGGCTGCGTCCCGCGGGAAATGGCCACTTCCTCGCCTCGCTCCGCACGCCCGATCATCTCCGCCAGATGCACGCGAAACTCGCTGACGGTCACGGGCCGAGCGAGTGCCGGCGGCATTTCATCAGGCGATGCGGAGTCCGCCATGATCGGTAGTCCTCGCCGGTTCGATCGACACTTTCGGGTACGGCATCCCATCCCGCCTCCCTCCGGATGCACATGTGCTGTACATCTCCACCATGTGGTGCCTCACGCTTCGGCCAACCAGTCGAGGATGCCCCGCAGGCGATCCACACCGAGCTCGCGGCCCTGGACCGACCCCGTAAGCACTACCAGGGTACTCAGCGACCAGGAAGGACACCGCTTGCCGCCCTTCCTTTCAAGCATCAGCATTCCTGCCTGTTTACTGCTCAGCAAATTTCGCTTTCCCATTGCCTGCCTCACCATGGTCAACGGCCGCCACCAGCCGGGGGCTCCGCCGGTTGCACGCATCGCTCATGCGCCCTCGCCAGAAGCGTATACCGGGACCGAATGCGGGCGGCGAGGGCGGCCGGCCATCGGTTCGAGTCGAGCAGGTCGAGGAAGTCTTCGAGCACCATTGCGAAGTGGGCCTCGTGCGGCGTCCGGAGCGCGGCGGGGATGACGATCTCGTGGCCGAATGGAGAGGCGCGGCGGCCGATCCCGGGGAACTCCCGCCGCCATTCGGCGAACGCACGGTCGAGGCGGGTGCCGAACGACCCGGACGCGCCGCGCGGGGCGATATGCAGCTCGGGTCGGAACCCGGTTTCCGGGCCGCGAGCGGCGGTGATCGTGGCCCCCTCGCCGCGAACCGTCGTGCGATGAGCGTCTCCGCCCCCCTCGGGCTCGCGCTGTCCCCACTCGGCCCGTTGGCGCACGGCGACGCCCCGCAACCGGTAACGGATCTCGCCGTTGCACGCGAGATCCAGCACACCGTCCTCGATCCGATCCGCCAGCGTTTCGGGAAAGCGGTCGAGCCCGGTGCTGGCACGAAACAGATCGAGCGGCACCGGCGTGATCCAGAGCCGCGCACCGTCGAGATCGAAGTCCCGCCGGTAGTCGAAGCCCGGCCCGTCCCCGACAAGCCACTGCGCCTGGTCGGTCATGTGGGACTGGATGTCCACGAGCCCGTTTCCCTGGATGCGCGTGTCGTAGTACCAGGCAGGGCGCGTGAGCGGCGCGTGGTTGACGACCTTGAGCAGGTGGTGCACCGAGTGAAGGTCGATCGCGGGCTCGTCCGAGGTGCCGTCGAGCGCGCCGAACAGCTCCGGTGATGCCGCGATTCGGTGGATCAAGCGGGCCACCACGTCATGGCGAAGCGTCATGATGTCCATCGCGAGCGGTCCGCCCGCGGTCACCCGTTCCAGGGCCGGCAGGGCGGCGGAGTCGGTCAGCCACGGCTTGTCGGCCAGCACGTGCAGGCCCGCCGCGTGCAGGTCCGCGATGGTCCCGAGCTTCGGCCGGTTGCGGCCGGCGAGGACGACGATGTTCCCGCGCCGCTCGTCGACGAGCGCCCGCACCGGGTCATCCGGCTCGTGGACGTGGAGGTCCCAGTGCGTGGCATCGTCGTCGCGAGCGTTGAAGGAGCGCACCAGGGCGATGAACGCGTCACGCTCGGGTCCTTCCCGTGCGTAGAGATGAACGTCGGGGGCCACGCGAGGGTTGCGCTCGCGCAAGGTGAGGGCGGCGTGAAAGTGACCGGGTTCGAGGAAGAGCAGCGTGTGCATGGCGAGTGGCTGGGTGATTGCCCTCCTCGGGGAAGGCCGGACTCCCCGCAACGGTGCGTCGTCATCCGCCCAGGAAGATCTGCTTCACTTCGTCGCTCCCGAGCAGCTCGTCGGAGCGGCCCTCCAGCACGAGACGCCCGCTCTCCAGGATGTAGCCCCGCTCGGCGAGCCCGAGCGCGGTCTGCACGTTCTGCTCGATGAAGAGAATGGCCACCCCGGTGTCGTTGATCCGGCGCAGCACCTCGAAGGTGTGCCGCGCCGCGGCCGGCGAGAGGCCGAGCAGCGGCTCGTCGACCAGCAGCAGCCGCGGGCGCGCCATCAGCCCGCGCCCCAGCGCGAGCATCTGCTGCTCGCCGCCGCTCATCGAGTGGGCGAGCTGGTTCTCGCGCTCCGCAAGGCGGGGGAACAGCTCGTAGACATGGCGCAGGGTCTCCTCGCGCGCGTCGCGCGCGGCGGGGTTGTAGCCGCCGAGCCACAGGTTCTGGCGCACCGTGAGGTAGGGGAAGACCCGGCGGCGCTCCATGATGTGCACGAGGCGCCGGCGCACGATCTCGTGCGGCGGGTGTCCCGCGATCGGCTGCCCCTCGAACACGATGGCGCCGGTGCGCGGGGGACGCAGGCCGGAGATGGCGTTCAGCACCGTGCTCTTGCCGGCGCCGTTCGGCCCCAGCACGCTCACGATCTCGCCCTCCGCGACCCGCAGCGACACACCCCAGATCACCTGGTAGTCGCCGTAGCAGACCTCCAGGTCGGTGACCTCAAGCATAGGAGGCGCCCAGGTAGGACTCGATGACCGCGCGATCGCTGCGGATGGCCTCCGGCGGCCCCTCCGCGATCTTCCGCCCGAGATGCAGCGCCACCACCCGGTCCGCGAGCGACATCAGCACCTGCATGTTGTGCTCGATGAGGATGATGGTCATGCCCTCGCGCCGCAGCCGCTCGATGAGCTCGATGAGGCCGGGGATGGTGCGCTGGTCGACGCCGCCGGTCACCTCGTCGAGCAGCAGCAGGCGCGGCCGCGTGGCCATGGCGCGGGCGAGCTCCAGGCGCTTGCGCTGCCCGGTGCTGAGGCCGTGGGCGTGGACGCGCCGCTTGTCGAGCAGCCCAACGAAGTCGAGCGCCGCGAGCGCCGCGTCGCGCGCGCGCCGCATGTTCGAATCGTGCTGCATGATGCCCACCATGACGTTCTCCTCGGCCGTCAGGTGGGCGAAGGGCTTGAGCTTCTGGAACGTGCGCGCGATGCCGAGCCGGTTGATGCGGTGCGGCCCGAGGCCCCGGATCGAGCGGCCGTCGAGACGCACGTCCCCCTCGTCCGGGGTCTCGAAGCCGGTGATCAGCTCGAACAGGGTCGACTTGCCCGCGCCGTTCGGCCCGATGACCCCGAGGATTCCGCCCGCCTCGGCCCGGAACGAGACGCCATCGTTGGCGACGAGGCCGCCGAAGCGCCGGGTGAGATTCGAGACCTCAAGCATCGCCGGCTCGCACGAAGAGCCTGCGCAGCAGCGCGAGCAACCCGCCCGGATAGAACACCGAGATGAGGAGAATGAGCGCCCCGTAGATCATCAGGTCCTCGGCGCCGCCGGTCCCGCCGAACCACACCCGGGTGGCCTCGGAGAGCGGGAACAGCACCCCGGCCCCGATGATCGGCCCCCACAGCGTCCCGATGCCGCCGAGCATGGTCATCAGCACCACCAGGATCGAGAGCAGCAGCGGAAACACCGTCTCCGGGTCGATCACGAGCACGTACTGGGCGAACTGCGCGCCGGCCACCGCGGTGAACGCGGCCGAGATCATGATCGCCACCAGCTTGTAGCGGGTGATGTCGACGCCGAGGCTGCGCGCGGCGTCCGGCTCGTCGCGGATGGCGCGGAAGTAGAGCCCCGCCTTCGAGCGCTCCAGCCACGCGACCACGAGGCACGCCGCGGCGAGAAACCCGAGCCCGATGTAGTAGTTCGGCAGCTTGTTGCCGTGGAACTGGAACGAGTACCAGGGGGTGTCGCGGTGGATCGGTATCCACACCCCGGTCGCCCCGCCCACGAACTCCCAGTTGAGCATGAGCGTGTGGCCGATCTCCCCGATGACCAGGGTGGCGATCGCGAAGTAGTGACCGCGCAGGCGAAAGGTCGGCAGGCCGATTCCCAGCGCCACGAGCACCGAGATGACGACGCCGACCAGCATCCCGAGCCACGGGGAGATGTGGTAGTTGGCGTAGAGGAAGCCCGCGCTGTAGGCGCCGATGCCGAAGTAGACCGCCTGGCCGAGCGAGATCTGGCCGCAGTAGCCGGCGAGCACGTTCCAGCCCTGTGCCATCAGGGCATAGATGAACACCATCACCAGGACGTGGCGCTGGTAGGGGGCGTCGAACACGTGCGGGTAGGCGACGAGCGCGACGCCGGCGATAGCGAGCCACACCCACTGCTTCGCCGACAGGGGGGGTCGGACGGGTTCGGCGCGGGCGCGCTCGAGCTCCGCGCGAGCGGAACCGGCAGCCGAAGCGCTCGGCGCAAGCGGTGGCGCCGGCCGCGGTGCGTGCGGCTCCGGTCGTGTCCGCGCCATCAGAACCGTCCGAACAGACCCTTGGGCCGGACGAGCACCACGGCGAGATAGAGCATGAAGATGATGGCGTACTTGTAGGCGGGGTCGACGAGCAGCCCGCCGAGCGCCTCGACCAGGCCGATCAGCACCCCCGCGAACAGAGCTCCGACGATGCTGCCGAAGCCGCCGAGCGCCACCGCCACGTAGGCGATGAGCGCGAAGATGAATCCGACCTCCGGAAAGATGTAGTAGTAGTTCGTGAGCATCACTCCCGCGACCGCCACGCAGGCCGCGCCGATCCCCCAGCCGAGCGCGTACATCCGGTCGGTGCGGATCCCCATGAGGCTCGCCGCCTCGCGGTCCTGGGCGGTCGCCTGCAGCGCCATGCCGGTCTCGGTGCGGTTGATGAAGAGATACAGCACCGCGAACGCGAGCATGCAGCCGGCGCTGGCGACGAGCTGCGGCACGCCGATGAAGATGCCGGCAAGGTCCAGCCGGCCGGAGACGATCGGGTCCGGAACGGACTGGTAGTCCGGGGTCCACAGGAACTGCGCGAGGCTGCGCAGGAAGATCGCCAGCCCGAAGGTGGCGGTAATCTGGACCAGCATCGGCGCGTTCAGGATGTGGCGGATGATGCCGTAGTGAGTGGCCACTCCCAGCATGAACAGGAGCATCACGCAGAGCGGCGCCGACACCAGCGGGTCGAGCCCGAACGCGAGGTACAGCCCGAACACCGAATACATGCTGACCATCATGAACTCGCCGTGGGCGAAGTTCACGATCTCCATCAGGCCGAAGATGAGGCTCAGGCCCGCCGCGACCAGCGCGTAGATGAAGCCCATCAGGAGCCCGCTGACGATGGTCTGGACGACGATCTCGGTGGTCAAGAGGCTGCCCCTCCCCCGAGGACGGAGCCGCTCGCCCCGGCGCGGCCCTTGCCGTTTCCGGCCGGAGTCTAACCCGACCGTCTCCGCGGTTGGCGATGCGCCGGCGACGCGAGGACGCGCGATACGCCGCGGCGGTGATCGCCGCAGCCCTTGGAATTTCTTCTGCGTTCCGAAAGAATCCGGTGTTGGGAATGCTCCACGGGTTCGGCTATCTTGCTCCCGTCCCGCAGATCCGGTCGGAGACCGGCGCGATTCCCCCGTCCGGTGCAGGCTCTGTCGGCGACGACTCTCGCGAACGAGAGGATTGTCGACTGCCGGGACAGGACCGGGCGAGACCGGACAGGCGATGGCGAATCCCCGGACGCGGCCTCGAAATCCACCCGACAATTCTAAGGAACGGATCGATGACGAAATCGGAACTCTCGACCCAGGTGGCGGCACAGGCGTCGCTGACCAAGGCCTCCGCGGACGCGGCGGTCAACGCCGTGTTCTCGGCCATCACCGACGCGCTCGCCAACGGCGAGACCGTCACCCTCACGGGGTTCGGCACCTTTACGGTGAGATCGCGCGAAGCGCGTCAGGGCCGCAATCCCCGCACGGGCGAGAGCATCACCATCGCCGCCTCCCGCGTCCCCGCATTCAAGGCCGGCAAGGCACTTCGCGACGCGGTGAACTAGAGGCACGTCTCGCGGCCGCATTTCCCCGCGTCGCCCCGGAACGTGCCGGGCGATCGGGCCCTCCGTTGTCCGGCACCACCGTGGCGGACAGCGGACGGCGTACCGATCATTTTCCGCCGGAACACCGTTGAGCCGTTCGGGCGGCGGTCCGTCCGTTGCCGGCGGCCCGCACCCGTCGGTCCGTCCTCCCTCCCCCTCCGCACGGCGTCTGCGTTAACCTGTGCCCGATGACGCCGCCGGCGCTCGTCCGTCATCCCAATCACGGAGGAACAGAATCATGCGAACCATCCACATCCTGACCGGAGCAGCTCTCGCTCTCGCGCTTCACGCGGGCGCCGCGCCTGCCGCGGACGCGGTCCGCGTCGGGGTCATCTATCCGCTGACCGGGCCCGTCGCCCAACCCGGCAAGGACGTGCTGGCGGCGGTCAAGGTGGCCCAGGACATCATCAACAACAAGCACGACCTCGACCTTCCGCTCGCGGCCACCGAAGGGCTCCCGAACCTCGGAGGCGCGAAGATCGAGCTCGTGGTCGCCGATCACCAGGGCAAGCCCGAAATCGGCCGCGGCGAAGCCGAGCGCCTGATCACGAGCGAGAACGTGGTGGCGATCTTCGGCGCCTACCACAGCAGCGTGAGCGCGGCCGCGAGCAACGTGACCGAGCGCATGCAGATCCCCTACCTCACGGGCGAGTCGTCATCGCCCAAGCTCCACACGCGCGGCTTCGAGTGGTTCTTCCGCACCGGTCCGCACGACGGCCACTACACCCGCACGATGTTCGACTTCATCCGCGACTTCGAGAAGGCGAAGGGCGTGAAGCTCGCGACCGCGGCGATCATCCACGAGGACACCCAGTTCGGCGTGGACAGCGCGCGGGTGCAGGAGGAGCTCGCGAAGGAGGCCGGAATCGAGGTGCTGGACAAGATCGCGTATCGCGCCAAGACGACCTCGCTCACCTCCGAGGTCCAGCGTCTCAAGGCGGCTGACGCGGACATCCTGTTCCCCACGTCGTACACCGCGGACGCGTTGCTGCTGATGCGCACGATGAAGGAGCTCGACTACGCCCCGCGCATCATCATCGCGCAGAACGCGGGGTTCAACGACGCGACGTTCCTGGAGACCATCGGCGCGGACTCCGAGGGCATCATCTCCCGATCGCCGTTCTCCATGGACATGGCGGAGAAGATCCCGCTGATCGCGCAGCTCAACGAGCTCTACAGGAAGCACAACGACGACCGGGACATCTTCGACCCGCCAATCCGATCATTCGTCGGAGCGCTGGTGCTGTTCGAGGCCATCAACCGCGCCGGCTCCACCGAGCCCGGAGCGATCCGCGACGCGCTGCGTGCGACCAGCTTCCCGGCCGGCGCCATTCCCATGCCGTGGCAGGACATCTCCTTCGGCCCGGACGGTCAGAACAACGGCGTGAGCACCGCGCTCATCCAGGTCCAGGACGGGACGTACTACTCGATCTACCCGTTCGAGGTCGCGGCCCGTGAGGTGGTCTACCCGTTCAAGCCGTGGTCCGAACGCTGATCGGCCGGCCCTGACGCACCGGCGGCGCGGGGGCGGTGCTCGCACGAACGATCGCGAGTCGCCGTCTCCCGCGCCGCCGCCGTGGATTGGCGGAATTTTCTAGCTCAGGCGCCGCCGATACAGCGCGATGAGCCGCTCCCAGTGCCGCTCCGCCGCGGGCTTGTCGTAGCACCAGCGTTCGGGAAAGACGAACCCGTGGTGCACGCCGGGGTGGATCTCCAGCTCTCCCGCCGCTCCCGACGCCTCGAAGTGGTCTCGCAGCTCCTCGACCATGTCCAGCGGGGCCACCTTGTCGTGCTCGGCGCACGAGATGTAGATCTCTCCCCGGGTCTTCGCGAACGTGAGGTGAGGGCTCTCCTCGGCGTCGCTCACGAGCCAGGTGCCGTGAAACGACGCGGCCGCCGCGATCCGGTCCGGATACCGGGCCGCGGCGGCGAGCGCGTACGGGCCGCTCATGCAGTAGCCGTGCGTTCCGGCCGGGCCGTCCGCCGCCTCCTCGTGGCGCGCCACGAAGTCGAGCAGGACGCCGATGTCCTCCATGACCGGCGGGATGGTCATCCGGGTCCGGACCGAGCGCATCCTCGCGTGGTCGGGGCTCGCCGGATCGAGCACGTCGGGACCGTACTTCGTGTCGCGGCCGGCGCGGTAGTAGAGGTTGGGCAGCATCACGAAGTAGCCGACGGTCGCGAGCCGCCGCGCCATGTCGTGGAGCTCGTCCCGGATCCCCGGAGCGTCCATCAGGAAGAACACCGCAGGCCACGGACCGCCCCGCTCCGGCCGGCAGATGAAGGTCTCCATCGGACCGTCCGCAGTGGTGATGTCGACGATCTCTTCTCTCATTTCCCGTCCTCCCGCACGGATGCGCCGAGTCCCGCCCGAAACGGCGGGTGCGTTGTGCAATGATAGAAGCACGCTCGCCCCGCGTCCCGCGGCGGCGGTGCGCCGAAGCGCAGGAGTGGAACAGATGAACGAGGTCGGCAGGCTCGAGCTCATTCGCGAATCCCTGGTCGCGGTCGTCAACGAGATGCGCGCGAACGTCATCCACTCGTCGTACTCGTCGATCATCTACGAGGGTCACGACTTCTCCTGTGCCCTGGTCGCCGGCGACGGACGGCTCATCGCCCAGGGCGTCGACGACAACCCCATCCACAACTTCGCGGTGCCGTACTCGACGGCGGAGGTCGTGCGCGCGTTCGGCGACGACATCCACGAGGGCGACATCTTCCTGCACAACGATCCCTACACCGGCGGCACCCACCTCAACGACGTGCTGATGCTCTACCCCGTGTTCCACGACGCACGGCTCGCGATGTTCACCGCCACCCGCTGCCACTGGGGAGACGTCGGGGGCATGACCCCGGGCAGCCTCTCCGGGCGGGTGCAGGAGATCTACCAGGAGGGGCTGCGCATCGTGCCGACGCGCATCTGCGATCGCGGGCGCATGAACGACGCGTGGCTCACCCTGCTGTTCGACAACATGCGCATCGCGCCCGAGCGCCGCGGCGACTTCAACACCATGCTCGGCACCTCGCGCAAGGCGGCGGAGCACGTCGGACGGCTGTTCGCACGGTTCGGCGGGGAGGCCCTGCTCGATGCGGTCGAGGAGTTGATCGAGCGGGCGGAGACGGTGATGCGCCGGCGAATCTCGGAGATTCCGGACGGGACGTACCACGCGGAAGGCTATCTCGACAGCGACGGCCGCAGCGCGACCCCGCTCCGCGGCCGGCTCGCCCTCACCGTCGCGGGCGAGCGCATCGTCGCCGACTTCACCGGCTCGTCGCCCCAGACCAGGGGGCCGACCAACGTGGGGCCGGCGATGGCGTTCAACGCGGTGGCGAGTATCGTGAAGTCGTTCCTCGACCCGGACACGCCGGTGAACCACGGCTCGTTCAACCCCATCGAGATCGTGAACCCGCCGGGCAGCTTCCTCAACGCGACGCTGCCCGCGCCGTGCGGCGGGATGGTCGAGTGCCGGGCGCTGATGTGCGGCCTCGTGGTCTCCGCCCTTGGCCGGGCGCTGCCGGAGAAACGGGTCGGCGACCTCAAGGGCGGCGGCAACCACGTCTACGTCTCGGGGCCGCACCGGGACCGCGACGGCATCTTCCTCTTCTACGAGTATCCGGCCGCCGGTACCGGGGCGACCGGCCGCACCGACGGCAACAACGCGGTGCGCGCATTCCCCGAAGGCGACTTCAACGCGGTGCAGTCGGCCGAGGTGGTCGAGGCGCAGTGCCCGCTGCGGATCGAGGCCCACGGTCTGCGGGAAGGCTCGTGCGGCGACGGGGAGTTCCGGGGCGGTTTCGGGCTGCGGCGCGACGTGCGCATCCTCGGTGACGTGGCGAGCCTCTCGGTGCTCGCGGACAAGAACCTCATCCCTCCGTTCGGCGTGGCCGGTGGAGTCGGCGGTGCCGCCAACCGCTTCACCGTGATCCGCGGCGGCGAGACCGTCGAGCCCTCGCCGGTACCGGGCAAGGTGGGAGATTTCCCGCTCCAGGCCGGCGACGTGGTGCGCATGGAGACCTCGGGCGGCGGCGGCCACGGCGACCCGCTGGTGCGGGCGCCGGAACGGGTGCAGGCCGATGTGGCGCTCGGCTATCTCGACCGCGATCAGGCCGCGGAGCGCTACGGGGTGGTCATCGGCGTCGACGGGAATGTCGAATCGGCGGCGACGCAGGAGCTTCGGGACCGGCTGCGGGCGTCGCGGGTGCGGGCTCCGGTGACGCTGGCGAACGAGTCCGACCTGGACGGCCCGCGGCGCCGCATCCGGCTGCCGGCCGATCTCGCGCGCAGGCTCGACGTCCGCGGCGGCGCGCTCGTCGAGATCGCGACGCCCGACTGCGGAGCGGCGCTGCGCGGGTGGGCGGAGATTGCGGAACGCGCCGACCTCGCGCTGAGCACCGACGCGCTCGCCGCCCTCGGCGCGGAGGCGGGCGATACCGTGGAAGTCCGCGCGGTGCGCACCGCCCCCCGTTGAGCATCGCAAGCGATGCAAGGTTCCCGGTTCGATTCGGGGCGAATTCACGGAATGCTCCACATCAGCGACATCCTGATCGAGCGGCACGACCTGGAGTCGTTCGCCGCGCTCGTCGACGCGGTCCGGGCCCGCGCCCGGGAGGAGCGGTTCTTGCGGATCGACGTGAAGCCGCCATTCGCGGATACCCCGGACAACTGGGAAGACGTCCTCGAAAGCGCGTTCACCTCGGCCGGGGGCAGGTAACCGGTCATGCGATGGGAGGAGGCGTCGAGCGACAAAGCGGTCGCGTACGCCGCCGACGCCGTTGACGTGGCGTTCCATCTCTCCGGCCGATGGCTGCCCGTGGACCACGCCCGCGCCCTGCGGGCCGAAGTCCTGAAGATACTGCCGTGGCTCGTGGACGAGCCGGCTGCCGGCATCCACTCGATCCACGGCGCCGCGTCGGGAAACGGCTGGGAACGGCCCGGCCGCGAATCCGCGGAGATGCTCCCGCTCTCGCGCCGCACACGGCTTCTGCTCCGTGTGCCGGTCGGCCGCGCAGAGGAAACCACTGCGCTGTGCGGGCGACGGCTCGACATCGACGGATGCGAAGTGGTCACCGGAACGCGCCAGCCGCGACCGTTGAGCCCCGCCGGTACCGTGTTCGCCCGCTACGTGGTGGACGAGGAGGACGGGGACGAGGAACGCTTCGTGGAGCGCGTCGCGTCGGCGCTGGAAGCGCTTTCGGTGCCGGCGCGCAAGCTCCTGTGCGGACGCTCGCATCGAATCGAGTCGGCGCGGACCGTGCTCTGCGCCCGCAGCCTGCTGATCGCCGATCTCGGTGCCGAGGAATCGCTCACCGTCCAGTGCCGCGGGATCGGCCCGGATCGGCTCCTCGGGTGCGGACTGTTCGTGCCGCACAAGGACATCGGACCGGTACGCAGGGCGGCCGGGGATGGCTGAGCCGTTGCCGCATCGCCGAGCCTCGCGAACCGGCGAGCCGTGCGGGCGGGACTCCGTCCTTCGCGGACGCAGGCGGCGTCCGGGGATACGCTGAGATGCCCGAAGCGCCGCCGGCCGCGACGGGCGCCGCCCCGCCCACGACCTGCATCGAGGCGGAGCCGTTCGCGCTGCGCGTCACCGACGACAGCATGGAGCCCGAGTTCGCGGCGGGGTGCATCATCATCGTCGACCCCACGGGTGTGGCGAAGGACGGGGCGTTCGTGCTCGCCGAGATCAATGGCGAGTACATCTTCCGCAGACTGGAGCGAACCGGTGAAGGCGACCGGCTCGTCGCGCTCAACGACGGCTACGCGCCCGTTGCGCTCGCCGCGGGACTCGAGTCCGTGCGCGGCGTGGTCGTCCAGCGCGCCGGCGCACGGCGCAGGTACCACAAGCGATACGACTGAATGACTAGCGCGAAAATTTCACCGATTCGCGAAGCGAGGGCGCGAATCGGTGAAATTTTCGCGCGAGACGTCGAGGCTTCGTCTCGGACCGACGTCCGGCATGTGGTGCCCTTCCTGGGAGCGCGGGCGTCCCGCCCGCAACGGGCCGAAGGTCCGCGTCGGTTCAAGCGGGCGGGACGCCCGCGCTTGTATGGTCCGCCCCGCATTTGCAAGGGGTGTGATGCGGGCAAGCAGGTTCAGTTGCACACTTGTATCCGGCCTCTGGAGGGGAATCTTAGTTCCCGGGCCCTGATGGAATCCGCGCACGCCTCGCCT
>JAJDVM010000324.1 GCA_022826125.1 Defluviicoccus sp.
CACCACGACCCGGCCCGCTTCTCGGTGCCGATCTCGGGACGGCGCAACAGATCCCCCTCGCTCACGATGCCGAGCAGCGCGCCGTCCTCCCCGACCACCGGGACCGCGCTGATGTGGTGGTCGGTCAGCGTCCGCGCGATCCCGGTCACCGGCTCGTCCGGACCCACCGTCACAACCCGGGTGGTCATGATGTCCTTCGCCTGCATCGCTTCCCTCCTCTCCCAAGCCAACTCCAGGACGGTAAATCCTCTCCCGCCCGCCCGGCAAGAACATTGACCTGAATCGAGCCGGCATGTTGTGTTCCGCACGGGAGCGGCCGCGGGGCGGGGACTGCGATGCCGGTGGCAACCGAAATCTTCTTTCTCCGGGCGCGGGACCATGCCCGCCGCCCGCCCGCCGCGGCGACCGCCGACGCGACGCTCCGCGAGGTCGTCGGCCGCATGGCGACGGAAAAGGCGTCCGCGGTCGTGGTCGTCGACGGAGAGCGCCGGCCCGCGGGGATCGTCACCGAACGCGACATCGTCCGGCGCGCGACCTTCGCCGCGCCTGCCGAACAGCCGGTCGGCGATCTGATGTCGTACCCGGTCCGCTGCATCCGCGAGGACGAACATCTGTTTATCGCCATCGCCCGGATGCGCAGGCTCGGCCACCGCCACATGCCGGTGATCGACGGGGAGGGACGGCTCGCCGGCATCCTCGACCTGCACGACGCCATGGCCCAGGCGGCGAGCGACATGGTGTCCGCGATCGACGACCTCACACGCGACGACAGCGACGACGGGCTGCGCGAGATCAAGGCCGCCCAGGTCCGGGTCGCCGATACCCTGTTCGACCGGAATGTCGCGGTCGGTGACATCCAGGCGACACTGAGCCACGTCAACAACGACATCTACGCTCGCCTGCTCGAGCGCAACATGGCGGCGATGGAGGACGAGGGGCTCGGCGCCGCGCCGGCCGGATTCGCGATGATCATCATGGGATCGGGCGGCCGCCACGAGAACTTCCTCACTCCCGACCAGGATTACGGCTTCGTCATCGAGGACGGCGCCCAAGCGCCGGGCGAGGATGCCGACGGCTGGTTCGCCGCGCTCGCCGAGCGCCTGTCGCGCGATCTGGATGCCGTGGGGCTGCCCTATTGCGACGGCGGGGTGATGGCGACCAACCCGCAATGGCGCAAGACGCTGGCGGGCTGGCGGGAGCAGGTCGACACGTGGTGCCGCCGGGCCCGTACCGACCCGCTGCTCGACTTCGACATCTTCTTCGACTTTCGCCTGGGATGGGGCGATGCCCGGCTGGCGGCGGCGCTCAGGGGACACGTCACCGAGCGCACCGCCGGCAACGGTCCCTTCCTGCGCGAGCTCCACGGCGCCGGCCGGGATCACGGGACCGCGCTGCGCCGGTTCGGGCGCTTCGCGACCGAGCGTTCGGACCCGGCTCATCGCGGCAAGGTGAATCTCAAATTGCTCGGCATCCTTCCTCTCGTCCAGGCCGCCAGGCTATTCGCGCTGCGCGATGGGGTGGCGGAGACCGGCACGCGCGAACGCCTCGCCGCCGCGCACGCTTCCGGCGTGCTGAACGATGCCGAGCACGACGATCTGGCCGCGGCCCGGCAGACGATCTGCCGGCTCCTTCTCGGCCGTCAGCTTCTCGATTTCAGGGCGGGTGCGCCGGTCTCCAATTTCGTCGACCCGAAGGCGCTCACCCCGCGGCGGAAGCGCGAGCTGCGCGAGGCGCTGCGCGCCATCGAGCGCATGCGCACCCGCATGGGCGTCGAATTCGGCGGCGACGTGCTCTGATCTCGCGTTCAGTACTCGTGGTCGAGCCCGCGCGCGCGACGGATCCGCGCCGAGGCGTCGAGCACCTGGCCGAGCGTGGTAATCCCGCGCGCTTCCAGGCGCGGCAGCAATTTGCAGAACACCCGCGCGGTCACGATCGAGTCGCCGAGTGCGGTGTGTCTCCCCTCGACCTCGACGCCCAGCCGTTCCGCGATCGCTTCGAGCGAGTGGTTCTGGGACACCGGGTCGAGGAATACCGAGATCAGCAGCGTATCCAGCACCACGTTGGCGAACTCGACCCCCGTCTCGGCTTCCTTGAGCCGAAGGAAGGTCATGTCGAAATCGGCGTTGTGGGCGACCAGCACCGCGTCCCCGACAAAGGCGTGGAACGCGGGCAGGACGTCGCCGGTCGTCGGTTCTCCGGCGACCATGTCGTCGGTAATGCCGTGGAACCGGATCGAGGCGCGCGGGATCGCCCGGCCCGGATTGACCAGCCGGGAGAACGCGTCCGCCTCCTCGATCTCGCCCCGGCAACAGCGTACCGCCGCGATCGAGATGATCTCGTCGCCCTCCGACGGCCTGAGCCCCGTCGTCTCGGTGTCGAAAACCACGTAGCGCAGCTCCGCCAGCGTCCGCCCGTCCAGCTCGTCGGCGTGGGACGGTTGCGCGAAGCCGCGCCCGCCGTGGAACTCGGGCCGCGCGGGCAGGCTGCGGCGATCGTGCAGGCGGGTCAGCACGATCCGGTCGGCGACGGCCCAGGACGCCGCCAGGACCGCGGCCAGCACGAGGATCGCCGTCCAGACGACGGGGACCGGCACGCCGGCCCCGCCGTTCGTCAGCGTCGCCGGCCAGACCAGCGCGGCGAGCCCGAGGATCAGAATTGCGGCGGCCCCCGCCGCGGCCCAGAGGAGGCCGATCGCCCGGCGCACGCTCATCTCGTTCAGGAACCGCAACCGCTCCTCCCGTGCGACGCGGCTGCGGGCTAGACCGCGACCCGCGCCTTGATGTGCTCCTGCGGCTCGTAACCCTCGATCGCGATGTCTTCTGCGGTGAAGGCGAACAGGTCGCGCACCCCGGGATTCAGGCGAAGCCGGGGCAGCTTTCCGGGGGTGCGGGAGAGCTGTTCGTCGGCCTGGTCGAGGTGGTTCAGATAGAGGTGGGCATCGCCGAAAGTGTGGACGAACTCGCCCGGTTCGAGGCCGCAGACATGGGCCACGAGATGGGTGAGCAGCGCGTAGCTCGCGATGTTGAACGGCACGCCGAGGAAAATGTCCGCGCTGCGCTGGTAGAGCTGGCAGGAAAGCCTGTCCCCGGCGACGTGGAACTGGAACAGGCAGTGGCACGGCGGCAGAACCATCGCGTCGAGCTCGCCCACGTTCCACGCGCTCACGACGAGGCGCCGGGAGTCGGGATCGGTGCGGATCTCCTCGACCACCCGGGCGATCTGGTCCACCGTCGAGCCGTCGGGCTTGGGCCAGGACCGCCACTGGCGCCCGTAGACCGGCCCGAGATCCCCGTTCCCGTCCGCCCACTCGTCCCAGATCCTCACCCCGTTCTCGTTGAGGTAGCGGATATTGGTGTCGCCCGCGAGGAACCAGAGGAGCTCGTGGACGATCGAGGGTCTGTGGAGGCGCTTGGTGGTCAGGAGCGGGAACCCGTCCGCGAGGTCGAAGCGCATCTGGTAGCCGAAGATGCCCCTGGTTCCCGTGCCCGTCCGGTCGCCGCGCACGACGCCCCGGTCGCGGGCATGACGCATAAGATCGAGATATTGCCGCATCCAGCCTCCCGTATCTCGACCCCGCGTCCAGCTTGAATTGGAGGTGGACTGCACTATATTGTCAATGCCGGTCAGCCGGCTATGGCGATAAACGGCTTGTGCAATAAGCGAAGCGGACCCGGGGGCAGTACCCGGCGCCTCCACCAAATTCTCCCAGCGCCGCCGCGCGGGGTTCATGGGGGCGAAACAGGATCGACGCGCGTGTAAAGACTTGCTTTTCGCCCGGCATGGTACCGCCGTTATCGGGCCGACACCAAAGCTGCCAACGATAACGACTTGGCACTCGCTGCCTAGCCTGGCTGGGCAAGCGCGGTTCGGGGGGCACCGGGCAACAGAAGCCCCCCACTTCCCGTCCTTCCCGCATATTCAGGTCAGGGTGATGTCGCAATCCGAAGAGTCCCTCGTCCCGTACCAGGAGATGATGGAGCGCGCGCTGCGCGGCGTGATGCGGGACGCGCTGGAGCGCGTCGAGGAGCAGGGCCTGCCGGGAAACCACCACTACTACGTCTCCTTCCTGACCCGGCACGAAGGCGTGACGATCCCCGACAGTCTGCGCGCGCGCTATCCCGACGAGATGACCATCGTCCTCCAGCACCAGTTCTGGGGGCTGGAGACGGCCGAGGACGGGTTCTCGGTCACTCTTTCCTTCGGCGGCAGGTCCGAGCGCCTCACCGTGCCCTTCGAGGCGGTAACCGCCTTCATGGATCCGGCGGCCGATTTCGGGCTCCGCTTCGGACCCGGGCCGGAGGAGGAGACCGGCGACGCGCCGGACGGTGGGGAGGACGCGGAAACCGACTCCGCCAGCGTGGTTTCGCTCGACAGGTTCCGCAAGACCTGACGCGGCCGGGCCTCCCGCCCGCTGCGGGTCGGGTTTGGTATGCTGCGGCCCGGCTGAACGAAACATCCGGGTGGAGCGATGGCGGATCTGGAAATCGGCGTGATCGGGGCGGCCGGCCGCATGGGGGCGGCGGTGGTCCGCGAAATATCCGGGACCGAGGGGTGCGTCCTCGTCGCGGCCGCGGACGATGCCGGGCATCCCGCGCTCGGCGAGGATGCCGGCGCGCGCGCGGGCCTCGGCGCGCTCGGCGTTCCCATCGGCGACGATCCGGCCCGGGTGTTCGAGCGCTCCGGCGTCGTGATCGAGTTCTCGCTGCCCGACGCGACGGCGCGGCACGCGGCGATGGCGGGCGCGGCGGCCACGCCTCACGTCATCGGCACGACCGGCCTCGATGCCGCGCAGGAACGGGCGGTCCGGGACGCCGCCGCCAGCGCGCCCATCGTGCTTGCGCCCAATATGAGCCTCGCGGTCAACATCCTGTTCGCGCTCACCCGGCAGGTCGCCGGAATTCTCGACGACCGCTTCGACATCGAGATCGTCGAGATGCACCACAAGCACAAGGTCGACGCGCCCTCCGGCACCGCGCTCGGGCTCGGCCGGGCCGCCGCCGAGGGCCGCGGGGTCTCGCTCGATGCGGTCTCGCAGATGGCGCGCCAGGGCCAGACCGGGGCGCGCAGGCAGGGCGATATCGGTTTTGCCGTGCTGCGCGGAGGCGACGTGGTCGGCGAGCATACCGTGACGTTCGCGGTCGAGGGCGAGCGCCTCGAACTCACTCACAAGGCCGCCTCGCGGCAAATCTTCTCCCGTGGCGCGGTGCATGCCGCGCGCTGGGCCCCGGCCCAGCCGCCCGGCCTCTACGGCATGGCCGACGTGCTCGGCCTCTGATCCGTCAGGCCGCCGCGCCCGCGCGTTCCCGCCGGGCCGCTTCCCAGGCGATCAGGGCCCGCTTGCGCGCGCTGCCCCAGCGATAGCCGGTCTCGAACCGGCCCGACGCCCGTATCGCGCGGTGGCACGGGATCAGGACCGCGATGGGGTTGGCCCCCACGGCTTGCCCGACCGCGCGGCTCGCGCGCGGCCTGCCGACCGCGCGGGCGAGGTCGCCGTAACTCACCAGCCGTCCGGCCGGAACCCGCAGCAACGCTTCCCACACCTTGATCTGGAAATTGGTACCGCGCGCCCAGAGGCGGATCGGCGACGCCCCCGTATCGATGCCGCGGGCCAGCGCCTCGCCCGCGATTCTCCACGTGTGGGCGTCGTCCTCCACGAGCCCGGCGTTGGGCCAAGCCTCGGCGAGCGCTCCGACCGGGTTCTCTCCCTCCTGCTCGAAGGAGATGCGGCAGACGCCGCGCTCGGTCGCGGCTACCAGGAACCGCCCGAACGGACCGTCATGCAGACCGTAGCGGATATCGAGCCCGCGCCCGCCGGCACCGATTTCTCCGGGCGTCGCCGCTTCCAGGGTGACCGACAGGTCATGCAGCCGGCCCGGTCCCGACAGGCCGACGTCGAGCGCGGCGTCCAGGACCGGCCGCGCGTCGGTCAGCGCCTCGCGCGCATGGTCCAGGGTGACGTAGCGCAGGAAGAGTTTCGGGCTCACCCCCGCCCATGCGGTGAACACGCGCTGCAGATGGAACGGGCTCATGCCCACGCCCGCCGCGATCTCGTCGAGACCCGGCTGGTCGAGCCTGTTGTCCTCGATGAACCGGATCGCCCGTTCGATCCTCGCGTAGTGCGAAGTGCCGTCCATCGCCCGCATCCCCTCTTGTCGGCGCCGTGATGCCGACGATAAGAGCGCCTAATCGGGCGGGCCACCCGGATCTTGCGCCGCCAGCGAGCCGGTCGGCGGTTGCCTGAGGCGACCCAGAGCCGCGCCGAGCGCCCGCGCGACCTCCAGCCTCTCTTCCGGGGCGAGGAACGCGCCGACGACGAGGCGGCGGCCGTGAGAGGCGAGCGTGAGCTGGCTCCGGTGCTCGGGCGGATCGTCCATCTCCACCCGAAGCCAGTAGGGCTGAAAGCGCCAACACCGGCGGCGGCGGCCCGGCCCCACGCGCTCCACCGTGAGGGCGTTTTCGGTCAGCCGCAGGATCTCGCACATGCGTCCGCTGCGATAGTTCGCCTTGAACGCCACGTAGATCAGCAGCACATCCAGCCCGAAAAAGCCGAACACCGGCCAGGCCCCGATCAGGGCGAAGGCAAGCCCCGCGCCGAACGCGACCGCCACGATCGCGCTCATCAGGACGACGAAGCCCCTTGGGCTCAGGCTGCGATGCGGCTCCAGCATCGCGGCGAAGATCGGGGTGGGTTCGGCCTCCATTCATGAATCATAGGCCGGCCCGGGCCGCCGTCCAATACGGTCTTGCGGGTGCGCGCATGCATTTGACCCGGGCGGCGTCGGCGCTACTCTCGCCCGATGCCGCGCCCGATGCCTCTCGCCCATGTCGATGAGTTCTACCGTCGCCTGTCCGGGACCATGCCGGCGCCGAAGGGCGAGCTCGAATACCGGAACACCTATACGCTTCTCGTTGCCGTCGTCCTGTCCGCGCAGGCGACGGATGTCGGCGTGAACAAGGCGACAGGCCCGCTGTTCGCCGTCGCCGACACGCCGGAAAAGATGATCGGGCTGGGCGAGGCGAAGCTCCGCGACTACATCCGTACCATCGGGCTCTACCGCAACAAGGCGAAAAACGTGATCGCGCTCTCGGAGCGCCTCGTCGCCGACTTCGGCGGCCGGGTTCCCGAGGACCGCGAGGCTCTCGAAACCCTGCCCGGGGTCGGTCGGAAAACGGCCAACGTCGTCCTCAACATCGCGTTCGGGCAGCCGACGATCGCGGTCGACACCCATGTCTTCCGGGTCGGGAACCGGACCGCGCTCGCGCCGGGCAAGGACGTGCGCGCCGTGGAGGACGCGCTGGTCCGCCGGACCCCGGAGCGTTGGAAGCAGCACGCCCATCACTGGCTGATCCTGCACGGGCGCTATACGTGCAAGGCGCGCCAGCCGGATTGCCCGGCCTGCGTCGTCGCCGACCTTTGCCGCTACGGGGCGAAAACCGTCTGAAGCTCAGCCGGCGGAGAGCTGTCCGGCCCGCCTGGCAAGCGCGCTCAGACAGGCCCGGGGAGAGATCTGGTCGTCTCCCGGCGCCCAGGCTTCGATATGGCGCACCCGCAAGGGACCGTGCTTGTTCGCCTCTTCCGCGTAAAGGAAAAGCGCGACCGCGCATCTCTCATGGCGATAACGCCAGAGCTCCATCGGGTTTTCCCGGCGCACGAAGTCGGGTTCGCCCAACAACGCTTCGACTGCCCGCCCATCCAGGCCCAACACCCGGTCCGGGCCGATATCGAGCGAAGCTTCCACTGCCGCCGGGGCCTCTCGCGGAGGTGCCGGCGACGGGATCGACACCGTCTCCGTCGGCCCGGTCTTCTCGTCCTTCGAGTTCGGCAGGAGAGGCAGCGGCTGTTCCTGCGGCGCCCGGTCTGCGGCGGTATGTTGCGGCACGGTCAGGCCATCGATCCGGCAGCCGGCCAAAGCCGCCGCAACGGCGACCGCGACCGCGGTTCGAGCGAAGACAGAAATGGCCTAACGGGCCGGCGACTCGGCTGCGAGTTCGGAAGCGGTCTCGCGCGAATCGTCGTCGGAAAGTGGTTGCACGTCGCCTATGAGCGTCCCGCCGCGTTCGATCTCCAACTGTCCGTATGAAATATTGCCCTGGACCCGACCGGAGGCGCGCAACGTCAAGACGCCGCGCGCGGTCAGCGTGCCCTCGACCGTGCCGCTGATGTCGGCGCTCTCGACCTCCGCGGTTCCCTTGAAGACACCGGTCCTTGCGATCTCGAGCTCGCGGCAACCGCTCATTTCGGTCTCGACGGTACCCTCCACGATAAGCTTTTCGCAGGACTCGATCCGCCCGCTGAGCGCGATGCTGCGCCCCACCACCAGGCACTTGCCCTCGCTGTCGGCACCGGGGGAGATGCGGCGAATGGGTTCGGCCTGGGGCGTCGGGGTGCGGCGCGACGGCCGTGTTCGAGCGGCCCGCGCGGGCCTCGACGGCGCGGCGGGCGCGGGCTCCTTGGACGGCACGTCGAGCGGCATGTCGGCGCCCGATCCCTCGGCCGCGGGGGCTTCCCCGGCTTCGCCTTCCGCTTCGTTGCCCGTCTCTTCCGATGCGTTCTTCTTGCGACCGAACATATCCAACATTTCCTGGTCCGCGTCCGAGGACGTGTCCATTCGCCCAGCTCCTGACTCCGGTCGAACCGCGATCTCAGACCTCCGCGCTGCGCCGTTCCACCGCGTCGAATTCATGCACCATAAACGCAGTCGCGATAATCGGCATCAACCAATTGATTACCGGGATACTGAAAAGGACCGTGATCAGAATCCCTCCCAGAAGAACGCGCCATCGGGATCGACCGCGCAACCGGCGCGCCGCGCGCGGCTCGATCCGGCGCAGCGCCACCAGCTCGAAATATTCCCGACCCAATAGATAGCCGTTCAACCCATAGAAAACAAAGACATTCAAGCCTGGAATCAGGTAGAGCGGCAGGACCAGGACGTTGAGGATCAAGGCCACCAGGACGAGCCTGACGGCGGCGACGAGGGAGGACGCGACGGATTGCCCCGGCGCCGCCGGCTTGTTCGGATAGTGCCTGGAATCCACCGCGTCGGCGATCTCCTCCAGAAAGAGCCCGACCACGATCGTCGCCACCAGCGGGAACGTCATGATCCCGACGACGATCGCGCCGGCGCCGGCGACCGCCTTGATCGTCCAGTCGAGCCACGCGATGTCGAACAGGGTGAGGGCGTCGAGCGCCCAGCCCAGCGATGCGATCAGGAGGGCGTACAGCGCCGCCGAAATGGCGACGGTCTTGAGAGCGACCGCGCGGAAAGCCGGATCGAGAGCCTGTCGGACAGCGAGAATCAGGTTGCGGGGCATCGGTGCGGCTCGGACGGCGACTGGGGCTCCGCGCGGGCTCGCCCGGCCCGGCGCCGGGAGTATACTTGCGCCCTCCCAGAGCCGCGACCGCCGAATCCGGAGATGTGCCATGACCGACGCTCCCGCGCCGTTCGACGTTGTCGGGCTCGGCAACGCGATCGTCGATGTCGTGGTGCGGACCGACGATTCCACGCTGGGCGCGCTCGGACTGACGAAGGGCGCGACGACGCTGATCGACGCCGACCGGGCCGCTGCGGTCTGCCCGTACATGGAAGGCGGGATCGAGATGTCGGGCGGTTCGGCGGCCAACACGATCGCCGGGCTCGCCTCTCTGGGCGGCAGGGGCGCCTTCCTCGGCAAGGTCGGCGGCGACGAATTGGGCAGGGCGTTCCGCGACGACATCACGGCAATCGGCGTGGAGTACCGTTCCCCGCCGGCGGCGGGGCCCGAGACCGCGCGCTGCCTGGTCTTCGTGACGCCCGATGCCGAGCGGACCATGCTGACCTTCCTCGGCGTCTCGACCGCGTTCGGTCCCGACGACGTGGATTCCGGGCTGATCGAGAATGCCGCGATCACCTATCTGGAGGGCTACCTGTTCGACGAGGAGCGTGCCAAGGCCGCGTTCGTAAAGGCGGCCGAGCTCGCCCATGCCGCGGGCCGAAGGGTCGCGCTGTCGCTGTCCGATCCGTTCTGCGTCGAGCGGCACCGCGCCGCGTTCCGCCATCTCGTGCACGGTCATGTCGATATCCTGTTCGCCAACGAGGCCGAGATCACGACGCTCTATGAGGTCGAGGATTTCGACGAAGCGTGTCGGCGCGCCGCCGCGGACTGTCCGTTCGCGGCCTTGACCAGGGGTGCCGCCGGCTCGGTCGTCGCGGCCGGCGACGCCGTCGTTCCGGTCGGCGCCGCGCCGGTCGGGCAGGTCGTGGACACGACGGGCGCCGGCGATCTCTATGCCGCCGGCGTGCTGTTCGGGCTCACGCGCGGCTACGAGCCGGAGCTTTGCGGGCGGATCGGAGCCATCGCGGCCGCCGAAGTCGTTAGCCATTACGGAGCGCGGCCGCAAACGAGGCTTGCGGATCTGCTTCCGGCGGCCTAAAGAGCGGCGGCTTCCCCGCAGAGCGCGCCCGTCATGGAACTCCGCAACATCGCCCTGATCGCGCATGTCGATCACGGCAAGACGACCCTCGTCGACTCCATGCTCCGCGCCGCCGGCGCGGTGCGAGCCAATCAGCGCATCGCCGAACGCGCTCTCGATTCCAACGATCAGGAGCGCGAACGCGGGATTACCATCCTCGCGAAATGCACCGCCGTCCTGTGGCGCGGGATCAAGATCAACATCGTCGATACCCCCGGGCACGCGGATTTCGGAGGAGAGGTCGAGCGTATCCTCTCCATGGTGGACGGCGCCCTGCTCCTGGTCGATGCCGCCGAAGGCCCGATGCCGCAGACCAAGTTCGTGCTCGCCAAGGCGCTCGAGCGCGGCCTCGCGCCGATCGTCGTGATCAACAAGGTGGATCGCCGCGACGGCAGGCCGCACGCGGTCGTCGATGCGGTGTTCGACCTGTTCGCGGCGCTTGGCGCGAACGAGGACCAGCTCGACTTTCCCACGCTCTACGCGTCCGCCAGGGAGGGCTGGGCGGCGGACGAGCTCGACGCGCCGAGGGTCGGGATGGAACCGCTCTTCGGCGCGATCGCCGCCAATGTGGACCCGCCGCGAAGCGATTCCGACGGACCGTTCGCCATGCTCGCCAGCATCCTCGAATACGACGCCCATCTCGGCCGGATCCTGACGGGACGGATCGCGCGCGGCGCGGCCGAGGTCAACATGCCGGTGACGGCGCTCGATCGGGACGGCAACGCGGTCGAGCACGCGCGCATGACCAAGCTGCTGACCTTCAACGGGCTCGCGCGCGAGCCCGCCCGTCAGGTGCCGGCCGGCGACATCGTCGCGATCGCCGGTCTGAAGACCGCGACGGTCGCCGACACCGTGGCCGCCGCGGAAGCGCCCGAAGCGCTCCCGGCCTCCCCGGTCGATCCGCCGACGCTCGCGATGCGGTTCTCGATCAACGATTCGCCGCTCGCCGGACGCGACGGCGACAAGGTGACGTCGCGGATGCTGCGCGACCGGCTGTTCCGCGAAGCCGAGGGCAATGTCGCCATCGACCTGCATACGATCGACGGCGAGGACGGGGTCGAGGTTCGCGGCCGCGGCGAACTGCAGCTCGGGGTCCTGATCGAAACCCTGCGGCGCGAGGGTTACGAGCTCTCGGTTTCCCGGCCGCGCGTGCTCTACCGCACCGACCCCGCGACCGGGACCCGTCTCGAACCGCTGGAGGAGGTGATCGTCGATGTCGACGACGACCATGTCGGCGTCGTCGTCGAATCGCTCGGCCGCCGGAGCGGCGAGATGTCCGACATGCGGCCTTCCGGGGGCGGCAAGACGCGGATCTCCTTCATCGCCCCGTCGCGGGGGCTGATCGGTTTCCTGGGCGTGTTGATGAACGATACCCGCGGCACCGGGGCGATGAGCCGGGTTTTCCACGGCTACGGTCCGCATCGCGGCCCGCTGGAAGACCGGCGCCGCGGCGTCCTGATCTCGACCGGCGACGGCGAGGCGGTGGAATACGCGCTTCACAACCTGGAGGAGCGCGGAGTGCTGTTCGTCGAGCCTGGCGAGCGTGTCTATCGGGGAATGATCGTCGGCGAGCACAGCCGCGGCCACGACCTTGAGGTCAACCCGCTCAAGACCAAGCAGCTCACCAACATCCGCGCCGCCGGCAAGGACGACGGAATCCGCCTGACGCCGGCGCGCAGGCTGCGTCTGGAGGAGGCGATCTCCTATATCGCCGGTGACGAGCTGGTCGAGGTAACGCCGAACAGCATCCGGCTGCGCAAGGCGCTGCTCGACCCGCACGCGCGCAGGCGCGATCGGCGCAGGGCGGCCGGATGACGGACCCGACCGCGGCGCGGCGCGGCCTGGAGCAGGTGAAGAACGCCCTCGCGGTCTATCGCGACCGGCGCTTCGCGGTGATCTTCGGGCTCGGCGTGGCGAGCGGGCTGCCGTCGTCTCTGGTCTTCGCCACCCTGTCGATCTGGCTGCGCGAGGAAGGGCTGAGCCGCACCGCGATCGGCCTGTTCGGCGCAGTGGCGACGCCCTATGCGATCAATTTCCTCTGGGCGCCCATCCTCGATCACGCGCGGCTTCCCGTGCTCGGTCGCCTCGGGCGCCGCCGGTCCTGGATCGTCGCCGTCCAGGCGCTGCTCTGCCTCGCGATCGCCGCGATGGCGCTCGCCGAGCCCAGCGCGCAGATCGCGATGCTTGCCGTGGCGGCGTTCGCGGTGGCCGTGCTGTCCGCCACCCAGGACGTCGCGATCGACGCCTACAGGATCGAGATTCTCGAGCCCGAAACCTACGGCGCGGGCGCGGCGGTCGCGGTGCTGGGCTGGCATTTCGGCGCCTTCGCTTCCGGGGCCGGTGCGCTTTATGTCGCGGCCGTGGTTTCCTGGCAGGCGGCCTATCTGGGGGCCGGAATCCTTCTGGCGCTCCTGATGGCGGTCCCGCTGCTGGCTCCGGAACCGGGGTCCGACGGCGTTGCCCCGCGGGCGAAGCGGATCGGCCAGTGGTTGCGCCGCGCGGTCGTCGCGCCCTTCGCCGAGTTTCTCGGACGCCTCGGCGGTCTCGCCGTCGTCGTCATCGGCTTTATCGTCTTCTACAAGCTCGGCGAAGCCATGCTCGGACGCATGGCCGGCGTTTTCTATGTCGACCTTGCCTTCACCAAGATCGAGATCGCCAACTACGCCAAGACCGTCGGCCTGGCCGCGACGCTGCTGGGGGTCGTCCTCGGAGGCATACTCTGCGCCAAGGTGCGGATCGTCACCGCGCTGTTCGCGGGCGGGATCGCGATGGCGTCCACCAACCTCCTGTTCGCGCTGCTCGCCTGGACCGGCAAGGATTACGGCCTGCTCGCCGCGGCGGTCTTCCTCGACAATCTGACGGCCGGGCTTGCGACCAGCGCCTTCGTCGCGTTCCTGTCGGGTCTCTGCAACCGGGAGTTCACCGCGACCCAGTATGCGCTGCTCGCCTCGATCGGCAACTTCGCGCGCATCCAGCTCGGCGGCCTGTCCGGCTGGACGGTGGACAGCATGGACGGGGACTGGGCGGTCTTCTTCGTCCTGACGACGGTTGCGGTGCTGCCCGGGCTCGCCTTGCTGGCGGTCATCGCACGGCGCCGGTTGCCGCCGCCCTGATTCCGCCGGTCACGATCCCGGAGCTTCGAGTCCGTACCCCGCCGAGCGGACGGTGCGAATGACGTCGGCTTGCCCGCCGTCGTTGAGGGCCTTGCGAAGCCGGCGGATATGCACGTCCACCGTCCGCGTGTCGACATAGATGTCGTGGCCCCACACCGCGTCGATCAGCTGGTCGCGCGAGAACACGCGGCCCGGATGCTCCATGAGGTAGCGCAGCAGCCGGTATTCGGTCGGCCCGAGCTGGACGCCGCGGCCGCTTCGCGTCACCCGGTGGCCGGCAAGGTCCATTTCGATGTCGCCGAAGGCGAGGCGCTCCTCGGCGAGCGCCGGCCGTACGCGCCGCAGCACGGCACGGATGCGGGCGACGAGCTCGTCGGTGGAGAAGGGTTTGGAGACATAGTCGTCGGCGCCGGTGTCGAGGCCGCGGATCCGGTCGGTCTCCTCGGCGCGCGCGGTCAGAATGATGATCGGGAGGTTGCGCGTCGCCGGCTTGCGGCGAAGCTGGCGGCACACCTCGATACCGCTCATGTGCGGCATCATCCAGTCCAGCAGGACGAGGTCGACCCGCCGCTCCGAGACGATCAGCAACGCCTCTTCGCCGTCGGGAGCGGTGAGCACCTCGAGGCCCGCGCGCTCCAGGTTGTAGCGCAGCAGCGTCACCAGGTCCGTTTCGTCGTCGACCAGCAGGATGACCGGCTTCATCGCGGTCCGTTCTCCCGCCCGGAGACCCGGCCGTCCCTCATTCCGTGCCGCCAACCTCGTGATCGGCCGTCGAGCCGCGCGGCCGCTCGCCGCGCATCCGCGTGCCCTCGACGAGATAGTGGATGATTTCCGCGATGTTGGTCACATGATCGCCGACGCGCTCGATATGCTTGGCGATGAACAGAAGATGGGTGCACGGGGAGATGCTCCGCGGATCCTCCATCATGTAGGTCAGGAGCTCGCGGAACAGGCTCGTATACATGTCGTCGACCTCGCTGTCCGAGGCCCAGACCGTCATCGCCTTGTCGACATTTCGCTCGACATAGGCATCGAGCACCTCCTTGATCATCTGCTGGACCTGGCGGCTCATCCGGGGGATGGCGTGCACCGGCCGCACCGGCGCGACCTCGGAAAGCGCCAGCGACCGCCGTGCGATGTTGGACGCGTAATCGGCGATGCGTTCGAGGTCGGCGGCGATCTTGAGCGCCGCGATGACGTTTCTGAGATCGAGCGCCATCGGTTGGCGCAGCGCGAGCAGCACCGTCGCCTTCTCGTCGATCTCGTAGTTCAGGTCGTCGACCCGCTCGTCGTCGGCGACCACGGTCTCGGCGAGATCGGGGTTGCGGGTGACGAGGGCTTCGATGGCGCGCGCGATCTGCGACTCCGTCAGACCGCCCATGCGCACGATCATGTCGTTGAGATCGCGGAGCTCCTCGTCGAAGGATCTGACGATATGTTCCGATTCCATGGGGAATTCCTCGTTCGCCCGGACGGCGGCGCGGTCAGCCGAACCGCCCGGTGATGTAGCCCTGCGTACGCTCGTCCCGGGGATTGGTGAAGATCTGCTCCGTGCTGCCGACCTCGACGAGGTTGCCGAGATGGAAAAATGCCGTCTTTTGCGACACCCGCGCGGCCTGCTGCATCGAATGGGTGACGATGACGATGGTGAAGTTCTCGCGGAGCTCGTCGATCAGTTCCTCGATCCTGGCGGTGGCGATGGGGTCGAGCGAGGAGCACGGCTCGTCCATCAGGATCACCTCCGGGCTGATGGCGATCGCGCGGGCGATGCAGAGCCGCTGCTGCTGGCCGCCGGAGAGGCCCGTGCCGGGCTCGTCGATGCGGTCCTTGACCTCGTCGAGCAGCCCCGCCCGGTCGAGGCTCGAGTTGACGATGTCGTCGAGCTCCGCGCGGGTCCCCGCGCTGCCGTGGATGCGGGGGCCGTAGGCGACATTGTCGTAGATCGACTTGGGAAACGGGTTGGGTTTCTGGAACACCATGCCGACTCGCGCGCGCAGCAGCACGACATCCAGCGCCGGGTCGTAGATGTCTTCTCCGTCGAGCGTCATTTTGCCGACCACGCGGCAGCCTTCGATGACATCGTTCATCCGGTTGAGGCAGCGGAGAAATGTCGACTTGCCGCAACCCGACGGGCCGATAAGTGCCGTCACCTGGTTCGCCGGAATGTCGATATCGACATTTCTGAGCGCTTCCTTTTCGCCATAGAAGACGCCTACCCCCGTTGCCTCGATCTTGGTCTCCGGAAGGTTGCGCCGCTCGGGCAGAACGCCGTCTTCGTCGATCGGGCCCGCGGACCGGGCCGCCGCCGCTGTCGATTCGTCCACTGTCCTTCTCCCGCCGGCGGGCCCGCAGCCGCGCCTACCAGCGCCTTTCGAATTTCCGTCTCAGATAGATCGCGATCGCGTTCATGACCACGAGAAAACCGAGCAGCACCATGATGGCGGCGCTGGTCTTCTCGACAAAGCTCCTCTCGGGCATGTCGCTCCAGAGATAGATCTGCACCGGGAGCACCGTCGCCGGGCTCAGCGGGTCGGTCGGAATGTCGACGATGAAGGCGACCATGCCGATCATCAGGAGCGGCGCCGTCTCGCCCAGCGCCTGGGCCATGCCGATGATGGTACCCGTCAGGATGCCGGGGAGCGCCAAGGGCAGCACGTGGTGGCCGATCACCTGCAGTTTTGACGCGCCGATGCCGAGCGCCGCCTCGCGGATCGAGGGCGGCACCGCCTTCAGCGCGGCGCGGGTCGCGATGATGATCGTCGGCAGCGTCATCAGGGCCAGCACCATCCCGCCGGCGAGCGGCGCCGAGCGCGGCACCCCGAAGAAATTGAGGATCACCGCGAGCCCCAGCAGGCCGAACACGATCGACGGCACCGCGGCGAGGTTGTTGATGTTGACCTCGATCAGGTCCGTCCACCGGTTCTTGGGCGCGAATTCCTCCAGATAGACCGCCGCCCCGACGCCCACCGGGAAGGAGAGCAGCAGCGTCACCATCATGGTGAAGAACGAGCCCATGATGGCGCCCCAGATGCCGGCGAGCTCGGGCTCTCTCGAAGCGCCCGACGAAAAGAAGCGGGTATTCAACCGGGTCTCGACCTTGCCGTCGGCGATCAGGGAATCGATCCAGGCGAGCTGTATGTCCTTGATCGGGCGCTCGCGCTCCGGCCGGTCGCGGTCGATCTTGCCCTTGATCAGCATGTCGACATCGTCCGATGCCGTCAGCCAGACTTCTTTGCGGGTGCCGATGATCGCCGGATCCGACATGACCATGTCCCGCAAATCGTCTTCCGCGCCCTGGCTCAACAGCTTGTAGAGGGAGCGCCGGTCGCGCCGTTTCCTCGCATCCCCGAACCGGTCGCGCAGCGCTTTCTTGTACAGCGCGCCGTAATTGCCGCTGGCGAGGGCCTCCGGCGAGCCGCCGCCCGTCGGGTCGAGCTGCTGCGCGTCGAAGAAGACGTCCAGCTTTATGTGGGTATGGACGAATGCCTGATAGCCCTGCGCGACGATGCTGAACAGGAGCCACGCCAGAGCCGCCATCGCGATCCCCACCGCGACGACGCCGTAGGCCTTGAACCGGCGTTCCGCGGCGTAGCGCCGGCGCAGGCGGCGTTCGTCCAGCGCCGGCCGGTTCCGCGCCGGGTCCCGCCGCCCCATCCCCATTGCGTCCGCCGCGTCAGTCATATTGCTCCCTGTATTTGCGCACGACGTGCAGCGCGACGACGTTCATCGCCAGCGTGACGACGAAGAGCGCCAGCCCGAGCGCGAACGCGGCCAGGGTCTTGGCGCTGTCGAATTCCTGATCGCCGATCAGCAGGGTGACGATCTGGACCGTCACCGTGGTTACCGCCTCGAACGGGTTGGCGGTCAGGTTGGCGGCCAGACCCGCCGCCATCACCACGATCATCGTCTCGCCGATCGCCCGGCTCACCGCGAGCAGGCAGGCGGCGAATAT
>JAJDVM010000347.1 GCA_022826125.1 Defluviicoccus sp.
GCCGACGACGACATTGTTCTCGTCCAGGACCGTCGTGATCTTCGTGCTCAGCACGTCCCAGGAGATGGTCTGCGAGAAACTCCTCAGGTGAATCTTGTCCTGGGTCGTGTCGAAGTCGGTGATGGTGTCATCGCCGTGGCCTTCCCAGAAGAAGAAAATGTCGGCACCTTCCCCCCCGGTAAGTGTGTCGTCGCCTTCACCGCCGATGATGAGGTCGTCGCCCCCCCCCCCCGTCGATAATGTCATCGCCGGAGCCGCCGAAAATAACTTCGAGGCCGAGCCCGTCCTTGTCCGAACCGGTGATGGTGTCGTCGCCGCTGCCGCCGAAGAGCCAGCCGCCATACCCGGTGGCGACGATCGTGTCGTTGCCGCTGCCGCCGAATACGTCATCCCAGACGCCTTCGCTCTTGAGGTAGTCGGCGTTGCTGCCGCCAAGGATGATGTTGAAGTTCCGGCCGCCGCCGGCGGTGTCTGCGCCGCTGCCGAGATCTATGATGTCGATCGCATCGCCGCCCTGGCGGTTCTCATCGGTCTGGTCGCCGACATGGACATATGCGAACGTGCCTTCTTCCTGGGTGTTATCGTCAGCCATTTCAAATCTCCTTCTTCTCACTATGCCGCAGCGGCAATGGATCGAATATTAGCGGCATGGATTTATAGACGTAAAGGCCGACTTCTTAAGTTACTCATAAAATTTTCCGATGATTTTCGTCCGGTTCACGGCGCCGTCACCCGGCGGTCCCGCCCGCGTCCTTGGTCAGTGTGACGACGTTGCATCCGTCGCGCCGCCGATATTCGACGCCGTCCATCATCCGGTTGACCAGCAGCATGCCGAGCCCATCCGTTTCCTGCCCCTCCATCGGAGCACTGAGATCGGGCTCGCGCGTCTCCGTCGGGTCGAACGGCGCGCTGTCGTCGACGATCGCCACGACGAGCGTCTTCCCCTCCAGGCGCAGGATGACCTCGATGCGGTGCGCTTCGTCGTCGTCGTAGCCGTAACTGATGGTGTTGGTCAGCAGCTCGTCGATCGCCAGATTAACCGCGAACGCGGTCTCCTCCGCGATCCCGTGCGCCGAGCAGAACTCTTCGATGCGCGACGCGACGCGGGCGATCTTGCGCAGGTCGTTCTCCAGGGCGATCTGAACGGTTTCGGCCATCCCCCGATCCCCGGCTCAGTCCTCGCGCAGCGAGCGGTAGAAGAAGTCGCTCACCGGCTTCACCAGATAGCTGACCACCGAACGCTCGCCGGTCCGGATATGCGCCTCGACCGGCATGCCGGGCGTCACCTCCAGATGGCCGAACAGGCGGCGATCGTCCTTCCCCTCCCCCGCGCCGTTTTCCGCTCTGGCATCCGCCGCCGGCGCGTCCATCGTCAGCTGCACTTCGTACCAGGAAAGGCCGGTCTCCGCGTCGCGCACCGCATCGGCCGACACCCGGACCACGCGGCCGTCGAACTCCGGCGTCTCGCGCGCCGGAAAGGCGGAGAAGCGGAGCACCGCGGGCTGTCCCGGATAAACCTGGTCCACGTCGATCGGGTTGAGCCGCGCCATCACCACGAGCCCCGCATCGGCCGGGACGATCTGCAGGATCGGCTCGCCGGGCCGCACCACTTCTCCGGCCGCGAAGACCGTCATGCCGAACACCTCGCCCGTCACCGGGGCGCGCACCTCCATCCGGCCCAGACGCTGCCGCACCGCAGCCAGCCTCTCCTTTACCTCGTTCTCTTCCGCGCTCACGACGCGCGCTTCCTTTTCGGCTTCCTCGATGCGGCGCGAGTCGATCTGGAGAATCTGGATCTCCAGTTCCGAAATCCGGCCCCGCACGCGGGCGATCCTGGCGGCGTTGGTGCCGGACTGGCCTTCCAGGTTCTTCGCCGCGCGCTCAATCGCGAGCAGCCGTGGAAGCTGGGAGAGGCCCTTCTCGAACAGCGTGCGCTGCACCTTGAGTTCGCGGTCGATCAGCGCGCTCTGTTCTTTCAGCGAGACCGCCCGCGCCTCCATCCCGGTAATTTCGTCGCGCGCCTGCCCGATCCGTTCGCGAATCCGCGCCACCTCGCCGGCGCGGGCCGCGGCGCGCGCCCGGAACAGGCGTTCCTGGCCGTCGAGGACCGCCTTCACCCGTGGGCGGGAAGCGGCCCGGGCGGCGAGATCGGCGTCCCAGGCGACGGTGTCGGCGCTACCGAACTCGGCCTCCAGCCGGTTGCGCCGGGCGGCGAGCTCGGCCTGCCGGGCGGCAAGGATCGCCTCCTCCGAGCGCAGCAGCCCATCGCCGAAGCGGAGCAGCGGCTCGTCCCTCGCGACCCGGTCGCCGTCGCGCACCAGAACCTCGCTGACTGTGCCGCCGTCCGCGTGCTCGACCGCTTGGTTGCGGTTTTCCACCTCTATCCAGCCCGACGCGATCACCGCCCCCGACACGGAGGCCAGCACGCTCCAGGCGGCGACGCCCCCGACCAGCACGGCCGCTCCGCCGAAGCCGAGAATCAGTCCCCGGCGCGCGGAGAACCTGCCGAGGTCCGCCCCGCCGGTCATGGCGCCCGGTCCCCGGCTATCGGCGTCACGGTGGCGCCCTCGCCTCCGCCGCCTTCCGTATTCGGCTCGGAACGGTAGCCGGTGACGCGCGCGATGGCCGCGACGATCTGCTGCTCAAGCGAAGACGGGACGCGACGGCCGGTTCCAGGCTCGTTCGCGGGAAGCGGCGCGACCGGCGCGACGGGACGGTCGGGCAATCTTGCCGCGGGACGCGCCGCGGGCGGGGGCCCGTCCGGTTTCGCGGCCGCGCCGGCCTTCAGCTGGCGGACCGGCGCCTTGCCGCGGTCGGACGTGGCGGGGACCGGGCGCCCGCCCTCCATCACGTAAACCGTGTCGCATTGCGCGAACGCGCCGTGCCGGTGCGCCACGATCACCGCCGCGCCCCCCCGCCGCTTGTGCGCCTGGACCGCGCGCGCCAGCGCCATCGTTCCCTCGGCATCGAGATTCGAATCGGGCTCGTCCATCACCAGAACGACGGGCGAGCCGTAGAACGCGCGGGCGAGCGCGATGCGCTGGCGCTGGCCG
>JAJDVM010000266.1 GCA_022826125.1 Defluviicoccus sp.
GACGCGACCCGCCGCTGGCCTGTGGACAAGTGGACAGCCGCTCCGCGCCTGACCACTTCCCCACAGGCCCCAACAACCACAACAGAAGCGGTCAATCCATGTGCTAGAAAAACCGGACAAATCTACTTGCTAGCGACACCCGTTCGCCGCCGCGACCCGGTCAGGTCGGAAGCGGTGGGTTCACTTTTTCTTGTGGCCGCCGTGGTCCATCTTGTCGCCCTTGGCGGAGCCGAAATGCATCTTGTGGATCAGCCGGTCGCGGGTCGGCCCGGAGACGTCCAGCTTCAACGCCCATTCGCCGTGCATTTCGAGCTCGATCGTCGCCTTGTACATGCCGGGCTTCGCGCCCGGCGACGCCGTCACCGGCCTGACGTTGTGCGCGAGCGGCATCGACGGCATGTCCGCGCCGACGACCAGCTTCGCCCCCTTCAGCGGAGCGCCGCTCTTCCTGCCCGTCAGCACGATCCTGCATTCGTAGACCAGCCGCTTGCCGGTCGGCGTGCATTCGACCTGCGCCTTCGCCCGCTCGGCCGCGAGGACGCCGTCCGGCCAGGCAATCGTCGATGTCAAAGCGAGAACAGCGAGTGCCCTGAAAACCATCACGCGACCTCCTTCCCTTGGATGCCGAGATAGGAACTCACCAGGAGCTCGTCGCCGAGCAGTGCGCCTGCATCGCCGTCGAGCGTAACCCGCCCGCCTTCGAGCACATAGCCCCGGTCGGCCACCGCCAGCGCCTGACGGACGTTCTGTTCGACCAGAAGGATCGTGACGCCGCTCTCGCGGAGCCGGGGGATGAGGTCGAACACCTCGCGTGCCGCCAACGGCGCCAGGCCGAGCGAGGGCTCGTCGAGCAGCAGAAGCCTGGGCGCCGCGATCAGCCCGCGCGCCAAGGCCAGCATCTGGGCCTGTCCGCCGCTCAGGCTGGACCCGCGCTCCGTCAGACGGTCTCTGAGCATGGGAAACAGGCCGAGGACACGTTCGAGCTCTTCCGTCTCGCGCCGCCTGTCGTGGGCGGCGGCCGCCGCGAGCCGTAAGTTCTCCTCGATCGTGAGGCCGGCGAATATCAGGCGGCCCTCGGGGACCTGCACGACGCCGCGCCGGACGACCCGGTGGGACGGCAGGCCGACGAGACTCTCCCCGTCGAGGCGTATCTCCCCGGCCGCCGCCCGGACCACGCCCGAGATCGTGTTCATCGTCGAGCTCTTGCCCGCGCCGTTGGCCCCGATGAGCGCGACTATCTCGCCTTCCGCGACATCGAGGGATACGCCCTGGAGCGCACGGATCCTGCCATAGCTCACCCGGAGATCGCGCACCTCAAGCATCGGCCGAGACCTCGCGGCCGATATAGGCTTCGATCACCGCGTCGTCCCGCAGGACCGCTTCCGGCGAGCCTTCGGCGATCTTGCGGCCGAAATTGAGCACGCATACGCGATCACAGAGCTCCCGGATCATCTCCATCTTGTGCTCGATGACGATGCAGGTGCGCCCGGGCATCGCCACCTCGCGGATCAGCCCGATCATCTGACCGGTCTCCGCCGGAGTCATGCCGCCGGCGGGCTCGTCGAGAAGTATCAGCCTGGGCGCGCGCGCCAGCGCCCGGGCGAGCTCCAGGCGCCGCTGGTCGGGAAGCGGCAGCCCGCCCGCCAGGACGTCGCGCCGGTCGGCGAGACCGGTCCGTTCGAGCAGATAGTCGACCTCCCCGCGCCGCCGCCGCTCGGCCGAACCGCCGGGGTACAGCAGTTCCCGCCATGCGACATCGCCGCGCCGGTGCTGCGCCGCCCACACGTTCTCGAACACCGTCATGCGTTCGAATATCCGCAGGTTCTGGAAGGTCCGGGCCACACCCCGATTGACGATCCGGTCGGGTTTGGAACCCCCTATGTCCCGGCCTTCCAGGCGCACGCTGCCGGCGGTCGGCCGGTAGACCCCGGTGATCACGTTGAACAGCGTGGTCTTGCCGGACCCGTTCGGGCCGATCAGCCCGACCCGGTCTCCCTCCCCGACCGAAAGATCGAGCCCGGCCAGCGCCTCCAGGGCGCCGAACGTGCGGACGAGATGTTCGATTTCAAGCATGACGCCGCCGCCACAGCAATCTGAGCCGGTTCACCGCCGCTTCGTCGAGCAGTCCGCGGGGGCGGAAGATCAGCAACACCGCGACCAGACCGCCGAAGGCGATCATCCGGTACCCCGAGATGGCGTGCACGCTTTCGAGGAAGCCGATGTCGATCGCGACCCCGATCAGGGGGCCGAACGCCGTGCCGAGACCGCCGATCAGGCCATAGGCCAGGCTGTGAACGCCCAGCATGACGTTGAAGATCTTGGGCTCGACGAAGGTGGTCAGGTGGGCATAGAGCCCGCCGCCGATCCCGGCGACGAACCCGGCGATCCCGAGCGCCATGATCTTGTAGGCGGTGACGTCGAGCCCCTGCATCTCGGCGAGTACGTGGTCCTGGCCGATCATGCGGAAGATCGAGCCCAGGCGGGACCGCTCCAGCAGGAAGAACGCGCAGAGCACGGCCGCGAGCAGAGCGTAGATCATCAACATGTACTCGAACGCGGTGATGTCGTTTTCGAAGATGTAGCGGATGTCGCGGAACCCGTCGGAGCCGTCGGGTCCTACCGTCTCGCCGTCGATCTCGACCTGGTACTTGAACACCTCGAAGACGAGGCGAACCATCTCCGCGAAGGCGAGCGTCGCAATTGAGAAATAGAGCCCGCGTATGCGGAGCGTCGGTATCCCGACCAGGATCGCGGCCGCCGCGGCGACCGCCGCGCCCCACAGCAGGCCGGGCCAGAAATCCCACCCCCACATCGCCGTCGCTATGCCCGAGGCATAGGCGCTGATCGCGAAGAACGCCTGCTGCCCGAACGAAATCTCGCCGACGATCAGCAACAGGTAGGCGGACAGCGCGATGAACGAGATCATCCCGATATTGGACAGGACCCCGATCAGGTGGTCGTCCATCGCTCACACCCGTCTCAGAGCCAGGCGCTCGCGCTCGGCGAGCGCGTGGCCGAACAGCCCGCCCGGCCGGAAGACGAGGAAGAGGAACAGGAGCGCGTAGGCGCAGAGGTCGCGGTACTCGGTGCCGAGATACCAGATGCTCTGGGCCTCCACGATGCCGAGCAGGAGGCCGCCCACGATCGCGCCGGGAATCGAGCCCATGCCGCCCAGCATCATCGCGATCAGCCCCTTGAAGGTCGCCCACAGCCCGAACAACGGCGTGATCTGGCCGTCCCCGGCGATGATGAGATAGCCCGCGACCCCGCCGATCGCCGAGGCGCAGGAGAAGGCGAGGAACGTCACGGCGGCGATGTTGATTCCGACATAGCGCGCCGCGTCGGGATTTTCCGAGACCGCGCGGAGCCGGAGCCCGAAACGCGTGCGATAGAGCAGGAGATGCAGCGCGAGCGTGAGCGCGGCCGCGCAGGCGAACATCACGAGGTTCTCGACCTTGAAGAAGAAGGGGCCGAAATCCATCGGCTCCGCCTCGGTAAGCGGCGGGAACGGATAGGTACGGTCGGGAAACACGATCGTCACGACTTCCTCGAGCTGCATCCAGATCGCGAAGCTGGAGACCATCGAGGCGACGGCGGCGCCCTGCCGGATCGCCCAGAAGCAGAGCCGTTCGACATAGATGCCGACGAGAACCGCGCCCAGCACGGTGGCCGCCGCGACCGCGAGGCCGCCGACGCGGAACTGGAGGAAGACCAGCGTGCCGACGAAGGCGCCCAGCATGATCGAAGGGCCGTAGGACAGGTTGAGGCGGCGCATGACGCCGAAGATCAGGGTGAAGCCGATGGCGAGGAGGGCGTAGGAGGAGCCCAGCATCACCCCGTCGAAGCAGTTCTGAACGAAATCGACCATCGCGCAGGGCGGATCCCGCCGGTTAACCGTTCGCCTGCGACCCCAGATAAGCCCTTTGGATCAGCTCCTCCTCGGCGAGCTCTCCGGGCGTGCCGTCGAAGGTCACGCGGCCCTGCTCGAGCAGGAAGAAATGATGCGCCACCTGAAGCGCCATGTGGGCGTTCTGCTCGACCAGGAAGATCGAGGTTCCGTCGCCGTGCAGGTCGCGGATGATCCGAAAGATCTCCTCCACCATCAGCGGCGCCAGCCCGAGCGACGGTTCGTCCATCAGCAGGAGCTTCGGGCGCGCCATCAATGCGCGGGCGACGGCCAGCATCTGCTGCTCGCCGCCGGACAGAGTGCCGGCATTCTGCTCCTGGCGCTCGCGGAGACGCGGGAACCGTTCGAACATCCGGTCGAGGTCCCGGTCGACCTCGGTGCGTTCCCTCGTCAGCCTGCGATAGGCGCCGGCAAGGAGATTTTCCCGCACGTCCATATCCGGGAACACGAGGCGGTTTTCGGGAACCAGCGCGATGCCGTGCTCCACGATCCGGCTCGGCGTCTTGCCGACCAGCTCCGTTCCGTCGAAGACGATCGACCCGCGGGAGGGGTTGAGTATGCCCGCGATGGTCATCATCAGGGTCGTCTTGCCCGCGCCGTTGGGGCCGAGCAGGCAGGTGATCCGGCCCTCCGTTACCGACAGATCGACGCCGCGCAACGCCTCGATCTTGCCGTAGGAGGTGACGATGTCGCGGATCTCAAGCATGCCCGTCCCCGGCGGATTGCGGGGCGCCAAGATAGGCCTCCCGCACCAGCGGATCGTTCTGGATCTCTTCCGGCGTCCCTTCGGCGATCTTCTGTCCGAAATTGAGGACCGCGATCCGGTCCGTGACGCCCATGACCAGCTCCATCACGTGCTCGACCAGCAGGATCGTCTTGCCGTCCTCGCGCAACGCCGTGAGACGTTGGCGGAGCTGGGCGATTTCTTCCATGTTCATGCCGGCGGCCGGTTCGTCGAGCAGCAGCATCGTCGGCTTGGCCGCCAGCGCGCGCGCGAGCTCCAGCCGGCGCTGCTCGCCGAAGGAGAGGTTGGCGGCAAGATCGTCGGCCTTCCCGGAGAGGCCGGCAAAGTCCAGCAGCGATTCCACCTCGGCGCGCGCCCGCGCGGAGCCCGAGAACCAGCGGTTCAGAAAACCGGATGCCTTGCGGTCCTCCATCGCGTTCTGCGCCACCCAGAGGTTCTGCCAGACGCTGAGGTGGCCGAACAGGCGGATATTCTGGAAGGTGCGCGCGATGCCGGCGCCGAGGCAGACATGGGGCGCGGCGCGGGTGATGTCGCGATCCCGGAAGCGGATCTCCCCGGCCGTCACCGGAAACACGCCGCAGATCAGATTGACCGTGGTGCTCTTGCCGGACCCGTTGGGTCCGATCAGGCCGAAGATCTCGCCTTCCCTGACCTCCAGATCGAGACCGTCGACCGCGCGCACCCCGCCGAAATACTTCGACAGCCCGTTAAGTGCGAGCATGGTCCCGACCGGTAAACAGGCCCTTGAGGAGCGCCATCGCCCGCTCGTCGAACAGGCCGCGCGGACGCACGTTCATCGCCAGCACGATCAGCGCGCCGAAGAGCAGGTTGCGCCAGTCGCCCATGAACCGCAGCCCTTCCACCAGCACCCCCTGGATGAAGATCACCGCGGCCAAGGTACCGAAGACGTTGGAGAGCCCGCCCAGGATCGGATAGGCGATCGCGAAGGTGGCGAGGATCACGCCGAAATTCAGGTGCTCGATATGCGTCGTGTAATGGGCGTAGATGCCGCCGCCGAGACCGGCGATGAAGCCGCCCGCGGTCATCGCCGCGACCTTCACCACGGTCAGGTTTATGCCGGCGCTCTGGGCGGCGAGCTCGTCCTCGCCGACCGCGCGCAGAACCGCGCCGGCGCGCGAACGGTCCATCCACCACAGCGCCGCCATGACGATAATCACCACCGCCCAGACGAACAGCATCACGTCGAGCGAGGTCCAGCCGTTCTCGGGGAAGAAGCGGATCTGGCGGAACCCCTCCCCGCCGAGCGGGCCCACCGTGATCCCGCCCTTCGAGATCTGGTAGTCGAAATTGAAGAAGAACAGCCGCACGAACTCGCCGAAGGCGAGCGTCGCGATGACCAGCATCAGGCCCTTCACCCGGAGCGCCGGAAACCCGACGATGAAGGCCATCAGCCCGGCCAGCAACGCGCCGACCAGCATGGCGGGTACGATGTGAAATCCGGCGAGCACGGTCAGCATCCCGGCGACATAGGCGCCGATGGCGAAGAAGCCGGCCTGGGCAAGGCTCAGCTGCCCGGTCAGCATCACCACATAGGCGGACAGGCCCAGAATCGTATGGACGCCGATGATCTGAAGGAGGCCGAGATAAAAGTCCATGCGGCGTACGGCCCCTCAGTCGCGCCCGGCGGGAGGCGAAAAGATGCCGCCCGGGCGCAGGAACAGGAATACGAACAGCAACAGCATCACGTACATGTCGCGCTCGGTAACGCCCCGCAGGAACTGGAACATGTTCTCGAATGCGCCGACCATCAGACCGGCGATGATCGCGCCGGGGATGCTGCCGAGCCCGCCGATGACGGTAACGATCAGCCCCTTGACCGTGAACGGCAGCGTGAGCAGCGGCGACAGCACCCCCACCGCCGCTCCGATCATCGCGCCCGCGATGCCGCCGAGAACGCCGGTGATCACGAACGTCATCGCATTGGTGCGCTCAAGCCCGATGCCGCAGAGCTGGGCCGCCACCGGCTGTTGCGAGACCGCCCTGGTCGCGATGCCGAGACGCGTGCGGTAGATCAGATAGAGCAGCGCCGCCATGCTGACGACGCTGACGAAGAAGACGAATATCAGGTCGCCGCGCAGTCCGAACGGGCCGAACTCGATCATCACGTCGTCGAACAGGGCGGGATAGGGCTGCGGCATGCCGTCGGTCTCGTGCACCACGATCTCGTCGATGAGGAGCAGCATCCCCACCGTGGCCATCAACGTCGCCAGCGGGCTCGCGAGCGGTATGAAGCGGAAACAGAGCAGGTAGATGAGGTAGCCGAAAATGCCGGCCGCGACTGCCGAAATGAGAAACACCACCGGCGCGGGCGCGGGAACCAGCGCGAAGACCGCAATGCTCGAATAGGCTCCGGCGATCGCGGCGGCGGCGTAGCTCATGTTGAGCTTGTCCATCACGCCGAAGATCAGCGTGAAGCCGATCCCGATCATCGCGTAGGTGGTTCCGAACAGGAGCCCGTCTGCGATCGACTGAACCAGGTCGATCAGGTCGAAGAGGAGATCCTCCATCCCGCGCCCCCGTCAGGAAAAGCGTCCGGCGGGCCGGCTCGATGCCGGCCCGCCGGGGTCAGGTCAGGCGTGCGTTACTTGATCGGGTTGTGGAGAACCGCCCACTGTCCCGCCTTGGCGTGGACGTAGACGTAAGGCTTGACCGCCTCGCCCTCCGCCGTGCGCTGGATCTTGCCGAGCAGACCGCCGGTCGTCTTCAGGTTGGCGAGCCCGTCGCGGATCTTGCGCCGGTCGGCCTTCACCGTGTCGGCCTTGGCCATGACCTTCTGGGATTCGATCACGCCCTTGAGGACGTTCATGATCTCCCAGGCTGCGGCGCTGTGCAGGTCGGCGCTTCCGCCCAGCTTGGCGGCTGCCTCGGCGGCCATCTTCGCGGCCGGCGTCACCGGCGCGAAGCTGGTCGGGATGATGATCCCCTCGGCCTGCTTGGCGCAGCCCTGCAGCGTCTCGAGGCTCGACGAGCTGGTCAGCCCGACCAGGAGCTTCGGCTTGACCCGCTGGCGCTGCATCTCCTTCAGCACGCCGCAAGTGGTGAACGGGTGCGCCGAGATCGCCACCACGTCGGCCCCGGCCTTGCGCATCTTGCGCACCTGGGTGGTGAAGTTGGTGTCGGCCAGCAGCCACTTGGCCTCGCCGAGCACCTCATAGCCGGCGTCGCCGGACCGTGTCTTCATCACCTTGTACCAGGTGAAGCGGGAATGCGCGAAATCCTCCTCGACGCCGCCGAATACGGTCTTCAGATCGGGATTCTCCGCTTTGATCCACTTGAACATCTGGCGGTACATTTCCATCTCGTTGGGCACGTTGCGGAACGCCCATTCCGAGATCTTGGCAAGCCCGCCCTTGATCGCGGTGTCCGTGAAGACCGGGAACTGGAGCCCGGTGTCCTTGTCGTCGCCGACCTTCTTCTGCAGGACGCCGAAGAGCGGCTCGGCCACGTTGGAGCAGGTCGGCCCGACCGCGACCACCGCCTCGGTGGTGGCGATGCGGCGCAGCACCGAGATGCCTTCTTCCGCGTTGCAGCGGTCATCGTAGAAGGTGACCTTGATCTTGCCCTTGGTGCCGTCGCCGAGCTTAACCCCGCCCGACTCGTTGATGTGGTTGGCCGCGGCGCGCATTACCGCCTCGGTGTTGACGCCGAACGAACGGACCACGCCCGATTTCGCGCCGAAACCGGCAATATGGACGGTCCGCTCCATGGCAAGCGACTGGATCGGCGCCGCAATCAGGCCGGCAGCCGCTATCGCGGGGCCGACGATCGTCAGCGCGGGCCATTTTCGTAGCATCTGGAAATCTCCCTTGGTTCCGAACGGGTCCCGTTCGTTGGATTAATGTCACGCATGGCATAACGAGCCGGGCGGGCGACGGTCTATGTCTCGTTGCCCGCCGTTACCGCCACTCTCGGTCGATGTGCGGGGAGGCTGCACCTTCCCCTCCGAACGGCCCGCACACCTCCAAGTCCGATGATCGCTCCAACATGTCCCGTTGACAAGACTGTTATGTTCCGACGACCGGCTACCGGCGGCTACTCCGCCGCTTCAAGCCTGTCCTGGGTCCGTAGCTCGAAGTCGGTGGCGTCGTGACGCTCGTGGAGCTGGTCCTCGAGCGGCCCGTTGATCCGGTTGACCTTGCGTCCGCGGATCACCGCGTCGCGGGACCCGATCTCCCGGTACCAGCGCACGACGTTTTCGTATTCCTCGGCGGCGAGGAACTCCGCCGCGTCATAGAGCTTCCCGGTGGTCAGCACGCCGTACCACGGCCAGATCGCCATGTCGGCGACGGTATAAGCATCGCCCGCCACGTAGGGCTTCTCCGCCAGCCGCTTGTCGAGCACGTCGAGCTGGCGCTTCACCTCCATCGTGAAGCGGTCGATGGGGTATTCCATCTTGTAGGGCGCGTAGGCGTAGAAGTGGCCGAAACCGCCGCCGAGATAGGGCGCCGAGCCCATCTGCCAGAACAGCCACGACAGGCATTCCGCGCGTTCCGACGGGTCCTCGGGCAGGAAGGCGCCGAACTTCTCCGCGAGATAGAGCAGGATCGCGCCCGACTCGAAGACGCGGGTCGGTTCGGGCAGGGAATGGTCGACCAGCGCCGGAATCTTCGAATTGGGATTGATCGCGACGAACCCGGAGCCGAACTGGTCGCCCTCGCGGATGTTGACGACATACGCATCGTATTCCGCGCCGGCGTGCCCCGCCGCAAGCAGCTCCTCCAGCATCACGGTGACCTTCACGCCGTTGGGCGTCGCCAGGGAATAGAGTTGAAGCGGGTGCTCGCCGCGCGGCAGCTCCTTCTCGTGCGTCGCTCCCGAGACGGGACGGTTGATGGAGGCGAACCGGCCGCCGTTCTCGCGTTCCCATTTCCAGACCCTGGGCGGTTCGTAGGCGGGGGCATCGGTCATGGCGTCATTCTCCGTCGGTGCGTGCTTGTGCGTTCGGCGCGTCTCTTACCGCATGGGTCGGCCGGGGTGAACCTTCGCCCGGTTGATATTTTTGCGTTTCCCGCCGTACCATCGTCTCCGCTCGAGTGGCGCGCCGTGGGAAGGGGCCCGGTCGCCGTGTGAAGAATACCGCCAGGGGAGAAACACCGATGCCTGTCAGAAGAGCGCTTATATCGTTCGCAGCCGCGGCAATCGCCGCCACGGCCGTCTTGGGAATCGCCGCATCCGAAGCAGTCGCGGGATCGAACCTCAAGATCCTGAGGAGCTGGCCGCCGGTCATCGAAGCCGTCCGGAATATCGAGCAGTATCACAAGCAGGTGGAAGAAGCCGCCGCCGGGGAGCTCAAGCTCACCCAGGTGGGGCCTGAGGTGGTGCCACCGCTGGAGCAGCTCAACCCGGTTTCGGCCGGCGTGTTCGACTTCCTGTTCAGCCACGGCGCCTATCACGGCGGAAGCAACGGGCTGCTGATCGGGGTGGACGCGCTCAAGCTCGATCCCAAGAAGCTGCGCGACTCGGGTCTGTTCGACTACATCAGCAACAACTACGAGAAGCGGCACGGGCTCAAGCTGCTGTCGCTGACGCCGACCGGGCACGACGGGTACCACATGGTGCTCAAGTCGCTGCCCGATCCGGAGACAGGGCTCAAGGGGCGCAAGATCCGCGGGACCTCGACATATCACCCGCTGATCAAGAAGCTCGGCGGCTCGCCGGTGGTCCTCACCTTCGGTCAGATCTATACCGCGCTCGAGAAAGGCGTGGTCGACGGCTATTGCTGGCCGGTCTACGGGCTGCTGGCGACGAAGTTCTACGAGGCGGGCGCCAAGTATGTGATGCGGCCGACCCTCGGCGTGTCGCGCAGCTTCACCCTGGTCAACGTGAAGGCCTTCAACAAGCTGCCGAAGAAGCTCCAGACCATCCTGGTCGAGGAAGGCAAGAAGGTCGAATACTGGTCGATCAAGTTCTTCGACGACTTCATCGCCAAGGAAGAGAAGGAGCTCAAGAAGTTGGGCGTCACCTATCACGACTATCCCGAGAAGTTCCGCCCGCATGTCCGCAAGTGGTTCAACGAAGGGGTTCTCGATCTCGTCGTGAAATACTCCAAGGCGGACGGGCAGAAGTTCGTCGATATGGCGCGCGCGGCCAACATGGTCGCCGAGTAACCCGGCCAAACCGGTGCGGGCGGCCGGATTTTCCCGGCTGCCCGCCCGCGCTCGTAGAGTGTGAGCAGGCATGAGCGCCGTACTCCGCATCCACGACCGGATCACCTATGCGCTGTTCACGATCGGCGTGATCCTGATCGCGCTGATCGGCGTCCTCTACGTCTACGAAGTCGCGTCGCGCTATTTCCTGAACGCGCCCACCGACTGGGGCAACGACACGTCGAGCTTCATGCTCTCGGTCGCCACGTTT
>JAJDVM010000274.1 GCA_022826125.1 Defluviicoccus sp.
CGACCGGCTGATGCCGTGGCTCGAGCTGGCGGCCCGGCGCGTGCCGGTCTTCGCGAACGCCGGGATCAAGCGGGTGGTCAGCGGCCCCATCACCCACACCCCGGACGGCGGGTTCCTCATCGGGCCGGCCGACGGGCTGGACAATTTCTGGCTGTGCTGCGGCGCCGGGATCGGCATCACCCAGGGGCCCGGCGCCGGCAAGTATCTCGCGCAGTGGATGGTGCACGGCCAGACCGAGATCAACGTGCGCGAGATGGAGGCGCGGCGGTTCGGCGGCTGGGCGGTCGGCGGATACGGCGTCGAGAAGGCGATCGACGAATACCACCAGATGTACCAGGTCCGTTATCCCGGCGAGTATCGCGAGGCCGGCCGGCCGGCCCGCACGACGCCGATCCACGGCAGGCTGGCGGCGCGCGGCGCGGTGTTCGCCGAGACCTTCGGCTGGGAGCGGGCCAAGTGGTTCGCGCCCGAGGGCGTCGAGGAGCGCTACGGCTTCCGCCGCATGAACTGGTTCGACGCGGTGGGCGAGGAATGCCGCGCGGTGCGCGAGCGGGTCGGCGTGCTCGACCTCACGGCGTTCTCGAAGTTCGACGTGACCGGCCCCGACGCGGCTTCGTTCCTCGATCGCATCCTCGCCAACCGCGTGCCGGGCGAGGGCCGGATCGCGCTCGCCCACGCGCTCACGGGGCTCGGCGGCATCGAGAGCGAGTTCACCGCCACGCGGCTGGGCGCCGACCGGTTCTATCTCCTGTCCGCCGCCGTCGCCCGGATCCACGACTTCGACTGGCTGACGCAGCACCGGCGCGCGGACGAGGACGTCGAGATCGCCGACGTGACCGACGATTACGGCGTTCTGCTGGTCACCGGCCCCCGCGCGCGCGACCTGCTCGCGCGCTTGACCGACGCCGATCTCAGCAGCGGCGCGTTCCCCTGGCTGTCGGCCCGCGAGATCGAGGTCGCGGGGGTGCCGCTGCGCGCGCTCCGGGTGTCCTATGCGGGCGAGCTCGGTTGGGAGCTGCACCATCCGATGGATCGCATGGCGGCGCTCTACGACGCCGTGATGGAAGCGGGCGAGGATTGCGGCGTCGCCGATGTCGGCCTCTACGCCTTCGACGCGCTGCGCATGGAGAAGGGCTACAAGGCCTGGGGGCTGGAGCTGACCACCGAGCTCACGCCGGTCGAGGGCGGGCTCGACCGTTTCGTCGATTTCGACAGCCCGTTCATCGGCCGGGACGCGGTGCGCGAGCGGGCACGCGCGGGTGTGGAGAGCCGCCTGGTCTATCTGTCGGTGGACGCCGTGGACGCCGACGCCCACGGCAACGAGCCGGTCTATGCCGACGGCCGGGTGGTCGGGCTGACGACCAGCGGCGCCTGGGGCTACGCGGTCGGGCAGAGCATCGCCTTCGCCTTCGTCGAGCCCGATCTCGCCGCGCCCGGCACCGAACTCGAAATCGCCATCCTGGGCCGCCGCCGCGGCGCCAGGGTGCTCGCCGAACCTTTGTACGACCCCGGGAACGAGCGTTTGAAAGCATAGCGAACGGGCGGCGCGGGAGCACCGCGGGTTCGCGCTCGATGGGAGAACCCTGGAATGAACGAGATCCTGACCAAGGCCGACTTCTATTTCGGCCCCCGCTACCGCAAGTCCCCGTTCTTCGAGGCCACGCGCCGGGCCGGGTGCAAGGCCTGGGGAATCTACAACCACATGTACATTCCGAACTATTACGACGATCCCATCGAGGAGTACCGCGCTTTAACCGAGGACGTGACGCTGTGGGACGTGAGCGTCGAGCGCATCGTCGAGATCACCGGGCCGGACGCGTCGGAGTTCACCAACCGTCTGACCCCCCGCGACCTGACCAAATGCGCCGTCGGTCAGGGCAAGTACGTGCTGATCACCGCCGAGGACGGCGGCATCGTCAACGAGCCGGTCCTGTTGCGTATCGGCGAGAACCGGTGGTGGCTGGCGCTGTCTGACTCCGATGCCGGGCTGTGGGCGCGCGGCTACGCCGTGGGGTGCGGGCTCGACGTGACGGTGCGCGAGCCCGAGATCTACCCGGTGCAGGTGCAGGGCCCCAAATCGGCGCAGGTGATGACCGCGCTGTTCGGCGAGGAGGTCACGAAGATCCGTTATTACTGGACCATGGAGACCGATCTCGACGGTATCCCGGTGGTGATCAGCCGCACCGGGTGGAGCGCCGAGGTGGGCTTCGAGATCTATCTCCGCGACCCCGGCCGGGGCGAGGAGTTGTGGGACCGCATCATGGAAGCCGGGGCGCCGCACCGCATCCGGCCGATCGCGCCCTCGCAGATCCGCCGCATCGAGGCCGGAATATTCCGCTACGGCGCCGACATGACGATCGAGAACAACCCGTTCGAGATCATGGGGCTCGAGCGGCTGGTGGAAGACCAGAGCGCGGACTATATCGGCAAGGACGCGCTGATGCGGATCGGGGCGGAAGGCGTGAGCCGGAAGCTGGTCGGCGTCGTGCTCGACGGCGAGGACAGGATCCCGGCATGTCCCGACATCGCGCCGGTGTACCGGGACGGCGAGGAGATCGGGACGGTCACCGTGATCGTCTGGTCGCCCCGGCTCGCCAGGAATATCGGCTACGTCTGGGTGCCCATCGAGCTGGCAGGCCCCGGCAACGCTCTCGAAGTGACGACGCTCTCCGGAACCGCGCCGGGCAAGACCGCCGCCGTGCCGTTCGTCGATCCCCGCAAATCGGTGCCCAGCCAGGACCTTGTCGCTTGAGCCGGGATGTTCGAGGCGCCGCTACCAGGACAACTCACGATGGTCACCGGAAGCTGTCGAAGCACGATCGCCATGTTCCCGCCGACATTCAAGCGGAATTGTGCGGTCATGCGTTGCGGTGGAAGGAAAGAGGCGGCGATTTAGCGCCGCGCGTTCACCGCGTCATCAGCGTGGCGGCGAGGAAGCCCGCCTCGATATGGGGCTCGTCCCATTTTCGCACCGATCGCATGTAGATTTCGATCCTCTGGAGAAACTCGGGATCCCGTCTGCGGCGCATGAAGTCGCCCATCTCGTCGTCTCCGACGTGGATGAGCTCGGTCCATGGCAACCGGCGGCCCTCCGCGTTGATGACGGTAACGTCCGTGTGGTTGCCGGTGCGGGTGATGGGCGGATCGCCACCTCGGGATATCCGCCTGGAGCGGAGATCGAAGAGGAAATCGGCGCGCGGTTCTTTACTACGGATTCGTTCAGCGCGAGGCTCCGAAGGCTCCCAGCAAACGGTCCCGCTCGAAGATGCCGCCCACTTCGCGGTGGTCGTTTCCGTAGAACCGGCCCTCGATCGAGCCCGCCGTGTCCGAACGAAACGCGCCGTTCGCCAGCGGGATGCCGTTCCAGCGAAGGTCGGCCCGCGCGCGGCCGCCGGTACCCATGATGCCGGTGAGCGCGACATCGACATCGGGGCGCGCGAAATCGTCGATCATGATCGCGGCGTCGCCCTCGATGCGCTGGCCTGTCCGGGTGTCGATCC
>JAJDVM010000031.1 GCA_022826125.1 Defluviicoccus sp.
GACATCGACAACCCGGGCACCGCGATCGACCGCACCGGGCATCCCAACCCGGTGCCCCGCATCGCCGGTCCGATCCACCGCGCGCGCCCCATCGAGGTGCGCGACGCCGAGTTCCTGGTCGCCAATACCGACCGGATGACCAAGATCACCGTGCCCGGGCCGTTCACCATGACCCAGCAGGCGCAGAACGACCATTACGACACCGACGAGGCGGCGGCGATGGACTACGCGGCCGCGATGAACGAGGAGATCAAGGCGCTGTTCGCGGCCGGGGTGGACGTGGTCCAGCTCGACGAGCCCTACATGCAGGCGCGTCCCGAGATCGCCAAATCCTACGCGGTCAAGGCGATAAACCGCGCTCTCGAAGGCGTCGAGGGGACGACGGCGATCCATCTCTGCTTCGGCTACGCGCATATCGTGCACGAAAGGCCGAGCGCATACTCGTTCCTGCCGGAGCTCGAGAACGCGGCGGTCGACCAGGTCTCGATCGAGGCGGCGCAGCCCGACCTGGATCTGGGCATCCTCGAACGGCTGCCGTCGAAGACGGTCATCCTCGGCGTGCTCAACCTGGGCGACCCGGAGGTGGAGACCGCCGAGACCGTCGCGGCGCGCATCCGCAAGGCGCTCGACGTCCTGCCGCCGGAGCGGATCGTCGTCGCGCCGGATTGCGGGATGAAGTATCTCGACCGCGACACCGCGCTCGGCAAGCTGAAGGCCATGGTCGCCGGCGCGGACATCGTGCGGAACGAGATCGAAGGCCGGACGGCGGGAGGGTAGGAACGATGCAGAGACAGCACGACATGGGCGGCATGCCGGCGGGGCCGGTCGAGCCCGACAGTCCGCCGACCGCGCCGTGGGCCAAGCTGATCACGGCCACGGTCGGCGCGCTGCGCGAGAAGAAGCTGATGACGGTCGACGAGATGCGCCGCGCGCTCGAGGACCTGCCCCCGGAACAGTACGACCGGGACTATTTCGAGCGATGGGCCGAGGCCCTGACCGACCTGCTGGAGGAGAAGGGCCTCGCCAGCCATGACGAGATCGAGGCCCGGATGGACGAGATCCGGCGGCGGCTGGAGGGCGGAACATGACCGGCGCGACGGCGGAGGAACGCCGCTTCGAGGTCGGCGACGCGGTGCGGGTCGCGCTCAGCCACCCGCCCGGCCACCGGCGCACGCCGTTCTACATCCGGGGCAAGACCGGGGTAGTGGAACGCTATTGCGGCGCGTTTCCCAACCCCGAGGAGCTCGCCTACGGGTTCGACGGAGAGCCCCGGCGGCACCTCTATCGCGTGCGGTTCCGGCAGCACGACATCTGGGACGGCTACGACGGCCCGGAGCGGGACACGCTCGATCTGGAAATCTTCCAGCACTGGCTGGAAAAGGCTTAGGAGAGAGAGGATGGCGGAAGACGAACGCGGGCACGTCGAGGCCCACCACGACCACGACCACGAGGTCGCGCCCGAGAACCGGGACGTCGACGAGGCCGGCCATTACGAGCTGATGGCGACCGCGATTCGCGAGCTGCTGATCGAGAAGGGCGTGGTGACGCCCGAGCAGATCCGCGGGCAACTCGAATTCATGGATTCGCGCGGGCCCGCGCTCGGCGCCGGGATCGTCGCGAAGGCCTGGACCGACGAGGCGTTCAAGGAGCGGCTGCTCGACGACGGCACCGCGGCGGTCGGCGAGCTCGGGATCCCGATGGCCGGCACCGAGCTGGTCGTCGTGGAGAACACGCCGGACACGCACAACATGATCGTGTGCACGCTGTGCTCGTGCTATCCGCGCACCATCCTCGGCCTGCCGCCCGACTGGTACAAGTCGAAGTCCTACCGCTCGCGCGCGGTGATCGAGCCCCGCGCGGTGCTGGAGGAGTTCGGCACCACGGTCCCGGAAGACGTGACCGTCCGGGTGCATGACAGCAACGCCGACATGCGCTACCTCGTCCTGCCCATGCGGCCCGACGGGACCGAGTCGTGGGACGCGGAACGGCTCGCCGGGATCGTCACCCGGGACTGCATGGTCGGCGTGGCGCTACCCGACGCGTCCGGCTGACCGGGCTGTCGGGCGGCGTCGGAGGGCGCCCGGCGGGACGGTCGCGAGGTAGATCCCGCCGAGAACCAGCATGCCGCCGAGCGCGTGGTACCAGGCGATCGCCTCGCCGAGAAAGATCACCGCCAGCAGCGCGCTGAAGACGGGGAAAAGGTTGCCCAGATATCCCGCGCCGGTCGATCCGACGCGGACCACGCCAGCGTTGTAGAGGCTGAACGCGATAACGCTCGCGAACAGCCCGAGATAGCCCACCAGGAGTACCGTTTCCCGGTCGAAACGCATGGTCCCGCCCAGCGCCGTCTCCACCGCGTAGGCCGGAACCAGGGCGAGCCAGCCGAGTCCGATGGAGGCGACGACCAGCGCCATGATGTCCATTTGCGGCGGCTTGTAGCGCAGCATGAAGGTCTGCGCCGCCCAGCAGAGAACCGCGGCGAGGCACCAGAAATCGCCCGGGTTGAGCCGCAGCGTCTGCAGCACGGCAAACTCGCCCCGAACGACGACCAGAACCGCGCCGCCGATCGAGAGCACGAGCCCGCCCACCTGACGTCCGGTGATGCCGGTGCCCGCGTAGACCGCGCCGAGGACGAGAATCAGGAGGGGGAGGAGCGCCGCGATCAGCGAGCCCTGGACGGCGGTCGTGCTCTGCAGACCCACGTAATAGAAGGAGTTGAAGCAGGTCACCCCGACCAGACCCAGGAAGAAGCAGTAGACCCGATGCCGCCAGAGAAGCTGGCGCTGGCGCCACAGCGTCGGGGCGTAGAGCGGCAGGAGGATCGCGAACGCCATCGTCCAGCGCCAGAAATTGACCCCGATGGGCGGCAGGTCGGTCGTCATCGCGAACCGGCCGACCGTGGTGTTCCCGCCCCAGAACATCATGGCGACCGCGATGAACGCGGCGCCGAGGAGGGCGTGGCGGTTCATGGGGCGTCCCTCGATACGGCGCTGGCGCGCCTACTCGGGATGAGGGGTGAGTGCTGGCGAAACTTCTTTGCCCTCACCCTGAGTAGCTGCGAAGCGGCGTATCGAAGGGCGGGACCCGGCGATGTCACCGCGTCTGCGGATCCAAACAAACCGGATGCGCGTTCAGCCGGCAGCCGGTGCGGCGGCGAGGGGAGCCGGAACCGCCTCGCCGAGGTGGCGGAGCTTCGGCATCACCTCGTTGGCGAAGAGAGTCATGCTCTTCTCGGTCAGCTCGCGCGGCAGGGTGCCGAACTGGAGCATGCAGACCAGGTTGCCGTAGCCCATCTCGTCGAAGCGCCGGGAGAGGATTTCGGTCACCGTCTCCGGGCTGCCGCAGACGAACATGCCGTTGCCGGTCAGCGTCTCGTGCGTGAGGAACTGCTCGCGGACCTTGAACTTGGTCTCCATGACGTATTTGTAGGACGCCATCGACGAGTAGCCCGGCGGCAGCTTGTACTCCGCCGGCGAGGCGATGAACTTGTTGAAGAACACCTCGATGTGGTTCGCCGCCTCGCGGTTGGCGGCTTCGTCGGTCTCGGCGACATAGATCGGGAGCGCCCAGCCGAGCTGGCCGGGGCTGCATTCGTAGCCGTAGGTCTCGCACTGGCGGGCATAAGCGTCGAGGTTGCGCTTCACCGCCTCGGCCGGGTTGAAGGTGATCAGATAGGTGTATTTGCGGTCCGGATGGGCCGCCCACTCATAGGTCTCGCGCGAGCCCTGCGACGGAATCCAGATCGGCGGGTGCGGCGTCTGGTAGGGGCGCGGCCAGAGATTGACGTACTGGTAGCGGTAATGCTTGCCGTCGAAGGCGAAGGGACCGGTCTCGGTCCACGCCCGGACGATCAGGTTGTGCGCCTCGTGAAACCGCGCGTGGCTGAAGGACGGGTTGGCCATCGAGGCGTGGTACTCGGTGCCGAGGCCGCGGACGAAACCGGCGATGAAGCGCCCTTCCGCGAGGTTATCGAGCATCGCGAACTCTTCCGCGATGGAGATCGGGTTGTCGGTGATCGGCAGCGCGCGGCCGAGGACGCAGATCGTCGCGTTCTTCACGCTCCGGGTCAGCGCGCCGGCGAGCAGGTTGGGCGCCGGCATCATCCCGTAGGCGGTCTGGTGATGCTCGTTGACGCAGACCCCGTCGAAGCCGAGCCGGTCGGCCAGCTCCAGCTCGTCGAGATAGCGGTGGTAGAGCGGCGCGCCCTTCTTCGGGTCGTAGTAGCTGTTGGGAAGGGTGAGATAGGCGCCCGGATAGGTCTTGTCGTAGTCGAGGTCGAGATGCGCGTAGGGCATCAGGTGGAAGAAGAAGAACTTCATGGGGCGGCTTCCTCCGCGATTGCCGTCACGGCGTCGAGGAACGCGTCGGTCTTTTCCTGGTGGGGCAGGTGGCCGCATTCGGGGACGATCCGGAGCTGCGAGCCCGGGATCGACGCCGCGTAGGCCTCGCCGTAGGCGGGCGGGAACACCTTGTCCTCGGCGCCCCAGAGAATCATCGTCGGGATCCGGATCCGGTGCAGCCACTTCGGCAGATCCGGGTTGCAGAAACGCGGGCTCCATGCCAGCCGGGAGGTGGTGAAGTAGTTCTTGAGCGCGATGTCGGCCTCTTCCTCGCTCGGGTTCCGGGCGAGGCGGGCCTCGGCGATCGCTTGGTCGTGGTAGACGTTGCGCACCCGGTTTTCCGGGCTCCACAGGAAGATGTCGCCCATCGGCACGCCCTCGACCGGGATCCCCGCCGCGCCGACCAGGGTGAGCGAGCGCATTCTCGCGGCGGAGCGAACCGCGATCTCGCAGGCGAGCCAGCCGCCGAGCGAGTTGCCGACGACATGCGCGTCGTCGAGCCCCATCGTCTCCAGGGCGTCGAGGTAGAAAAAAGCGAGGTCCGACATGGAATCGAGCCAGCCGGGGGTGTCGGACCGGCCGAAACCGGGATGGCTCGGCACCGCGATCTCGAAGCGCTCGGCGAGCCGGTCCATGTAGGGCGCCCAGTCGCTCGCCCCGCCCGCTCCGTGGAGGAACAGGAGCTTCGGCCCGCTTCCGCCGCGCAGCACCTCGATGGCGCAGCCGTTGACCTGGATCGTTTCGCGCGTGTGCTCGACCATGGCCGGATTGTTCCGAGGTGCCGCGGGCGCGTCAACTCGGCGCGGCGGCATGCGTCGATCGGCGCCGGACGTCTTGCATTTCGTCCGATTATGATTATAATAGTCTCCATAACTGGAGGAACAAGTGGATCTCAGCCCCATCTACCCGGCGACGCGGCACGAAGTGCCGCCGCCAGCGGATCTATCCGACCGGGCCGAACGGGAGCGCCTCGGCGGCGATGCCGCGCGCGCCTTCATCAACATGATGGCACGGTGGAAAATCCGCGATGCGGATGCGCGACGGCTGCTGGGCGGCATGTCGAACGGCGCCTATTACGCCTTGAAGAAACGACCCGACCGTATGCTCGACGAGGACAGGATCCGCCGGGTTTCCTACCTCGTCGGAATCTTCGGGGCGCTGAACGCGCTTTATGGCGAGAAGCTCGCGGACCGGTGGATGACCCTGCCGAACAGGAACCGGATATTCGGCGGGCTGACGCCGGTCGACTATCTCATACGCGGCGGGATACCGGCTTTCGCGACGGTGCGGCGACTTCTGGATGCGCGCCGGGGCGGGTATTGAGCGTTCCCCCGGTTTCCCGAATTCGCAGGCTCGACACGCACCGCCTGATCCCTTCAGCGTATAGCGAGGGTTCGGACACCGTCTTCGCCGGAATCGCCGAGGACGACGAACATTTGTCGGCGATCGTCGAACTCGACCGCGCGACGGACGAGCGTGCGGCGGCGGAGCACGACCGGTTGCCCGGGATCGGCGTCGACGAGCTGGTCTTCGGGGTTCCGCACGCCCGGATCGTGAACGCGGCGTTCTGCCACGCCCACCCGCTCGGCAGCCGATTCAACGGACCGGAGCGCGGCGCCTGGTATGCCGGCTTCGAGCCGGAGACCGCGCAAGCCGAAATCGCCTGGCACAAGACGGTGGAGCTCCTGGAGGTCGGCTGGCTGGAGGAGAGCCTCGTCTATGACGACTATCTCGCCGACTTCGGCGGCGCCTATCACGACATTCGGGGAGACGCGACGTTCGGATCGTGCCTCGACCCCGGCAGCTATCTGGATTCGCAGGCGCTTGCCGAGACCCTCCTCGAACGGGGCTCGCCCGGGATCGTCTACCCCAGCGTGCGGCGGGAAGGCGGCACTTGCCTCGCCTGTTTCCGCCCGGCTCTGGTCGGCAATGTGCGCCGGGGCGCGCGCTACCGCTTCACCTGGGCGGGCTCGCCCCGGCCCGAAATCGCGCTCGAAGATCGTTCCTGACCGGCGACCTTACGTCGCATCGGCGACGGCGGCGTATCGGCGATTCCAATCGGGCGCGGTTGCCCCTACCATTCCGGGCGCGGCGCCCAGGAGCGCCCCAGGGAGGATGCGATGAAGACGATCGAGATCACGCCGGAAGAGATGCAGGGCCGGATATCGCGTTACAAGTCGCTGAAACCGCTGCCGATCCAGCAGGATCCGGAGATTCCGCAGGAGGCGAACGACGTCGTCTACGCGCGCAAGCTGTTGTCGGTCATCGGTCTCGGCGGCGACGTGGACACGCCGATCAACACCGGTGCGCCCATCGTCGACGCCGCCGGCATGACCATGACCATTGCCGTCTGCCCGCCGGGCCAGGGCCCCTCGCTCCACGCCCATCTCCAGACCTACGAGACCTTCACCGTGCTCAAGGGCCGCTTCGAGGTGACCTGGAACGACGACGGCGGCGGGCGGGTGGAGCTCGACGAGTTCGACACCATCTCGGTGCCGCCCAAGGTCAACCGCGCCTTCCGCAATATCGGAGAAGAGGAGGGCGTCCTCCAGGTGCTGATCACCGGCGGCGTGCACGACATGACCGATATCGACCTGGCGCCCTCCAGCGCGGTCAAGCTCGACGCCATCAAGCCGGGTGTGAAGGAGAAGTTCACCGCCAGGGGCCTCACCTTCACCGCCAGCAAGGAAGAGGCCGCCTGAACCTCAACCTCACGCCGCCTCGGCGAAGAACAGCCGGCGCTCGATGAGGACGCCGGCGGTGCCCGACAGGGCCGCGCCGACAACCGCCGGCGCGGCGAGCGGGTGGGTCGCCTCCATCGCCACCATGGTGAGCACCAGCGGCACGGCGAAAAGGAGCACGAAGGCGTAGCGCCGGAGCTTCACCGCGTGCTCGCGGGCGATGGGATCGCCCGTCGTCCGGAGGGCTTCGATATGCGGGCGCCGCCCGCCGGCTTCATCCCGCTCGTCCGCCCCCTCGGCCGTCGAAACCGCCCGGACGATGTCGATGAACCGCCAGTATCTGCGCTTGAGATAGAAGGAGAGAAACAGCGTCACCACCACGATCAGCGCGCTGTCGGGGCTCGCGCGGCCGAACAGGGCGAGTAGCGCATGCAGCCAGAGGCCGCCCGTATAGAGCGCGAGCGCGAGGTGAAGCGGCACCGTCCAGCGGTTGGACCAGGCGGGAACTTCCTGCAGCGTCGCGTAGGTCATGGCGGTCGCATGAACAGCGAATCCCGCGATCAGGGTGGCGGCGAGGCCGCTGACCCGCCACATGCCGTCGATCTCCCCGTAGCCGACCCAACCGATGCCGAACAGCACGGCCGGGACGCAGGCAGCGGTCGCCAGTACGAATGCGCGCGACCGCCAGCTCGTCCTCCATTGCGAAAGCGTGTGCAGGAAGCGTTCGGGACGGCCGGGGTCGCAGGCCGAGGAGACGAGCCCGAAGCCGATCGCGCCCAGCGCGGCGCCCAACGCCGCAAGCCCGAACCGGCGGTCGGAGGGGATCGTCTCCCCGCTCGCGAAGACGCCGAGCAGCACCAACAGGCCGCAGCCCGCTCCGCAGGCGACGGTGAAGAGAATCGCCGACCGGTCGGGGACCAGGGAACCGGCCCTGGCGGGAAAGTGCCGCGCCGCCCCGCCGCCTCAGGCGAGGGCGGTCTTGAACAGGGCCAGCAGCCGGCTCCAGGCGCGCTCCGCCTGCGCCTCGTTGTAGACGGCGGAATCCGGAGGACACCAGCCGTGCAGGGTCCCGGCGTAGACCTCGATCTCGGCCGGCAGCTTGGCGGCGTCGAATGCCTGCCGCAGCGCGGTCTTGGCGTTCGGCTCCTTCTTGTCGTCGTTCTCCGCGATCGCGAACAGGTAGTGCGCGCGGATCCTGGGCACGAGCAGATGGGGGCTGTCGGGCCGGTCGGTCACCAGCCTGCCGCCGTGGAACGAGGCGCCGGCGCCGATCCGTTCGGGGAACGCCGCCGCCGTCCGCATGGTCATCGACCCGCCCATGCAGTAGCCCGTCGTGCCTATCTTGCGGTCCTTGGCGACCGATTTCTGGGCGTCGAGAAAGCCGACGAAGGCCCTGGCGTCCGTCACCGTGACCTCGGGAGTCAGCGAGCGCATCAGGGGAAAGACCTTCTTGCGCGTCGCCTCGTCGCGGAACGTGGCGCCGGCCGGCAGGATCGGCGCCTTCTCCTTGCGGTAATAGGGGTTCACGACCAGCACCGAATACCCTGATTCGGCCAGCCGCCGCCCCATCCGCTCGAAAGCGGGTCTGAGGCCGAGCGCGTCGGGCCAGATCAGCACGCCCGGATGGGCGCCGCTGGCGGGGTGAACGAAGTGGCAGTCCGCCGTGCCGTCCGGTGTGGATATCTCGACATTGCGGGCCGTTACATCGACAGCGGACGCGCTGCGCGGCAGCAGCATCGCCACGCCCGTCCCGACCGACAGCGCTCCGAATCCGCGCCGGGTCAGGTCTCCCGAACCGCGCAGATGGTCTTCCTCATCGCGGGCGGTTATTTCGTCGCACATGTTTGGCTCCTCGATCCTCGCGGTTTGGGGTCCAGCATAACACCATGGTAGTTTCCCGCGCTCATGATCTTCGCCCATATCTCCGACATACACCTCCGGCCCGAGGGCGATCTCGCCCACGACGTGGCCGATACCGCGGCCGGTCTCGCCAGCGCCGTCGAGCGCCTGGCGGCGCTCGATCCTCCGGCCGACGCGGTATTGGTTACGGGCGATCTCGTCGATACCCCCGACGCCGAATCCTATGCCCAGCTTCGACGCCTGCTGGAACCCCTCCCGGCGCCGGTTTACCTGATCCCCGGCAACCGGGACGACCGCACGAACCTGCGGGCCGCTTTCGCCGATGCCGGTTATCTGCCGGGGAACGGCGCGTTCCTGCATTACGCGATCGAGGATCTGCCGGTGCGCCTCCTCGCGCTCGACACGTTGAGAGAGGGCGCCAAGTCCGGCGAGATGTGCGCCGAACGCCTGTCGTGGCTGGACGACCGCCTGACTGAGGCGCCGGACCGCCCGACCGTGATCCTGATGCACCACCCGCCCTTCAAGACCGGCGTCCCCTTCATGGACGGCCAGGAGTTCGAGGGCGCGGATGCCTTCGCCCGGATCGTCGGCGGGCACGGGAACGTCGAGCGGGTGTTGTGCGGGCATCTGCACCGGCCCATCCAGCGCCGCTTCGCCGGCACGCTCGCCTGCGTCGCGCCGTCGACGGCCTTCCAGATGCCGCTCGATCTGCGTCGCGGCGCCGATCTCCACCTCGTGCTCGAACCCGCCGCAGGGTTTCTGCATGTGTGGAGCCCCGGCGTCGGCATGGTCACGCACACCATGCCGCTCGTCGAGCACCCGGGGCCTTACCCGTTCCGCCGCCGCCCGGCGCCCGCGCGGCCTTGACAACCGATCCTGACGGAAGATGGTAGCCCTCCGGGGACCGAACGTTACCGTCGCCGCTGGCGTTGACCGGGACAGGCAGAGATTGGGGGGAATCGCGTGTTGACCAGTAATCCCTTCGCCGCGCTTTCGGCGTCCGTATCGCCCGCCGTCATGCAGACCTACGTCATCGTCATGATGGTGCTGGTCGTGGGCGGCACCCTGTTCGACATCTGGCACAAGGGAAGCGCCACCTATTTCTTCGCCAGCTGGCGGAAGTCGCGGGACGGGGGCGCGCGCCGGGTCGGCGGCGGGACGATGGCGGGGATCGCGGTCCAGACCGCCCTGTCGGAGGGTCTGACCTCCGCCGAATTCGGTCCCGGCCGCCGCCGGATCGCTCACCTGCTGACGATGTACGGATTTCTGGCGTATGTCGTCACGACCTTCATCATGGTGTTCTGGTACCCGACCCCGGCAACCGCGACCCCCGCGATCCTGCCGCTCCTGTGGGTCGTAGGCGCCTTGCTGGTCTGCGTCGGGGGCTACTGGTTCTGGTTCTTCATCCGGGTCGACGTGTCGGCCGAGGGGCACACGCCGTTCCGGCTGGTGCGCGCCGACCTGTTCGTCGTCTCGCTTCTCGCCAGCACGACGCTGGGGCTGATCTGGGCCGGGTTGCAGGCGGCCGGGAGCGCGTGGACGACCGTGTTCCTGGGCCTTTACCTGATCGCCACGACGGTACTGTTCGGATCGGTTCCGTGGTCCAAGTTCTCGCACATGTTCTTCAAGCCCGCGGCGGCGTTCGAGAAGCGGGTGTCCGAGGCGACCGGTTCGAGGAGCAACCTGCCGCCCCCCGCCGACAAGCCCGAAACCTTCGGCAGCGCCCGCGAACGGCCCAGCCACTACTGATCGGCCCGTCGTCGGTCGTCGAAACAGGAGTTTACCGAACCCCATGCCGACATTCGTCTACATGACCCGTTGCGACGGCTGCGGATACTGCGTCGATATCTGCCCGTCCGACATCATGCACATCGATTCCACCTATCGGCGGGCCTACAACATCGAGCCCAACATGTGCTGGGAGTGCTATTCCTGCGTGAAGGCCTGTCCGCAGAATGCGATCGACTGCCGGGGCTACGCCGACTTCGCGCCCATGGGGCACAGCGTTCGGGCGCTGCGGGAAGAGACCAAGGGCACCATCTCCTGGAAGATCAAGTTCCGCGACGGCACGGAGAAGGACTTCGTCTCGCCGATCCGGACCACGCCATGGGGGTCGATCAAGGCGCCGGCCGATTACGAGGCGCCCAGCGCTGAGGCGCTGAAGTCCCAGGAGCTGGCGCACGAGCCCGACGCGCTCAACATCGATGCGCTGCCCGCCGTGACGCCGGACCAGTTCAAGCAGGGAGTCGTCTAGTGAGTTCGTTCTCCCGCCGCAAGACGGTTTTCGTGGACGCGGACATCCTGGTCGTCGGCGGCGGTATGGCCGGCTGCGGTGCGACCTACGAGGCCGGGTACTGGGGGCGCGACCTCAAGGTGGTCTGCGTCGAGAAGGCGAATATCGAGCGCAGCGGCGCCGTCGCCCAGGGTCTCTATGCGATCAACTGCTACATGGGCATGCAGTGGGACGAGAACCAGCCCGAGGACCATGTCCGGTATTGCCGGAACGACCTGATGGGTCTGGTGCGGGAGGATCTCGGCTACGACATCGCGCGCCACGTCGATTCCACGGTGCACAAGTTCGAGGAGTGGGGCCTTCCGATCATGAAGGATCCCGAGACCGGGCGTTATCTGCGCGAAGGCAAGTGGCAGATCATGATCCACGGCGAGAGCTACAAGCCGATCGTCGCGGAGGCGGCCCGCAAGGCCGCCACCGAAGTCTACAACCGGATCATGGTCACCCACCTGCTGATGGACTCAACCAGGCCCAACCGCGTCGCGGGGGCGGTCGGCTTCAACGTGCGCACGGGCGACTTCTATGTTTTCCGGGCCAAGGCGGTGATCGTCTCCGCGGGCGGCGCGTCGCACATCTTCAAGCCGCGCGCCGTCGGCGAGGGCATGGGACGGACTTGGTACGCGCCCTGGAGCAGCGCCTCGGCCTACGCGCTGCCGATCCTCGCCGGCGCGAAGATGACCCAGATGGAAAACCGGATCGTCCTGACCAGGTTCAAGGACGGTTACGGCCCGGTCGGCGCGTATTTCCTCCACCTCAAGACCTACACCCAGAACGCGTATGGCGAGGAGTACGAGTCCAAGTGGTACGACCACACGAAGGAGCTGGTGGGCGATTACGTCGACCGGCATCCGGTGCCGACCTGCCTCCGCAACCACGCGCTCCTTGAAGAGGTCAAGGCCGGCCGCGGCCCGATCCGCATGGTGACCACGGAGGCTTTCCAGGATCCGCACAAGGAGCAGGTGGGCTGGGAGAACTTCCTCGGCATGACGATCGGGCAGGCCGTCGTCTGGGCGTCCCAGAACATCGATCCCAAGCACACCAATCCCGAGCTGACCACGTCCGAGCCCTACGTGATGGGCTCGCATGCCACCTGCTCGGGCGCTTGGGCGAGCGGGCCGGACGATTACGCGCCGGACGAGTACCGGTGGGGCTATAACCGGATGATGACGGTCGACGGGCTGTTCGGCGCGGGCGACACGATCGGCGGTACGGCCCACAAGTTCTCGTCGGGGTCCTTCACCGAGGGGCGGATCGCCGGCAAGGCGGCGGTCAACTACGTCAACGACCTCAAGACCGACCTGCCCCAGGTCAGCGAGAAGGAGTACGAGGGCCTGAAGAGCACGGTCTTCCGGCCCCTGGAGAACTACCGGGTCGGCCGCAACGAGATCGTCGCCGGAACGGTCTCGCCGAGCTACATGCTGCCGATTCACGGTCTCCAGCGCCTCGAGAAGATCATGGACGAGTATGTCGGCGGCATCGGCGCCCACTACACGACGAACGAGCCCATGCTGACCCGCGGGCTGGAACTGCTGGGCATGCTGAAGGAAGACCTCGATAATCTCGGCGCCGAAGATCTTCACCAACTCCAGCGGGCGTGGGAGCTGCAACACCGGGTCCTGGCGTCCGAGGCGGTGACGCACCACACGATGTTCAGGACGGAAACGCGGTGGCCGGGATACTACTACCGAGCCGATCATCCGAGGCTGGACGACGCCGACTGGCACTGCTTCACCCTGTCCCGCTTCGACCGGGAAACCGGGGAATGGGCCATGGAGAAGGCGCCGGTCTACCACATCGTCGATTAGCCGGGATTTTCCGCCGCGACGACGCGTCATGCCGAACTTGATCGCCCCGCACGGCAACGCCCCCCTGAAGCCCCTGCTGCTGCCCCGGGAGGAACGGGAGGAGGCGCTGAAAAGGGCGCGGACCCTGAAGAAGCTTCCCCTGTCGAGCCGCGAGGTTTCCGACCTGTTCATGCTCGCCATGGGCGCATACTCGCCGCTCCCGGGATTCATGGGCGCGGCCGACTGGCGCGGCGCGTGCGTGGACATGCGCCTGGAGAACGGGTTGTTCTGGCCGCTGCCCATCACGCTCTCCTGCGGGGAGGACTTCGCCGTCGCCGTCGGCGACGAGGTGGCGCTGACGGACGGGGAGGGGGAAATCCTCGGCATCCTCTCGGTCGCCGAGAAATACGGCATCGACAAGGACCTCGAATGCCACGAGATCTACCGCACGAACGACGAGGCCCATCCCGGAGTCGCCAAGGTGATGGCACAGGGCCCGGTCAACCTGGCGGGACCGGTCTCGGTGTTCTCCGAAGGGCACTTTCCCGAAACCTACCGGGGGCTTTACCTGCGCCCCGCCGAAACCCGGGCTCTGTTCGCGGAAAAGGGCTGGTCGACGGTCGCCGCCTTCCAGACCCGCAATCCGATGCATCGCAGTCACGAGTTTCTCGCCAAGGCGGCCATCGAGGTTTGCGACGGGGTGCTGATCCATCAGGTCCTCGGGGCGCTCAAGGCAGGCGACATTCCGGCCGACGTCCGGGTCCGCTCGATCGACTGGCTGGTCGCCAACCACTTCGCGGAAGGGAGGGTGATCCAGGCGGGCTACCCCATCGAAATGCGCTATGCGGGGCCCCGGGAAGCGCTGTTGCATGCGTTGTTCCGCCAGAACTTCGGATGCTCGCATCTGGTGGTGGGGCGCGACCATGCCGGGCTCGGCGGCTATTACGGGCCCTTCGACGCCCACCGGATTTTCGACGAGGTGGGTGAGGACGACCTCGCCACCCGGCCGCTGAAGTTCGACGACACGTTCTATTGCTTCGATTGCGGGGGCATGGCGACCGGGAACGTGTGCTTCGCCGCCGCCGACGGAGAAGACCCGTTGGGCGAGGAAGACCGCTATCGCGCCGCGGCCGCGGTGGCGACGGGCGCCGCGGCGAGCCGGCCCTGCGTACGAGAAGACGACGGGAAGCTTCGGATATCGGGCACAAGGCTGCGCGAGATGTTCGCCGACCGGGAAGCGATCCCTCCCGAGTACAGCCGCGACGGCGTGATCGCCATCCTGCAGGACTTTTACGACGACACCGCGTGATCGGTCTCGCCCGAAGCGGGGCGGCCGATATTGTAGACTCTCCTTCAGCCGGCATAATGCGACGGGGGGTGAGGCATGACGACCAAGGTCGACGGATTCTTCGATCCGGCCACCAATTCCATCTCCTATGTCGTTTCGGATCCCGATACCCGGCGCGCCGCGATCGTGGATCCGGTGCTTGATTTCGATCCCGCCTCGGGCCGCACCGCGACCGGGTCCGCGGACAAGCTGATCGCCGCCGTCGAGCGGGACGGTCTTGCCGTCGACTGGATTCTCGAGACCCACGTGCACGCCGATCACATCACGGCGGCGCCCTACGTCCAGGAACGCCTCGGCGGCAGGATCGGAATCGGCGCCGGCGTTTCCGAGGTGCAGAGGACGTTCGGCGCGTTGTTCAACATCGAGGATGAACTGGCCGCCGGCGGATCGCATTTCGACCGTCTCTTCGACGACGGGGACACGGTTTCGATCGGCAGCATCGACGGCCGCGTGATGTTCACCCCCGGCCATACCCCGGCCTGCGCCACCTATGTTTTCGGCGATGCGGCGTTCGTCGGCGATACGATGTTCATGCCGGATTCAGGCACCGCGCGGGCCGACTTCCCGGGCGGCTGCGCGGAGATCCTCTACGACTCGCTTCGCCGTATCCTGTCCCTGCCGGCGGATACCCGCCTGTTCCTGTGCCACGACTACGGCGCCGGGGGGACGCGCGATTTCGCCTGGGAGACCACCGTGGCCGAGCAGCGCCGGAGCAACATCCATTGCCGCGACGGCGTGAGCCGGGAGAGCTATGTCGCCACGCGCACCGGTCGCGACACGGAGCTTTCCCTGCCGCGGCTGATCGTGCCCGCCGTCCAGGTCAATATCCGGGGCGGACGCATGCCGCCGCCGGAAAGCAACGGGACGGCCTATCTGAAGGTTCCCATCGATGCGCTTTGAGCCGGTCCGGCCCCGGGACAGGAAGGGAAGGCCATGACGACTCTGCTGTTTCACCACGACAGCTCGGCGAGGCACGACACCGGCCAGGGTCATCCCGAGCGGCCGGACCGCATTCGCGCGGTGATGGGGGCGCTGTCCGCCGATGCCTTCGCGGATCTGGACCGCCGCGAGGCGCCGCAGGCCGAGCCCGGGCAACTGTCTCGCGCCCACTCGGCCAGGTTCGTCGAGGCGCTGCTGAACGCGGTCCCCGCGGAGGGCCGGGTGAGGGTCGATCCCGACACCGTGATGTCCGCCGATTCGGGCGAAGCGTCGCTGCGTGCGGCGGGCGCGATGGTGGCCGCCGTGGACGCGGTGATGGCCGGCGATGCGGACAATGCGTTCTGCGCCGTGCGGCCTCCCGGTCACCATGCCGAGGCCGAGCGCAGCATGGGCTTCTGCCTGTTCAACAACGTTGCGGTGGGCGCGCTGCATGCGCGCGAGGAGCTCGGCGCCGACCGGGTCGCGGTGGTCGATTTCGACGTGCATCACGGCAACGGAACGCAGGCGATGTTCGAGGCCGACCCGTCGCTCTTCTTCGCCTCCACCCATGAATTTCCTCTCTACCCCGGGACCGGCCGCGCCGAGGAGACGGGTTGCGGCAACGTCGTCAACGTCCCGCTGCGGCCGGGATCGGGTTCGGCCGAGTTCCGTGCCGGCATGGAGCGCGGCGTATTTCCGGCATTGAAGGCGTTTGCCCCGGACCTGATCCTGGTCTCCGCCGGGTTCGACGCCCACGAACGCGATCCCCTGGCGACGCTCCGCCTGGTCGAGGACGACTATGCCTGGGTGACGGAAAAACTGTGCGGGATCGCGGACGAGGTATGCGGCGGCCGGCTCATCGCCACGCTGGAGGGCGGCTACGACCTCGATGCTCTCTCGGCGAGCGTCGCCGCCCATGTCGGAGTTCTGATGACAGCCTGATCCCATAAGTTTTTGTTAGATATAGGGAAAGGAAGTCTCGTCTTGTTCCGCGACTGGCGTAGGGCTAGGGTTTGCGATCAGGTGCAAACGAAGTAACGGATATACGCAACTTGACCGACGACATAGCCAGTCTTTCGTTCGAGGACGCGCTGGAGCAGCTCGAGGCGATCGTTCGCACGCTCGAAAGCGGCGAGGCGAAGCTCGACGATGCCATCGGGGCATATGAGCGCGGCATCGTCCTGAAGACGCATTGCGAGAAGAAACTGGGCGAAGCCAAGGCGCGGATCGAAAAGATCGCCTTCGAAGGATCGGAGCCCGCCGGCCTGGAGCCCGCCGACCTTGGCTGAAGTCCTCATCGATACCGACCTCGCCGGAACGATGGCGGATACCGCCTCGGCGGTGGAGGACGTGCTGCGGCGCGAGCTCCCCGAGCCGGACGGGCCGGCGGCGCGGCTCTACGAGGCGATGCGCTACGGCGTGCTCGGCGGCGGCAAACGGCTGCGGGCCTTTCTGGTCAGGACCGGCGCCGGGCTCGCCCGTGCCGACGATGCGGGTGCGCTCCGCGTCGCGGCGGCGGTCGAGATGACCCACGCCTATTCCCTGCTGCATGACGATCTGCCCGCGATGGACGACGACGACATGCGCCGAGGCAAGCCGTCCTGCCACATCGCCTTCGACGAGGCGACGGCGATCCTCGCCGGGGACGCCCTGCTGACCGGCGCCTTCGAGGTTCTCGCGGACGAAGCCACCCACCCCTCCGCCCCGGTCAGAACGGAGCTAGCCCGCGCGCTCGCCGAAGCGTCGGGTGCGCGCGGCATGGTGGGGGGCCAGATGATCGACCTCGCCGTGCAGCACGGGGCGGCCGATTTCGACCTGATCGCCCTGCTGGAGCGCATGAAGACCGGCGCGCTCATCGCCTTCAGCTGCGAAGCGGGCGCGATCCTCGGCGAATGTCCCGGATCCGTGCGGGACATATTCCGGTCATACGGCTATGACATCGGACTGGCGTTTCAGATCGTCGACGATCTTCTCGACGTAACCGGAGACGAGGCGGCGCTCGGCAAGAAGGTCGGAAAGGACGCGGCGGCGGGCAAGGCGACGTTCGTGGCCGCTCTCGGCGTCGAGGAAGCGAAAAGCGAGGCACGCATGCTGGTCGAGCGGGCGGTAGCGCGTCTCGACGGGTTCGGCACGGAAGCCGAACCGCTGCGCGCTTTCGGCACGTTCGTGCTGGAGCGCAGGAACTAGCCGGCGAGGGACTGACAATGGCCGTCGATACTCCTCATCTGGACAAGGTCCGCTGGCCGCGCGACCTTCGGGACATGTCCGCCCGGGAACTGCGGGCGGTGGCCGACGAGTTGCGGGCCGAAATGGTCGATGCGGTATCCACCACCGGCGGGCATCTCGGCGCCGGCCTGGGCGTGGTCGAGCTCACGGTCGCGATCCATCACCTGTTCGATACGCCCGAGGACATCCTGATCTGGGATGTCGGGCACCAGTGCTATCCGCACAAGATCCTCACCGGGCGGCGCGACCGCATCCGGACGATACGGCAGGGCGACGGGCTGTCCGGATTCACCAAGCGGTCGGAGAGCGAGTACGACCCCTTCGGCGCCGCGCACGCCTCCACC